>JACCXM010000079.1 GCA_013697005.1 Chloroflexia bacterium | reverse complement strand
GTCTGGGACCTGCAGCGGCTGGTCGATCTGGCGCTTTAGTGGCTGGTCAGCGGCCGCATCCGCACCCAGGGCATCATCACCCCCATCGTGTCATTCGATGAAAGCGCCGAGGCCTACCGGGCGATCGACGAGCGGCCGGAGGAATCGATCAAGCTGGGGATCCGGTTCGGAGCTGAAAGCCGTTAGCTGATAGCTGATAGCCGCAAGCCTTCTGTTACTGTTGAGTCACCATTGCCGACGCGCTACCGCTCGAACGTCTGCACCAGTCTCAGCCTCGCACCCCGCTCATTGGCCGCGACGGGGAGCGTGCCCACGCCCGGACACTGCTGGTCGATGACGCGCTGCCCCTCCTGACCCTGACCGGTCCGGGCGGCGTGGGCAAAACCCGGCTGGGTCTCGCGATCGCCAAGGACATCGCCGCGTCCTTCGCCGATGGTGTGGCCTGGGTCGATCTCGCCCCCGTGCGCGGGTCGGATCGTGTGTTCGTAACCGTCGCCAGGGCGCTCGGCATCAACCCGAGGCCCGGCCGGCCGGTTGCCGATGAGCTCGTCCGCCATCTGCAGTCCCGGCAAACCCTGCTGCTGCTCGACAACTGCGAGCATGTCCTGGCCGATACCGCCGATGTCGTTGCCCGTTTGCTTACCGCCTGTCTCGCCCTGCAAGTTCTGATCACCAGCCGGGCGCCACTCCATATCCGGGGTGAGCAGGTCTTGCTCGTCCTGCCTTTCGCCCTCCCGCCACCAGCCGCGCCTTCCATGGATACCCTGGCGCAAAACGACGCGGTGCGGTTGTTTGTCGAGCGCGCGCGGGCGGTGTGGCCCGCGTTCACGCTATCCGAAAGCAACGCCCCGACCGTGGCGGCGATCTGTCGCGCGCTGGACGGATTACCGCTGGCGATCGAGCTGGCCGCAGCGCGGATCACGATCCTCTCGCCGGACGCGCTGCTGGCCCAGATGACGCATCGGCTGGCGATCTTGCGCGATGGACCCCGCGATGCGCCGCCCCGCCAGCAGACCCTCCAGGCGACGATCGCCTGGTCTTACGATCTGCTCGCGCCCGCGGAACAAGCGCTCTTCCGGCGCCTGGCGGTCTTCAGCGGTGGCGCCACGCTGGAGGCGATGCGGGCCGTCGCGAGCGGTTGGCAGGGTTACCCCCAAGGGCGGGACATCGTGCTTACCCTCAGCGCCCTGGTCGACCACAGTCTGGTCTACCGCATGGAGCGCGACGGCGAGCCGCGCTTCACGACTCTGGAAACCATCCGCGAGTTTGTGGTCGACCGTCTGGCGGAGAGCGGGGAGAACGCGGTTGCGCGCGACCGGCACGCGGGGTATTTCCTCCACCTGGTCGAGACGCGCGATGCCTGGCTCGCCGCGCACCTTCCGCACGCGCAGGAAATTCTCGATCACCTGGAGACGGAGTATGCCAATCTCCATGCGGCATTGACCTGGCTGCGCGACATTGGAGATGTCTCGCGCGTGGTGGCGCTCAGCGGCGCACTCTCGTATTTCTGGAAGCTACGCGGACGCCGCCCCGAAGGCCGCGACTGGCTGGAATGGGGTCTCGCGCAGGACGCCGCAATCTCGGACCCGGCGCGCGCCATCGGCCAACTCGCGCTCTCCGGGTTCGCCCCCCAAAGGTCGGCCGCGGCGCTGGCGCTGTGCTAACAGAGCGTGCGCTATTTCGAGGCATCCGGCGATGCTCCCCGGATCGCCCAGCAAGCCGCATCCATTTCGCTCGCCCTGGACGACCCGGCGCGCACCATCACGTACATCGATGCGGCGCTAGCCACGCTTGCCACCCTCGGCGATACGCCGTGGGCCGCACGCGCCGCGACGAATGTCCTCTGGCTGCAGAGTGTCCTGACCAAGGATCAGGCCGATCTGCCGGGGGCGGAACGGCGCCTGCGCGAGGTGATCGCGCGGCAGCGGACGCTTGCTGCAGCGTCTGGCGAGGAGCAACCGTATTCGTGCTTGCCACTGCTGACGCTGGGCTCTGTCGAACATTGCCAGGGATCGCTGGCGACGGCCCTCGCGCACTATCAACGATCGTTGGACCACGCGTGGCGATTCCAGGAGCCGTCGTGCAGTGCCGTCACCCTGGCCCGGATTGCGGGGATGGTGGCGACGGCCGGGCGCTGGCAGGAGGCCGCGTGGCTCTTCGGCGCCACTGAGGCCTTCTGTGACACAAACGGGCTCACCTTTGCCGCGGCTCCATGGACGCTCGCCCGGGCATTCGGGTTGCCGCAGCCGTGGCAAGGGGCAGTGGACTTCACCAGGCAAGCGGCGGAGATGTGGGCGGCCACGCAGCGGCGCTCCCCCGCCCCGCTGCCACCGCTGCCGGACCCGGCCGCCGCCGCCGAGCGCGCCCTCGCCGAGCGAGCCAGGCTGACTGCCACGCTGCGCCGGCGCGGCGTCGAAGTCGTCGATGCACCGCCGGACATCTTCGCCTCGGTGGTTGCCGATGCCTACTTGGCGCTCAAGGCCGAGGGCCGGCTGTAATCCCGGGAGGTTCTCCTCAGGCTGCGGGCGCGACATCCTCGCGCAGGCCCACGTCAAGATCGCCGGTGATCCCCGCTCGGGCGGCCCGGCCGCCGAGCACGACGACGTAGCCGATGAATAGCGCTTCGGCCAGCACGCCGATGCCCACTCGAGCCCAGGTGGGCAGGCCGGATGGGGTGACGAAGGCTTCGATCACCCCGCTGACGGCCAACACCACCACCAGACCGCCGGCAATGCTGATCGCCGCGCGCGTCTCCTCGGCCAGCGCCCGCCCGCGCGGGCGGGGTCCGGGGTCTATCCAGGACCAGCCCAGGCGCAACCCGGCGCCGGCGGCCACGAACACCGCCGTCAACTCGAGGATCCCGTGCGGGGAGATGAGCCCGAAGAACTCAGCAGCGTGACCATTGCCGATCATGATCCCGCCGATGACGCCAACGTTCACCGCGTTGACTACCAGGAGGTAGACGACCAGCGGCAGCAGGATTCCGCAGACCAGGACCCCGGCGGCGAGCAGGGCGTTGTTGGTCCACACCTGGGCCGCGAAAGAGCCGGCCTCGGGGTCGGAGTAGTAGCTGGCGAAGTCGTTCTCCACCAGCTGCTTGATCTGCTCCGCCGGGAGGAGTTGGGTCTGCACGCGCGGGTTGGCGGCGACGTACCACATCAAGGAGAACGACACGACCGAGAACGCCGCACCCACAGCCGACCACCAGCGCCAGGAACGGAACACCGCCACCGGGAAGGTAGTCGTGAA
>JACCXM010000065.1 GCA_013697005.1 Chloroflexia bacterium | reverse complement strand
ATCTGGGACTGCTGGTGGCGGGACCGGTGGCCATTCTGATCTGGCAGACGTTCGCCGGCGGGCTGACCCCGGTGTGGGAGGCTTTGACACGCCCCGTGTTTCTGCACGCGCTGAAGCTGACGCTGATCATCACATTGATCGCGGTGCCGTTGAATACGATCTTCGGTATCCTCTTCGCGCTGGTCATCGTCCGCCGCGAGTTCCGTGGCAAGCAGGTGCTGACTGCCCTCCTCGATCTGCCACTCGGCGTCTCCCCGGTCGTCGTCGGGCTTTCCCTGATCATCATCTACGGCCGTCGTGGCGAGTTCGGCGGCTGGCTGGCGGATCATGGTATCCGGGTCATCTTCGCGCTGCCGGGGATGGTGCTGGCGACGATCTTCATCTGCATCCCGTTCGTGGCGCGGGAGGTGATCCCGGTGCTGCGCGAGATCGGCACCGAGCAGGAACAGGCGGCGCGCACCCTGGGCGCGTCGGACTGGCAGATCTTCCGCATGATCACCTTTCCCGCGATCCGCGTCGGAGTCGCCTTCGGGGTGGTACTGACCACGGCGCGGGCGCTGGGCGAGTACGGGGCGGTGGCCATCGTTTCCGGCAAGCTCTCCGGTCGCACCGAGACGCTGACCATCCATGTCGAGGAGCGGTTCCTGGCCCTCGATCTGACGAGTGCCTATACGGCGTCGTTGGTGCTCGCGGCGCTCGCGCTCTTGACCCTTGTGTTCATGCAGCGGCTGAAGCCGCGGGAAGGCCAGTAATGGGGATCTCGGTCCGCAATCTGCACAAGCACTATGGGACGTTCCGCGCGCTGGACGATGTCTCGGTCGAGGTGCCGGACGGCTCGCTGACGGCGCTGCTGGGACCGAGCGGCAGCGGTAAATCGACCTTGCTGCGGGCGATCGCCGGGTTGGAAGAGCCGGATAGCGGCGAGATCGTCATCGGCGGCGAGCTGGCCACCGGATTGCCCCCGCAGCGGCGCAACGTCGGGTTCGTGTTCCAGCATTACGCCGCGTTCAAGCACATGACCGTGCGCGACAACGTTGGGTTCGGTCTGCGCATCCGCAAGCGGCCCAAAGCCGAAATCCGGCAGCGCGTCGACGAGCTGCTGCACCTCGTCCAGCTCGACGGGTTCGCCGAGCGCTACCCGGCGCAGCTCTCCGGCGGGCAGCGGCAACGGATGGCCCTGGCGCGGGCGCTGGCGGTGGAACCACGGGTGCTGCTGCTGGACGAGCCGTTCGGAGCGCTCGACGCGCGCGTGCGCGAAGAGCTGCGCGACTGGCTACGCCGGCTGCACGACGAGGTACACGTCACGACCGTGCTGGTGACGCACGACCAAGAGGAGGCGATGGAAGTCGCCTCGCGCATCGTGGTCATGAATCACGGGCGCATCGAGCAGGTGGGCACTCCGGCCGAGCTGTACGAGCATCCGGCGACGGAGTTCGTGATGAGCTTCGTGGGCAAGGTCAACCGCATCGGCGATGCCTACATCCGCCCGCATGAGGTCGTCATCTGCCACCCGGACCAGGAGGGATGCATCCCGGCGGTGGTCGAACGAGTGATTACCCTTGGTTTCGACAACCGCATGGAGCTGTATTTACCGGACGGCGAGCGGGTCTGGGCGCAACTGACGCGGGACGAGGTCGCCCAGTTGCAACCCGTCGCCGGGCAGACGGTGGGTGTCGATCTCAGCCAGAGCCGGCGACCGGGCTGGGAACCAGGTGGGTACATGAGCCCGCGTCCAGCGCCGGCGGGGGTGGCAGCGGGCGCCGCGGCGACGGTGATCCCGATGCGCGCCGGTGAGGACGACGCTCAGAGTTGGAGAGCGCGGGTCGGCGGGCGGTAGGCGGAGAAACTCCGCACCCCATGCCCTGAGAAACCCTCACCCCAACCCCTCTCCCAGTGTCCAAGTGCGTCGGGGAGAGGGGCTTTTTCGCCGCGCAGCGCGGGGAGAGTGGGGGTTGGTTGCAGGTTGCGCCAGGCGATCAGGGGTGGGGCGAAGAGTTTGAAGAGCTTGAAGAGTTCGAAGAATCCGAGTGCATGTGATCTGCGGCAGAGCCCGATTCTTCGCCGCTCGCATCATGCAGCGACCAGAGCCAGCGGCCGTTGGCGACCCGCTCCTTGTGAACGGCAACACCCTCCGCCTTCCGTGCGGTGAGGAGGGTGCTCCTGGCCACACCGCGCTCGGCGGCTTCGCCCAGCATGTCTTTCGCCGGGCGCGGGCCGCCGGCGAGCGCCGCGCGCAACCACGATCGCGCTTCGTGCACGAGGGAGCGGTGTTCATCACCCTCAGCCGCCGCGCGCAGAAGCTGGGCGGCGGTCCAGCGACTCTCCCCTTCCCAGA
>JACCXM010000034.1 GCA_013697005.1 Chloroflexia bacterium | reverse complement strand
CCGCTCGGCGATGAGAGTGGTTACCGCGGTTCGCTGCCGGTATGACCGCCCGAGGTTGCCTTGCAGGAGGTCAGCGACCCACAGCCGGTACTGCGTGAAAAGCGGCTGGTCCAACCGGTAGGCGGCGCGGATATTGGCGAGATTCTGCTCGCTGATGCGCTGCCCGCCAACCATGATCCGTGCCGGATCGCCGGGAACGAAGCGGACCATGAAAAAGACGATCGTCGTTACCAGGAACATGAGCGGAATCAGCGTCAAGAGCCGGGTGAGAATCAGTCTGACCATCAGGCAGGCACTTCGTAACGCGCTTTGGCATCGACGCGGTCGAGGAAGGCGAGCAGAACGCTGCGATAGCGTTCGTGTTGTTCCAGATGCACGGCGTGGCCGCCGTCAGGGAAGATTTCGAGCTGCGAGCCGCGGATACCGTTGTACATGGTTCGCGCGCACGAGGGGTGCACCTCGTCAAACTCCCCGACGGTGATCAGGGTGGGGACGGCGATTTCTCCGAGCCGGTCGGTGCGATCCCATTCCAGCAGACTGCCAGTGCAGGTGAACTCATTCGGTCCCCACATCGAGGTATAGACCGGCAAGCTCATGTGTTCCATCGCTCGTTGCAGGGAATCGGGCCAGGGCCTGACACGGCAGAAGTTGCGCCGGTAAAGGATGTCCATTGCCGCCAGATAATCCGGATGACCGTACTCCCGACTCGCCTCATGGCGCACCAGCGTTGCCTGAGTTTCTGGTGGTAACTCCTCACGCCAGGCGTTCATGCCGGCGACACACTCGCGGGTGCTGGCGGCGCCCGAGGCCAGCGTCAGGCTGCGCAGGTGCTGTCCGTGGTGAAGCGCGTACTCGATCGCCAGAAATGCGCCCCACGATTGGCCGAGCAGATGCATCTGCCCGAGATCGAGTGCCTGGCGCACCGTTTCGACTTCGGCGCTGAAACGGGGCACGTTCCACAGTGAGAGATCGTCCGGCTGGTCGGAACGCCAGGAGCCGAGCTGATCGTAACGAACCACGCGGAACCCGTGCTCGGCCAGCTCGAGAAACTGCGACAAATCCTCGGAATTCCCGCCGGGACCGCCGTGCAGCAGCAGCAACGTACGATCGCCGCTACCCGCGCTTTCATACCAGACGCGGCCAGGGCCAACGTCGATATACCCCTCGTGGCGCGAAATCATGAGAACCTGATGCTACCCCACGTGCCGGCGGACGCCGCGAAACTGCGCGACACCCGCCGCATGCCATGCAACCCTACGTAGACGCTGGCACGAGATCACGGCCAAACGAATCCCAGTACCACAGTGGTGTCAACATATACCCCGCGAGGGTTGTCGACATCGGCAGGAACCACTTGGAATGCTCGAGGAAGATCGCGGGCTGGTCGGCCGAGATCAACTGCTGGGCTTGGCGGAGTAAGTCCAAACGCGCCTCCACGTCGAGCTCCGCCTCCGAAGCGATCAGGAGCTCATCCACCTCTGGATTGTTGTAGTAGGAGTGGTTGTTCTGCGGTGGCACATTCGTGGACAGGAACAACGGTACGAGATTGCCGGCCGCATCAGGGAAATCCGAACCCCAGAAGAAATGGAGCATGCCCTCGTAGTCGCCTGCCTGTTGCAAGGTGATCATGTCGGCGTACGGCATCTGCACGACCTCGACCTCGATATTGATCTCCTGCAGCGCCTCTTGAATGGCGATAGCTTGCGGAATCCAAATGTCGTTCGGCGCGATGACATTCAGGGTAGTGGCGAATCCGTCTGGCATGCTCGACGCTGCCATTAGCTCCTTGGCCATATCAAGATCGTAGGGAACAGGCTCTAGCTCCTCCGAGGCGCTGCCGAGCATATTCGGCGGCACCGGGGTATTCCGCGATTGAACGCCGGTGACTCCGACGATGTTTTCCATGATCGCCTGGAGATCGATTGCGTGGTTGACCGCTTTGCGGATGTTCACGTCATCGAATGGCGGCTGATCGTTGCGGAGTGCCACCAACGTGATCGTGTATCCGACGACTTCCTGCATGTTGACGTTCTCGAAGCCGGAAACCGCCTCGATCTGGTCTGGCGGAACCGCGGTCAGCAGATTTAGCTCGTCGTTTTTGAGACCCGCGATGCGCGTCGTGCCTTCTTCAACGATCTGGTAGATGAATCGATCGAAGTGAGGCTTTCCTTCCTGCCAGTAGTTGGTGTTTTTCTCGAGCTCGATCTGGGTGCCTGCGTCCCACCGCACGAATTTGTATGGACCAGTGCCGATGGGATTCCGCAGTAAGTCAAGTCCGTACTGCTCGATGGCGGCCGCGGGAATGACGTGACCGGCGGTAGTCGCGGGAACGTAGCGGAAAAGCGCGCTTGGAGTAGTCAATGTGACCGTGATTGTCTTCTCGTCGGTCTTCTCAACTACGGCTTCCGGCACGTCGTACATCCATGCCAGCGGTCCCGCCACCTCTGCATCGCGGACGCGGGCGATGGATGCCACAACATCATCCGCGGTGACCGCTGTCCCGTCGGAGAAGACCACGCCATCCCGCAGCGTGTAGATATACGTCAGTTCGTCCGGCTGGTCGAAAGATTCAGCGATGAGCGGTTCGAGGGTCCCTTCTGGAGTGAAGACCATCAAACCTTCAGAGATGTTGCAGACCACCGGATTCGCGGTGAAGTCGTAAGACAATGCTGGTTCGAGACCACGGACGTCACCTTCAAGCGCGAAGGTGACAGAAGTCTGATCCTGAGCAAGGACGTAAAGCCCAGGAAGCAGACGCCGTTTCACCGCTTCGGACTGGCTGCCGAACGCGGTCGTGAGCGCGGCCGCGCCTGTGGAGCCCGCGGCTAGTTTGAGAAAACCACGGCGGCTGGTCCAGCATTGGCGCAATTCTGAGAGATACCCTGCCATACGGATGTCGAACTGGCGTCCGGGGTCATGTTGTCGCGTCACTGTTCTCTCCTCACGCGTTCCTGTGCGTGCCGCGCCATGCCACGGCCGCGCAAAATCCACCCTGACCTGTCTGTTTCCTGACATCTGTGTCCGTGCGCGGATAGTACCCGAGGACGACACATCGCGTTTCGCAACGTGCCGTTCAACCGGAACGCGTCGTGACCGTCAACCCATCCCAGGCAATCTCGATTCCGGCAGGAACGAGCTGTTGGGCCTGAACGTGGCTGGTTTCGTGGGAAAGATGCACCAGATACGCCCGGCGCGGCTGCACGCTCTCGATGATGTCGACGGCGTCCGCGAAGCTGAGGTGCGTGGGATGACTTCGTTCCCGCAATCCATTCAGGACCAGAATGTCCAGGTCACGCAGCATGTCGAGCGACGCGCTGGGGATCTCCTTGGCATCGGTGATGTAGGCGAGATCGCCGAAGCGAAACCCGACGATTGGGAGCCGGCCGTGGAGGACCGGGATGGGAATGACGTCCTGGCCGAAGAGGTCGAAGGGACCCGTGATCTCGTGCAAGATGAGATCCGGTTTTCCACCATAAAACGGATAGAGGTCGGTCAGGGCGTAGGCAAAGCGTTCACGAATTGCTGCGGCCGTAACGGAATTGGCATAAACCGGGAGGTGTTCCTGCCGCAACTCGTTGAACCGGCGCAGATCGTCGAAACCACCGACATGATCGGCGTGGGCATGAGTCATGAGAACCGCGTCAATACAGCGTACGTCGTTGGCCAGCGCCTGCGATCGCAGCTCGGTTGCGGTGTCAATCAGGATCGAGTGGTCTCCGAAGCGGACGAGCGCCGAGGTCCGGGTGCGCCGGTCACGAGGATCGGACGAATGGCATACGTCGCACTCACAACCGATCACCGGGATGCCATTGGAGGTCCCGGTGCCAAGGAAGGTGATCTCAGGCATACTCGGTGAGTATAGCGCCGCGTTTGGGCCACCTCTCGCATCGAACGACATCTCGATTCCGGAGGAACAGAGCCGCATGGCGAATTTCGCACTGGCCGCACCCTCCATTGTTGGCGCCATCGGCGGTACTCCCAGCGTCTGGCTCGAGCGGCTGACGGCCGGGTTGCCGGGACGTGTCCTGCTGAAGCTGGAATCTATGAATCCCGGTGGCAGCATCAAGGACCGCCCCGCATTGCATTGTCTGCGCGATGCGGAGGGGCAGGGCACGCTGCGGGCGGGAATGCCGGTGGTCGAGCTCACCAGTGGCAATATGGGTATCGGTCTCGCCGTCGCCTGTGCGGTGATGGGGTATCGCCTGATCGCCGTGATGAGTGTGGGGAATAGTCCTGAACGGCGGCAATTGCTCGCGGCATTCGGGGCGGAGGTCGAGCTCGTACCGCAGGCGCCGGGCGGTGAACCAGGGCAGGTGAGCGGCGAAGATCTCGCTCTCGTCGAACGCCGAACAGAGGAGCTGGTACAGGAGCTCGGGGCATGGCGGCCCGATCAGTTCACGAACCCGTCGAATCCCCGCGCCCACGAGTTGGGAACCGGACCGGAATTGTGGGAACAGGCGGGCGGCGCGCTCGGCGCATTCGTCACGATCGTCGGCACGGGAGGGACGTTCGTCGGGGTCGCACGGGCATTGAAGGCGCGTGACGCGGCGATTCGCTGTCTGGCGGTCGAACCGGAGGGGGCGCAACCGCTGGCAGGGCAGGCGATCGCGCATTCCGCCCACAAATTGCAGGGTGCCGGGTACGCAATGATCCCGCCGCAATGGGAGCCGCACCTCTGCGACGGCACGATTCCGATAAGCGATCAGGATGCCGTGAAAACGGCTCGCGATCTGGCCCGCCGCGAAGGCATCCTCGCCGGGTACTCAACTGGCGCCAATGTAGCCGCCGCTTTGCAATTGGCGACTGGTTCGACGCCGGGATTCACCATCGCCACAATCGCCTGTGACACCGGCGCGCGATATCTGAGTGCCGATCTCTTCCCAGTCAATCCAGGCGATCGTGCCGACTCCACCTAGATCAGGTTCGCCTCCGGGACGTTGAGGTGGACCGTGTTGTCTGCGACGCGTTCGATCATGCCTGCCCCGGCGAACTTGTCAGCGGCCAGGGAGACGTCGATGTGGATGAACCCGACGCGCATGAACTCGCCTTGAGCCTGTTCTGGAAGCTGACCGAGATCGAAATCATTGGCCCATGCACTCAGCAAACCCGTATTGTCGCTCCATTGCCCTTTGGTCGTCGCCGCGTTGGGATCACCCATCTTGACGAACTTCACGCTGCCGACCTCTTTGCCGGTGGAATCGACGACGCTGTCGCCAATCATGACCTTACTGATCGGGCCACCTTCGACAGTATCCGCATCCGCGCGTCCTTGTGCCGTGTTGTCGGTTGACATCGAGAGGGGATCGCGCTCACTCATTGGTATCTCTCCTCCACTTTGTTTCCAACGATCGGTCTGCCTCGTTCCGATCGGCGTCCACTGGAAAGTTCGCGCATCCTAGCAGATCGCCGATGATATCCGCGTATCGTCTCATTTCCTCGCGGTTGCGGGAAATCAGCGGGAGAGAGATCAATGGTCCTCCGCGGTGACTGGAAGGGACGGCAACGATGATCCAGATCGATGGGTTGGCCGAAGTGGTGCTCAATGTCCGCAACGCGGCGCGTGCGGTCGCGTTTTACGGCGATCTGCTTGGACTCGAGCGCATTTCTCCGCTGGAACAGCCCGGTCCCATCTTCTTCCGCGCCGGACAGGCGACCGACCGCATTCCGTCGCTTGTGGTTCTCGTGCCGCTGTCCGCGGACGCTGGCGAATTCGCTCAACCACGGACCCTGCATCACCTCGCTTTGACGGTACGCGCTGAGACGTTCGAAGAAGCGCGAGCGGCGCTTACCGCGGCCGGGGTCGAGGTGCGGGATGGTACGCATCCGGTGTTAGCGGTGCGCACCATGTACGTGAGCGATCCTGACGGCAACGAGGTCGAGCTCATCGCGCCGGAGCTCGCGCCCTAGATCGCCGCGCCGAGGAGGGGCATCAGCAGTCGTTCCCACGATGCGGCAAAGGCATCGCGGTAGGATTCCGCCGCAACGATGCGGATCAGCCGTCGGTGCTCCTCATAGCGTTTGAAATCGTCATCGGTCAGTCCGACCACATCTCGCCAGGGCATGAGGGGCGAAAACCCGACGGGTGGCCGCTCGAACGCGACCCAGACGTCGGTTCGCCATCGTTCCGGTTTCGGAATATCGATCAGAACTGCATCGTCGGGAACACTCGCTCCGATCTCCGCTCCAAGCGCGGTTGAAAGGCGGATTTCGACGGCGCGGCGGGCATTCTGGTCGAAAAAGAGGTTGCCCAGCCGCGCGTAGAGCTCGAAGGCGCGCGATCCAATCTCTACTGCCCGTTTGTGAATCCGGCGGTCACGCAATGCGGCCGCGAGCCGCCGGGTGGAGGCCGGCATGCACTCCGCGCCAAGACGAGCGAGCAGAGAGGCATCATCATGATCGTGGAGCTCATCTGGCCGGAGCGCGCCCGCCAGAAGGGCCTCCTGGGTGGCGCGGAGCAGCATCGCCATGCAGGCGCGGTTGGTGTGATGCCAGTAGACATTGTCGAACATCTCCTGCCTGGCGTTGATCAATGAGTGCAGCGGACTGATGCCCTTGTCGCCGATCGCGACGTGAAGCTCGGCGCCATCGACCGCCGTTTCCAGCTCGACCACGGTCAACGCATCGATCAAGCGAGTTGTGTCGACCCCGCCATATGGCACATTGCAGGCCCTGGCATCCCGCGGCAGATAGTCCAATTTGTCCATATCGAGCGGTCCCGAAAGTATCCCTCGCAACAACCGGTCGGCACGTGGCAGTTCTTCGTCGCGGGGATCGATGAAGGTTGCCACCCGCGCCGGATCGACTCCCCATACCCCTTCGAGAATTGGAGCGATTTCCGGTCCTTCGATGATCCGCCGGCCAGCATGTTCGTGGGGCACAATCGGCGGGCCGAGCTCCTCGATCGCGTGCGAAAACGGGTAGTGGCCGATATCGTGCAGCAGCGCCGCCGCGACCGCCACCCGCGCGTCGTCGTCGCTCAACCAGCGGCCAGCGGATGAGGCGCGCAGATGGGCGACTGCCTGGCGGGTGAGGTGCATGACCCCCAGAGAATGCTCGAACCGGGTGTGGCGTGCCCCCGGCCAGACCCGCGACACGAATCCAAGCTGCTGAATCCGCTCCAGCCGCGCGAACGCGGCGGTACCAAGCAGCGCAATTTCCGCCGGCGCCAGTGCAATGCGGTCATACAGCGCGTCGCGGACGGTAGTCGCGACCGGAAAACCCGTTGCCGGCGTGATGTAACCCTCGCTCATAACAGGAAGGATAGACCGTGGCGCGGACTAGGCAGCAGCGTGGCTTGATGGCGGGTATGCTCGCGCTCGCACGTGGCAGAGTCGGGTGAGAGGTCGCGGGTGAGCGGGTCGCGGTTGCCGGACAATGACGTCGTCACCGCGTCGCATCCGAACGCCGCTGACGCACCCGCTCAGACAGCGGTGTTGCCTCTCGGTATCTCGCTCGCGATTCTGCTGTTCGCCTACTGGTGCGTCGATATCGTGTCCCCCGCCCTGCCGGCAATTCGGCAATCACTGGCACTTAGCGCGACCAGTGCCGGATTCGTTTTCTCCGTCTTCTTCGCCGGGCGGTTGATCACGAATCTCCCGGCGGCCTGGTTGGTGGAGCGGATCGGACCGAAACGAACGGCGGTGGTTGGATCAGCCGTTCTGCTGACGGGCTCGGCACTTGCCGCGTCGGCGAGCTCTCAGGCAACGCTCCTTCCCGCACGCGGGATGCAAGGGGTGGGTGTTGCCATCCTGGCGACGGCGGGTTTGCTTTCGGTCTTGCGCGCGCTACCTGGCGGCGGATCGGCGATGACCGCTTTCAATGTTGCGGTGGGGGTCGGCGGGAGTGGTGGTCTGCTGAGCGGTGGCTATCTGACGTCTGAACTCGGGTGGCGTGCGGTTTTCTGGCTTTCCACCGCGGTATCTGGACTTCTCCTGGCGGGATCGCTGTTGGCGCGGGTTCAGCCCGCCGTCGTGCGTCCCGACCGGGCGGCGATCGCGGAAGCAGTTGTCAGTGACTCCCCGTCGCGTCGGGCCGAAGTGACGGCGGTGGCGGCGAATTTACTGGTGTTCATCAACTACTCGATCTGGGTGGTCTCATTGCCGTTGCTTGGCGCGGTGAAGTTCGGGTTCGATGCGGGTCAAGTTGGCTTGACCCTGTTGTTCGTCAATGTCGTCCATCTTGCCAGCGCAATTCCGATTGGCGGCATCATTCGCAAGGCGGGGGCCGCGCGTGCCCTGGCATTAGGCTTCGGCGTTGGTGGAATTGGTTTGCTGCTTGCGCCGCTGGCGCCGAGTCCGCCGTGGTTGCTGGCGCCACTTGCGCTATACGCCATCGGTCAAGTGGCCGGAAACAGTTCCGCGGGGGATCTCATCTTGCGTCTTGGCGGCGGTGGGGGACGAGCGGTGGGAGCGGTGCGTCTTTCGAGCGATGTCGGGCTGGTGGCCGGTCCGGCGGCTGTCGGCCTGCTGGCGGACGTGGCGGGCGTCGAAGCGCCATTCTTCGCCCTCGGGGTCATCGGCGTTGCGGCAATGACTGGCGCCATAGTCTTCGGCTCGCGACGATCTCAATGGAAGCGAATGGCGCGGAGATGATCGAGACATTACTCCGTGGCGCGGTCCTGGCCGTTGCCGAACGAGAAGAGATCGAGCGGTTCGTCCGCAACGGGCGTTTGCCGCGGAAGGTGGCGGAACGGTTTGTGGCTGGCGACACGGTTGCCGACGCAATTCAGGCTGGGCAATTACTCTCGGCAGCTGGGTTGACCACAACGCTGGATCACCTCGGTGAAAACGTCCTCACCACGGAGGAGGCCCACGCCGCGGTTCAATCTTACGAGCAGACCCTGCGCGCGATGTCCGCCGCCGGGCTGGAACCGAATATCTCGGTCAAGTTGACGATGCTCGGTCTGGACATCAGTGACGATGTGGCGCACGACAACATGCTGGCGCTGCTGGAAACCGCGCGAGACGTGCACGGGTTCGTACGAATCGATATGGAGGATTCCCAGTACGCGGAGACGACGGTGCGCCTCACCGAAGCGCTCCACTCGCGTGTTCCAGACCACGTCGGCACCGTGATCCAGGCGTATCTTCATCGCTCCGACCGCGACGTCGAACGCCTGATCGAGAGAAAGGTGCGTGTCCGGCTCGTCAAAGGCGCGTACGCGGAACCGGCGAGCGTGGCGCTGCAACGACCGCGCGAGGTCGACGCGGCGTTCGTCCGACTGATGGAACGATTACTCGAAGACGGAACCTACCCGGCGATCGCCACGCACGATCCCGCTCTGATTCGAGCGACCCAGGGATTCGCGATGAGGATGGGCATTGATCCCCATACCTGGGAGTTCCAGATGCTGTACGGCGTCCGCCGTGAGGCGCAGAACGCGCTTGCCGGCGAGGGCTATGGGATGCGGGTGTACGTACCCTTTGGAACCGATTGGTACTCGTATTTCGCCCGCCGCATAGCCGAACGGCCCGCCAATCTTCTCTTCGTACTGCGTCAATTGGCGCCCGGCTGACGCCACCTTCATCCGGCGGAATTGAAGTCTCGCGCTATACTGCGCGGGGGGCTCATTGTGGGCTTTCCTCAGAGCATTGATGCTCATGGTGATGAAGGGTGGTTTGACGATGAGCCGCGAGCGACGCCGGCTCTTCCTCGAGGAAGAGCAGACGGCGGAGCCGGGGCGCTTTGGGTGTCCGATGTTGGTGCGTGCGCACTGCGGACCATTGCGTGGCACGACCGAACCGGTGTACCGGTGCTCGTTAGCGTGGGCCCTCCACGGAGAAGACGACGTGATGCGATGCCGCGCCACACATATAGTGACCGATTGCTGGAAAGTTCACCCTGAGCGCCTCCTGGCCGTGGCCGAGATCGAGGTTCTCGAGGTTGTTGCCGATGCTCCCGTGAGTATCGCGGGAGACTGAGCGGAATTTCGAGCCCGAACGAAGCGACCGCCCCAGCGATAAGTCGCTGGGGCGGTTCCGTATCCGCGAACCTGGAATCCTGTCAGATTCTCGGCGCGGTGCGCTTGATGAATGCCTCGACCTCGGCCGCCGAATGGTCGCGCAGATCCAGGGCGGCGTATTTCAGCTCAGGCGGAATATAGAGATGGAACGTGAAGCGCACCGGCTCGATCCGCTCCTGATCGGCCCACCAGTCGTACAACGGCGGCAACCAGGCAAAGACGCCGGCGCGGACGCGCCACAGGGCTACCGCGGCACCGCGCTCATAGGTGAGTGCCTCGCCAAAATAGACCTCGGCGCCAGGGTCACTTTCGATGATGCGCAAAATGTCGTCGTAAAAGCGGGGCGATCCCTTCAGCGAAAATCGCCAACCGTCCGTCACCCTGTTTCCGTGCGTCGTCTCGTCGAGCAGCGTCCCGGCGCTGCCGCTGGACCCAGGATTGCGTCGTCTACCGAATAGGGCGGCCATGTTTCACCATGTTCAGTTCGCTGCTCATGCCGTTGGCGACACCCGACGGGCTGCCTCGAAGCCGATTGTACCCCGACGGGCGCGGTGATCGGACTGATACCGCGGCCGCGATCTTTGCGCGCGGGGAAGCGGCGACGTACAGTGCCGGGACACGTTGTGCCATACAGCACCACCATCCGTTCGTTATCGTTGGAATCAGGGAGCATTCGTGAAAATTGGAGTTTTGCTGCCGATTGCCGAGACGGATCGTGGCACGACACTGCGCTACCGGGAAATTCGCGAGGCAACCCTGCAACTGGAACGAGACGGATTCGACTCCGTCTGGATCGTCGATCACCTTCTGTTCCAATGGGAAGGTCAGCCTCAGCGCGGTGTTTGGGAAGGTTGGACGGTACTCGCCGCGCTGGCGGAGGCGACGACTAGCATCGAACTCGGCGCGTTGGTGATGTGTACCGCGTTTCGCAACCCGGCGCTGCTGGCAAAAATGGCGGACGCCGTGGACGAGGTCAGCGCGGGCCGGTTGACCCTGGGGCTGGGCGCCGGTTGGCACGAGCCGGAGTTTACGGCGTTCGGCTATCCCATCGATCATCTCGCCGGCCGGTTCGAGGACGCCTTGCGGATCATTGCGCCACTGGTGCGCACCGGCGCGGTCAGTTACGAGGGAACTTACGAGCGCGCCGTCGATGCGGTCAGCTTGCCGCGCGGTCCGCGGCCGGCGGGACCGCCGATTCTGATCGGGGCGTCGAAACCGCGGATGCTGCGGCTGACGGCAGAGCTCGCCGACGCCTGGAATACCTGTTGGTTAGGACGCGCCAGTGAGTTGCCCGAGAAACTGGCGCCGATGCATAAAGCATGTGCTGACATAGACAGGAATCCTGAGACGCTCGAGTTGACTGTCGGCCAGCTCGTGACGTTTCCTGGGCTCACGCAGGAGGACGATTTTCCCGACGGGGTCGCCAGGTTCGAGTTTGCGACTCCCGATGACCTCGCCGCCGAGTGGAAGGAATTCGCCATACAGGGCGTAAAGCATCTCATCCTCTACCCAACACCCTATGATGCAGCGTGCCTCGCAGGGATTACCGCGGCGTTTCGGACGTACCGCGAAGGCAAAGACGAATGAGCGAGCCCCAGACCGGTGTCGAGCAGGTCAATGGCATTGCCGTGGCGTTTCGTCACTGGCAGGCGAAACCCGGCTCCCATCACCCGCCGGTCGTGCTCTTGCACGGCGTTATGCAGACTGGCGACGGCATGCGCCACCTGGCCGAACAACTTGCGAACGAGCGGGAAGTGCTGGTTCCCGATCTGCGTGGGAGGGGAGAGAGCGAGCAACCCGCTGATGGATATGATCCGGCGACGATGGCGGGCGACGTTGCAGCGTTGATCGATCGACTTGGCATCGAGCGCCCGGCGCTGATTGGACGGCTTCATGGTGGACTCATTGCTTATCATCTCTCCGCTCGGCGGCCCGATCTCGTGAGCGGGGTGGTTCTCGGGGACGCCAATCCCGAAGTCAGTGAGGAACGGGCGCTGCACGCGATGGCAGAAGTGCGGGCGCTGCCGAATGGGTTCGCCTCGCGTGATGAAGCCACCCGCTACTACGAAGACCGGCTCGGTCTTTCCCCGGACCGGGCTCGGCACGACATCCCCAGCGATCTCGAATTGACACCTGCCGGCGGCTACCAATGGCGGCACAATCTCGACATTGTGAACCGAATCGAAGCCGCGGCAATCCCCCGCTCTGATTGGGACGTGCTGGCACAAGTGAGCTGCCCGGTCCTGATTCTGCGCGGGCAGCGCGGTGAAATCCGCCGCGAGACCGCCGACCGCATGCTGCTAGTGATGAAGGGCGCCCGCGCTCAGAAAATCTTGGGCGCAAGTCACGATGTCTTCCTCGGTCCGGGATCGGAACAGACGCTGGCGGCGATCCAACTTTTCCTCTTCGGACTGGATGACCGAAATTCGTGACTTCCTCCCGCCTCCCGCCTCCCGCCATCCACCTTACTAATACGTCGCCCGGCCACCGGAGATGTCGTACACCGCGCCGGTCGAGAACGTGAGATCGGACGAGCAAAGAAACGCTACCAGGGCAGCAACTTCCTCGGGTTTGCCGACGCGGCCCATCGGAATTCGGCTGGTCATGTAGGCGATGTGCTCTTCACTTACCTGGGCGAGGATTGGCGTCTCGATCACGGCGGGAGCGACGGCGTTGACGAGGACGCCGTGAGTGGCCACCTCCTTGGCAACGGCCTTGGTCAACCCGATCACCCCGGCTTTCGCCGCCGAATAGGGAACGGCGTTCGGATTGCCTTCCTTGCCCGCGATCGACGCGATGTTGACGATCCGGCCCGCGCCGGCGTCCATCATGATCGGAATCACCGCCTTGCACCCCAGAAAGACTCCCGTGAGGTCGATATCGAGCACCTGCTGCCACTCGTCGACGCCGAGCTCCCAGATTGGCGCGGAACGGCCCGCGATCCCCGCGTTGTTGACCAGCGCGTCGATGCGGCCCCAGCGTTCGAGCGCGGTTCGCACCGCGGTATCCCAGGAGACCGGTTCGGTCACGTCCAGCAGCTGCGCCACGGCGCGCTCGCCAATCGCCGCTGCCGCCGTTCCCGCGGCATCCTCGTCGACGTCGGCGATCATGACCGCGGCGCCTTCACGCGCGAGACGCTGGGCTATTGCCTCGCCGATACCGCGCGCCGCACCCGTGACGATCGCCGTTTGTCCCTCGAACCGCATTTCGTCGGTACTCCTTGTCGATTGCACCAGCTATCTGCTGGTCTCAACTATAGGATGCCAATTTCGTCTGCCGCCGTTCCCGGTATGATGCTGAAAGTGAATACGCGCCGCAGCGGAATCAGACGCCATGCGTGTTGGGCCTCGAGGATCGCCGGCACGACCACGACCCGGCCGTGAATGGTCGGACGAGGTCGATGATGCCGTGCGCGGTTTGGCCAGTGGTTTTCTCATTGGCGTTCCCGTGGTTTTCACGGTCGATTCCTGGTGGTTGGGCGATCAGATTAGCCCTGTGGATGCTCTCACCTTGCTGGCTTTCTCGTACGTGCTGACGCTGGCCGCCGTCTATTGGGCCGGGTTTCGGCACGGACTGCGCCGCGGTTGGGAGTATTTCGGCGATGCGCTGGAAGCGATCGCTCTCGCCATCCTGGCGCTTGTCGCGGTGTTCTGGTCGCTCGGTCAGTTTGGCGATGGGCAGCCCCCGTCAATCGCGCTGGGGAGAATCGCGGTGGCGGTCGCGCCGGTGAGTTTGGGTGTTGCGATTGCGAACCATCTCCTGGCGCGCGACACCTCCCATATCGATCTCGACCTGGGAGACACCTCAAATGTGCGTGCGGGATGGCGCAACGATGGGTGGCGGGGGACCGCATTTGAGCTGGCGGCATCAGCAGCTGGCGCGCTGTTTCTGTGCGTAACGATCGTTCCGGTCGATGATCTCAGCTCGATCGCGACGGAAGTCCCCGCGCGGAACTTCCCCTTCGTCATCCTGCTCTCGCTCTTGGTGACGTACAGCGTCGTCTTTGCCGCGGGGTTCGCCGGCGAAGCGAATCGCCACGCCGCTACGGGGCCATTGCAGTCGCCGTTTGCGGAGACCATCACGGCCTACATCATTGCGCTGCTGGTTTCGCTCGCGGTGCTCTGGTTCTTCGGCCGTGTCGACGCGCAAACAGCCGTGTTTGCGATCTACACCAAGGCGGTGCTCCTCGCGTTTCCCGCCTCGATCGCGGCCGCTGCCGGGAAACTGGCGGTATGACCGCGCGTGGCTGGCAGGGCAAATCAGCCGCCGAATGGGTGACGCTGGCACTCAGCGTACTGGTGGTCGGCGCGTTGGTGGGTGTGGCGCTCGTGGAAGAGTCACGGCGCCAGGAAGGAGACGGCGCCGGTCTGGACGTGACGTTCGACACGGAACAGACAGTCGCCCGCGGCGATACATTTAACGTTCCCTATACCGTTCACAACACGGGACCTAACGCGATATCCTCGGCTGAAATCTGGATCGACGTCTTTGACGGAAATCTGCTCAAGGAATCAGCGGAAGTCACGGTCCAGTTTCTGCCCCTGGAGGGAAAGCAG
Organism: Chloroflexia bacterium; assembly: GCA_013697005.1. Classification (GTDB taxonomy): domain Bacteria; phylum Chloroflexota; class Chloroflexia; order Thermomicrobiales; family UBA6265; genus JACCXM01. The sequence goes on along the minus strand of JACCXM010000034.1, from coordinate 2,733 downwards.
GACGGAGTGTTTGTCACCACGTTTGATCCCGCGACGCACACGCTGATGGGCAGGTTGGAATCCCTTCAGTACCCCTGAAGTCGAGGCGTGTCCGCAATCGAGTCACGATTCATTGACAAACGTCGCCGCCCTCTTTTCGACGAAGGCGCGCATGCCTTCCCCCCGGTCCGGGGTGGCGAACGCTGCGCCAAATCCTGCCGCCTCGGCGGCCAAACCTGCTCCTTGATTGTCTGTGACGGCGAGCGAGATCAGCCGCTTCGCGGCGCGGACAGCGGCCGGACTGTTCCGGACGATCTGTAATGCCAGCTCGCGGGCTGACTCCATGAGCCGGTCGAGGGGATGGACCGCGTTGATCAAGCCGATGCGGAGCGCTTCATCGGCGTGCATGTGGCGGCCGGTGTAAATCATCTCGGCCGCGTATCCGGGACCAATCAGCCGCGGCAGACGTTGCGTGCCGCCCCAGCCGGGTGGGATGCCAAGCCCGACCTCCGGTTGTGCGAACCGGGCATTCTCCGCGGCGATGCGAATATCGCAGGCGATCGCCAGTTCACAACCACCCCCGAACGCGTAGCCATTGACCGCGGCGATGACCGGTTGTGGCAGCAGCTCCACGGCGCCTGTCAGGGCCTGCCCCTTCCGTCCAAACGCCAACCCCGCGGCGGGCGTAAGCCCGGCCATCTCCTTGATGTCGGCGCCGGCAGCGAACGCGCGATCGCCAGCTCCGGTGAGAATAACGGCGCGGACGGAGGAATCGTGACCGATGGCACGGAACGCGGCCTGTAGCAGATCGATCTGCTCCGAATCGAAGGCATTGAGCGCCTGGGGCCGATTCATGGTGATGACCGCAATGCCGTCACCGATTTCGACGTCAACGGCCATCTCAGCCCCTTCCGGATTCCGCCATTGCCTTCTGGTATTTGACCGCGTTGCGCACGTAACGATGGGCGTTCTCGCGGGATGCGGCCCGTTCGGAGTCCGAGAGGCGACGTTTCTCGCGCGCCGGTACGCCCATGACCAATGTTCCCGCGGCAACGACGGAATCCTCCGCCACCAGGGCTCCGGCGGCGACGATCGCCTCGGTGCCGATCCGCGAGCGCGAGAGGACGACCGCGCCCATCCCGATCGTGACGCCATCCTCGACCGTCGTGCCGTGAACGATCGCGGAATGGCCAATCGTCACGTCGTCGCCGACGAGACACGGTGTTCCGGTATCGAGATGGAGGACCGCGTTATCCTGCACATTGGACCCCTTGCCGATGCGGATCGGGGCGACATCACCGCGGACCACCGCGTTGAACCAGATGCTCGAATCCTCTCCGATTTCGACATCGCCGACGATCACGGCGCCAGGGGCCAGGTAGACCCCGGCAGCCAGGCGGGGAAACACCCCATTGAAAGGAAGGATCAGACCATGACTCATGACGCCCCCGCGACTTCGAGCACGACCGCATCGCCGCCACCGCCGCCGGAACAGATTGCCGCGACCCCAATTCCTCCACCGCGGCGCCGCAGTTCTTCGATCAAACTAAGCACAATCCGCGCGCCGCTGGCGCCGATGGGATGACCCAGCGCTATGGCGCCGCCATTAACGTTCACCTGGTCCATGTCGATACCCAGCCGCCGACTGGAGATGATGGGGACGCTGGCGAATGCCTCGTTGATCTCCCAGAGGTCGACGTTGGATGCTTTGAGACCTGCTTTACTGAGCGCCTTTTCGGCAGCCATGGCCGGGGTGTAGGCCAGATAGGGGACATCCCAGGCGGCTTCACCATGTGCCAGAACTGCGGCGCGGGGCGACAACCCTTGCGCCTCCGTCCAATCGCGACTGGAAACGACGAGCGCGGCTGCACCGTCGTTGACACCAGGGGCGTTGCCGGCCGTGACCGTACCTTCCGGATCGAAGGCAGATTTTAGACGCGCCAGCGCCTCCTCACTTGTGTCGCGGCGGGGGGCCTCGTCCTGGTCGACAACCACCGTACCGGTCTTGGCGGCAACCTCGACCGCGGCGATCTCGCGCGCCAGCAGACCGGCATCCTGGGCGGCAATGGTGCGTTGGTGGGAGCGCAGCGCCCAGGCGTCCTGCTCTTCGCGAGTGACATTTTCTTCAGCGGCAACGGCGCCACCGTGTATGCCCATGTGGCAGCCACCAATCGCACATTGCAAACCGTCGCCGATCATCATGTCTTCGAGTACACCATCCCCCATGCGGTAGCCCGCGCGCGCCTTGCGCAGGATATACGGGGCATTCGACATGCTCTCCATACCCCCGGTGAGCACGACGTCATAGTCGCCGGCACGGATAAGGGAATCGGCCAGCGTGAGCGCGCGCATGCCGGAGCCGCAGACCCGGTTGATCGTTTCCGCCGGAACATCGACCCCGATCCCGGACCGGAGTGCGACCTGCCGGGCGGGATTCTGACCCGCGCCGCCCTGGAGCACCTGGCCGAAGATCGTGTTTCCCACGTCACTCGGCGAGATGCCGGAGCGCTCAATGGCGGCTCGCGCGGCGATGGCTCCCAGATCGATCGCCGTCTGGCTCGCCAGTGCGCCATTGAGCTTGCCGAACGGTGTGCGCGCTCCGCCCAGGATGACAGCGCGGCGCGACGGATCAGACATGATTCACGACCTTTGGTGATTTCGCGATCGGGCTCATGCCGACCGGTTCACGAGAGCTCAACTGGAGCAACGTTACAGATCGAATGGCATCGCCTCACCGCGAAACGTTCCCGCGCC
>JACCXM010000013.1 GCA_013697005.1 Chloroflexia bacterium | reverse complement strand
CGTTTTGGCGGCCGACCGCCCTGACGCGATCCCCGCGCACAGGACCCTGTTCCGGCTCCTTCACTTCCCACCGGGCCGTCCGCGCCTCACCTGCGGCTGACAGACCGCACGAGGCGCTCGCTCGGTGAACTTAGCACTCTTCCTTGTCGAGTGCTAACAACGCGAGTACACTCCGAGATACGCCATTGCAACACGGACTCACGGCGCGCGGTCGCATGACCGTGACGTGTGGTGCACGCATTTCTTTCGCGCAAGGAGTATTGCTGATGGGCACGAAGACCAACGGGAAGACACACGCGGCGAACGCCACCGCAGCCACGCTGCGACCACTCGCTGATCGGGTCGTCGCCAAGGCGCTGGCTCGCGAGGAGATGACCAAGAGCGGGATCATGCTGCCCGACACGGCCAAGGAGAAGCCGATGCGCGGCACGGTCGTCGCCGCGGGCGAGGGGCGCCGCACCGACGAAGGAGCGCGTATTGCTCTCGAGGTGCAGGTCGGCGACCAGATCCTCTTCACCAAGTACGGCGGTACCGAGTTCACGCTCGACGACGAAGAGCTCCTCATCCTCTCCGAAAAAGACATTCTCGCCGTCGTCGCCTCGTAAACCCACCCCGTCTCACGCCATCACGGCAAGGAGTTTCTCATGTCCAAGGTTCTGGAGTTCAACACCGAAGCGCGGCAGTCCCTGAAAGAAGGCGTCGACCTCCTCGCCAACACGGTCAAGACCACGCTCGGCCCCAAGGGCCGGAACGTCGCCCTCGACAAGAAATGGGGCGCACCGACCGTCACCCATGACGGCGTCACGGTGGCCAAGGAGATCGAGCTCGACGACCACTTCGCCAACATGGGCGCCCAGCTTCTGAAAGAAGCCGCCACCAAGACCAACGACGTTGCCGGTGACGGCACCACAACCGCCATCGTCCTCGCTCAGGCGATCGTTCATGAGGGCATGCGTAATGTCGCCGCCGGCGCCAACGCGATGCTGCTCAAGCAAGGCATCGATCTGGGATCAGATGCCCTGGTGCAGAAACTCCAGGACATGGCCACTCCAGTCACGGGCAAGGACGAGATCGCGCAGGTGGCGGCCATCTCCGCCGCCGACCAGGAAATCGGCAATCTCATTGCCGAGGTCATGGAGAAAGTCGGCAAGGATGGGGTCATCACGGTTGAAGAGTCCAAAGGGCTCCAGTTCGAGACCGAGTACACCGAGGGCATGCAGATCGACCGCGGGTACCTCTCCCCATACCTCGTCACCAACCCGGAGCGGATGGAGGCCGAGCTCGACACGCCGTTCATCCTGATCACCGACAAAAAGATCTCCGCGATCAAGGATATCCTGCCGGTGCTGGAGCAAGTCGCGCAGCAAGGCAAACCGCTCGTGATCCTCGCCGAGGACGTCGACGGTGAGGCACTCGCCACCCTCGTCGTCAACAAGCTGCGCGGCACCCTGAATGTCCTCGCGGTCAAGGCCCCTGGTTTTGGTGATCGCCGCAAGGAGATGTTGCGCGATATCGCCGCGGTGACCGGCGCGCAGGTGATCTCCGAGGAGATCGGGCGCAAACTCGACGGTGTGATGGTCGCGGACCTGGGCAGTGCCCGCCGCGTGGTCTCGACCAAGGACGACACGACCTTTATCGAGGGCGCTGGCGATCCCGATGCGATCAAGGGCCGTATCGACCAGATTCGCACCCAGATCGAAAACACGACCTCCGACTTCGACCGCGAGAAGCTGCAGGAACGACTGGCCAAGCTGGCCGGTGGCGTGGCGGTGATCAAGGTCGGCGCCGCCACGGAGACCGAGCTCAAGGAGAAGAAGCACCGCATCGAGGACGCGCTGAGCGCGACCCGCGCCGCGGTCGAAGAAGGCATCGTGCCGGGCGGCGGTGTGGCGCTGATCAACGCGTTGAGCGCGCTTGATGGCGTCAAGGCCACGGGCGATATCCAGACAGGGGTCAATATCTTCCGGCGCGCGCTGGAGGAGCCGCTGCGGGGCATCGTCAGCAACGCCGGTATGGATGGCGGGGTGGCGATCGAAATGGTCCGTCGCGCCCAGACCGAGCAGAAGAACCCGAACATCGGCTACGACGTAATGGCCGAGCAATACGTCGACATGCTGCGGGCGGGCATCATCGACCCGGCCAAGGTGACCCGCTCGGCGGTCGAGAATGCGGCCAGCATCGCCGGCATGATTCTCACCACCGAGGCGCTGATCTCCGACAAGCCGGAGAAACTCGGCGCGGCCGGTAGCGGCATGGGCGCGATGAACGGTATGGGAGGTATGGGCGGGATGGACTACTAGGTCGCGAACCGCTCGACAACCGAGAAGTAAGGCCGAAGGGCTCCCGGTTATCTGGGCGCCCTTTCGGCTGTCCTCGACCTCCTGCGGTCAGGACCCGCCGCTCAGCCCAGGTGCTGCAGGATGCCACCCATCTCGTCTGCCGTAAACGCGCGCAGCGCCTCGGTCCTGACGTTCCCCATCCCGGCCAGGCGCAGGAGCGCCGCCGCGAGCGTCTGGTCATCGGGGGCCTCGAGGATGCCAACGAGGTCATGGCGCCCCAGTGTCCAGTAGACCGTCTCGATCGTGACGCCCATCTGCTGGAAGGCGTCCCGGCTCTGCTCGAAGCGCGTGACGGTGTCGGTGGCGTTGCGCACGCCTTGGTCAGTCCAATTGATTAAGATGACGTACTTGGCCATGGGAACGCCCTTTCCATGATGCGTGAGCTCGGTGAGGCAACAACCGCAGGATCCATCATACGGGGTCTCAGAACCCGCTGCTTGACTCTCGCGTGGCACCCGCTAGCAACCGGAAACCAGGACCGGGAGGGTGCGGACCGGTCCCATCACCCTATAGCGCGTTCCGCTGCAACTCCTGGTCCATGACCTCACGCGCCAACCCCACATAGACACTCGTGGTGGCCAAGGACTCATGCCCGAGGGCCTGCCGCACGACGTCGAGCTTGGTGCCCTTGCGGACATGGTGGGCAGCGAAGGTGTGGCGCAGCGCATGGGTCGAGGCGCCGGGGATCCCGGCCTCGTTGAGATACTTGCTCACGATGTTCCGAATCGAACGTGTGCCGAGCGGTTTCTCGAACTTGGTCAGGAAGAGCGCCTCCTCATCGATCTTCGGTCGGACCGCCAGATACGCTTTCAGCGCGCGACAGGCCTTGTAGTTGAGCGTGACGACGCGATCCTTGCGCCCCTTGCCGTGCACGCGCAGCGAGCCGACGTTGCCTTCGTCGCGACTCACGCGGGCAGGGAGCTGCATGTCACTAAGCGCGATCGCCGCGCACTCGGACTGCCGAATCCCGGTCTGCAAGAGGAGCTCCAGAATCGCTCCGTCACGCACTTCATGCTGCACCGTCGCCATCAGGCGCTTGTATTCGATTTCGGACAGAACCCGGCGTTCTTCGCGTTCCCGCTCCGGGAGCAGGATCTCGTCGGCTGTGGAGTAGGTGAGGATGCCCTGTTGGACCAGGAAGCGAAAGAGGGAGCGCATGGTGGCCACCTTACGCCGGCGCGACGATCCCCGCAGCCCCCGCTGATCGAGCGTCACCAGAAACCCGTCCAGATGGCGCGGTCGCACCTGGTCGATGTGGACCAGGCCCAGTTGCTCGGTGAGATAGCGGCCGACCTGTTTGAGATCCGAGGCGTAGATGAGTCGCGTCAGCGGCGCCAGGTTGCGGGCCGTCAGATGCTCGTCCTGGTACTGGGTAATGGCGTCGGGAATGGTGAGGGATGACACTCTTTCACGATACACCTTCCTATAATCACTGTCAATCGGCACGTTATCCGGAAGAAAGAGGGGGCTGCGGGTTGATTTTCTTCCTATAACCCTGATTATAGGAAGAACACGAAGAAGGAGATTCTACCGGGGCTGCCGGCGACGAGGTTAGAAACCTACCGTGATGACCGACCCGGTTTAGTCTTGGAGTCCCCCTAGGCGCCAAGAGGGCTTCTCGAAGACCACTTCCTGCAGTTGAAGGGCACTGTCTATGGCAAAGCCAAAACAGAACTGGCAGTCTTCTAAAGAGGGGGGCCAGTTGTCCGTTTCATCCAGATGCAGCTGCGGCCCAGGCTTGCCACGTATCGGCAGCAAGTGCGCGGGCGGGGTCAGGAGGCGAAATCGAGCATAGCGTCGATAGTCGAGCCCAAGACTCAACATCCTCACGGCGCCGGCGAGCGAATTGATTGAGTCAATGATCTTGTCCTCGAAATCCCCTTGATTTCGCGGGCTGAATGGATCACCGATAGGTCCACGGCGGAAGAAGCTTTTATCGAAAGAGAAGTCGCCAGCGAACGAGAACGGTGAGCGTCCATGAGCTTGCTTGGCCTCTTGTTCATATTCGTCAATCATGGATTGAAAGGCTTGCACGACCGCAATCATGGCGTCGCCGGTCTTTCCGCTCGCCAGACCCAGTTCCGCGTCGCGCAAGTGGGCTCGGCAGGCAGGAAAGCGAACGAGGTCGACGATCGACACACTCTCAAGGGAGACGCCAAAAACCTTCGGAGTGTTCTCGATCAGAAACTCTCGGACGGTGAGTCGAAAGCTTTCCACTTCGGCGCTTGATGGGCGGATCCCTTGATGCTTGAGACCGACGCGCGCAGCGTTCAACTGCCCCATATGCTGCTGGCGTGTGAGTCGCTTCGATGGCTCGGCCTCAGCGATTTTGCCGAAATACTCATTGAACTCCAATCGCGCTCCTCTGGTCAGAGATACGTTCACGTACTGAGCCGCAAGGTGAAGGAAGAGCTCGACGGCGTCGTGCAGGGTGAGTACAGCAATGCTGCGCACGGATTCGGGCAGCCGGGCTTGCTGATCAGCGACGGAGTAGAGGTAGCGAACAAGTGCGAGCCTTTCCGCAGTTGGACGGTCCAACTGCATCGACGTTCCACCCGCTTCCGCGTCTGGCGCTTCGCCGTCGATCATAGAATCTGGTCCCATCCTCACCCGCGCCGCTTCATAGCAGATGCCGAGGAAATGCGGGCCGATAACCACGGACAACGCCTCTTATATGGAACCGTCACCCCACGCTGTCAAGCGGCAAATTGAGTAATGTGGTGATGAGAAGGGGCCAGCCTGTTGAAAAAGTCCCCGGCCTGCGATTCCAAGCTCTTCAAGCGTCTGTAGCTGCCCTATTTCGCACGGAAATCTTGCTCAAATCTCGCTGCTGAGACGTACTTCGGGCTCGATGTCGCCACCGACGCGCTTTTTTTAACAGGCTGGAACCCTATACCCCCACAATCGTTTGACGCCCGTTTTCCCGGTTCCTATACTCCCGGCCCTTCCCTCAAAAGTGGATCACCGTTGAGCATTGAGCCGCGCGTGGTGATTCGCTGACCACTTCAAGCGGCGCAACCACAATCCGACCACCGGCAAGGAGACCGAGGACATTGAACCGGGAAAATGCCGGCTCTCGCCTTGGAGCGACAGACTACGAGTGGCCTGGCCGCGAGCGGTCCCGCGTCATCGCCCGAAGTCGATTCCTTGAAGCGGTCCGTAAGCACGCGCCTGAGGTCCTCGAAGATCTCCAAGCGGAACCGCTCGAACTCGAGATGCGCATTGCGACCACGGAAACGCTCAGTATTCCGCGAACCTGGCAGGATCTGGTCCAAGCGGTGGAAGGCGGAGACTCCAACCTGGTCTCCCTCCGCGATGCGGTTCTAGCGTGGAGTCGCCGGTGGCATGTTGACGTGGACTGGTGCCGAGACCAGGCACTGTGGACGCTCATGCGGTGGGAGAGGGTTCCAGCTGACGATCCGGCGCATACCACCTGGTCGCTTGAACGCGGCTCGCAGTTCCAGCCCGTCGTGAGGGGATGGCCCCCGTTTCGGTTCTATCATGCGCCTTGGGACCCGACTGACACATCGAGAACCATTGCGGCTCAAGCGATTCGCTCCGCGTTTGAACAAAAGCTTGCGCACTATTTAGATAGTGTTGAGGAGGCGGCGCAGGCGTCGGGAATGCGGTCCACCCCCGAGAAGCGGAGTGACGACCATTTTGCCTGGCTCGCTCGCTACCAGATCGGCGGAGAGTCGTTTGAACGGCTTGCCAAAGACGTCTTTCGTGATCGCCGGACCGTCGCTGCTGGGATCAAGGACGCCGCGCGCTTGATCGACCTTCCCCTACGATCGCCGGGACGACCCGGTCGCCCCAGTCGGCGTCGACACCAGTAATCGCCTCTTCTTAGCGGAAATACGCAGTTTTCGACACCACGTCGTCTATCCCCCATTTTTTCGCGCTGTTGGCACGCTCATCCTTCAACACAAGGCGGCACGCGCCGCACCTGGACACCGAAGGAGCGCAGTCCACATGCCGACGAACAAGACTTCAGACCCGGCCACGCTCACCGTCGAGGAGGCGGCGCAGCGCCTCGGTATTTCACGGACGTTGGCTTACGAGTTGGCACGCCGGGATGAATTGCCGGTGCGGGTGATTCGGCTGGGCCGCAGATTGGTCATTCCGGAGCCGGCGCTGACGCGCTTGCTAAGTGGCCAATCTCATCATGAAGCGCCGCGGTCAGCGGACCCGATACAGGGTGAACGCGAGAGATCCGCAACAGGCCTTGAGTAATGGCCCCTTTTCAGGTTGTGACGCCACACGCCTTGGTGATTGACCAAGGCTTGAG
>JACCXM010000462.1 GCA_013697005.1 Chloroflexia bacterium | reverse complement strand
TCGCCGCGTTGCTGGGGATGGGGGTGATGGCCCTGTGGCACGAGTACCGCACCCCAGGGTGGCGCGGCTGGCTCTTGCCCCTCACCCTCGCCGGTACGGCCGCCGTGCAAACCCGCGTCCTCTCCGGCTACACGGACTGGGTGCCCTTGGTGCAGCCGGCGGTCGTCATGCTATCCCTGGTGGCCGTCGTCGGTCTCGTCGCCGTGCGCCTGGTCCCGCGGCCACGGGGAGGCCGCTATCCCTATCCCTTGGCCGCGGCCGGCATCGGGATTGTGGCGCTGCTCCTGGCTCCCTCCCTCTGGGCCGCCTCCGCGATGTGGTACAGCATGGAAACGCGCACCCCGGCCGCGGGTCCGCAGGCTAAGCGGGACCGGGCCGCCTCCTCCCATTTCGTCCGCGACGCCGATCCCCTGCTGGAGTACCTCCAGACCAACCGGGGCGCGGCCACCTATCTCGTCGCCAGTGCGGACCGCGATTTTGCCCGCTATGCGATCCTCAATACGGACGATCCGGTGATCGCGTTCGGCGGCTTCAGCGGGCGCGATCCGGTTTTGAGCAACGAGCGGCTCGTCAGTCTGGTCGACACCGGCGCGGTACGGTACTTCCTGGTGGAATCGAGCAGCGGAAAGAAAAACTCGGTGGGAAGCTGGATCATCCGCAACTGCGAGCTGCTCCCCAAAATCACCTGGCAACCCCGCACCGCGGCCCGCAAAAAAGACGCGAACGGCATGGACCAGGTGCTCTTCGACTGCGGACGGAGTCGTGAGTCGTGAGTCGTGAGTCGGACGGCGGATGCACGATTGTGGGTTATGGGCGACGCGCGTGCAGGCGATGTCTTGGGCACGGCATGCCGTGCCCCAACAGCTGATCGGACGGCTGGCCGTCTATTTACCCACGACCCACGACTCCGTCAGTGGCAGTCCCCGCTCCCGGCATCGCTGAAGGACCGCGCGTTTCGTTGCGCGGATGACGGTTCCACCGGGACGAAATCCCAGTCGTACCCGGTCTGGCGCAGGTTCAGCACCAACACCCCAAACGTCTCCGCGTTCCGCACTTCGCTCGTCCTGAGTGGCCGGCCGAACTGGTAGAGGTCGGCGCCACCGGTGCCGACGACGAACTGGCGGATACCGCGCGCGGAATCGGGTCTCCCTTTCGGGTCCTGCGGCATGAACCGCTCGTAGTTGTGTTCGTGCGCCGAGAGCACGACATCCGCCCCGGCGTTGTAGAGCAGGGTCCAGAACGGTCGCATCGCCTCTTCGCCGCCGTGCTCTTTGCCCGAGCTGAAGAGCGGATGGTGCCAATAGGCGAGGGTGCATTCCGCGGAGTTGGCTGCCAGGTCCTTGCGCAGCCATCGCCCCTGGGGCGAGCTCGCTTCACAGCCACCGATGTCGCCGCAATTGGAATTGATGGCGATGATGTGCCAATCGCCGAGTTCGTAACTGTAGTAGCCCTCGCCACGGTCGCCGGCCGCGCCGCCGAAGTAGTTGAAGTACCCCTTGGCGCCGCGTGTGCCGTAGTCGTGGTTTCCTGGCGCTGGGCGTGTGCGCTCCAGCATCGCGCCCCAAGTCGGCGTATAGCACTTGGCGAACTCTTTCATCGAGCCGCTGGTGTAGACGTTGTCGCCGAGGGTCGCCACCGTGCCCGCGATGTCCTGCACCAGCGCGGCGGTGGCCGCGTCGGTGCTCGTTCCGCAGTCGGCAATGTCCCCGACCGCGATCAGCACCGAACCCGTGCTTTGCTCCGGGCGCGGGCCGGCCACCGCGTCCCGCCGGACCCGGCGTGCAGCGTCCGCGGTGTGCCCGGCGTCGTCGCCACCGAAGCTCGCCAGGAGACTGACAAACGCGCCGGCGGCCACGATGGATACCACCCCGGCGCCGCGCATCACTGTCTGTATCTCACGCCAACGGACCATACCGCAGAGATTACCCCCTCATCCAACGATCGCGCTAGCGCATGATCCGCGGATGAAGTCTCCCCCTCATTGGCCGTTCATGCCGAATTCATAGCGGCTACCTAGGATGATCCCTGCCGGTGGTACCAATTCCGCCGGCATTCAGGACACGTTCCATGAGGAGGGCGCCATGGACCACGCGCGAACGAACGAGAGACATCGACCCCGAACCAGGCGCGGACCAGCCGCGCTGCTGGTATGCCTGGGTCTAGCCGCCAGCCTCGTCACCGGCGCCGGGGCGCGGCAGGCGGAATCGCCGCCGGCGGCCGCGCTGCCTGCCGCGGCAAGCTGTATTCCCAACGAGAACGGCGGGAGCTGCCTCCCGACGGCGCCGGAAAGTGCATTGGTCGATCTCGTCGTACCGGAGTTCTCGGACCCCACCACCATCACCAACCCGCTCTTCCCCATCAGCCAGCTGCACTCGGTGGTCATGCTCGGCCGGGTAGACCGCCTGCCGTTCCGGACCGAGGTCACCCTCCTGCCCGAGACGAAGACGATCGAGTGGAATGGCCAGTCGGTCGAGGTGCTGGTCTCCCAATATGCGGCGTTCCTCGATGGACGCATCCACGAGGTCGCGCTCGACTGGTACGCCCAGGCCGATGACGGCTCCGTCTGGTACTTCGGCGAGGACGTTTTCAACTACGAAGATGGTGCGGTCGCCGATACCAACGGCACCTGGCGCGCCGGCCAGGACGGTCCCGCGGCCATGATCATGCCCGCCGATCCCCGAGCCGGCGACGTCTATCGCCCCGAGAACATCCCTGGGGCGGTGTACGAGGAAGTCACCGTGAAAACCATCGACCAGACCGTGAATGGCCCACAAGGACCGGTCGACGGCGCGATCGTGGTCGAAGAGCTGCACCAGGACGGTACGTATGAAGAGAAGATCTTCGCCCCCGGCTACGGCGAGTTTCTCACCGGCAGCGTCGGTGAGGTGGAGGCGCTCGCCCTCGCCGCGCCCGCCGACGCCATGGCCGGGCCGCCACCAGCCGCGCTGACGACGATGTCGGCTGGCGCCGCCGCGATCTTCGCCGCGGCGCAGGATGAGGACTGGAC
>JACCXM010000452.1 GCA_013697005.1 Chloroflexia bacterium | reverse complement strand
GCGTAGTGGTTACGGTCCACCCTGAAGGCGCGGAACCGCGCTGGATTATCGACATGGATTTCGATTTGGAGGATTGGATTCGCCAAGACGAAGCCGACTTGCAAGACATTCTCGTTACCGGCAACGGTTACGGCGAGTGGCAGGTAGCCGGCAAGAACGGAACCGAAAACGGAAGCTCGAACGGCAATGGAAACGGCGGAAAACTGCCAATTCCGCCGAGCAGTGGTATTGAGTGGCACCGCTCCGCAGCGGCGCCCTCATCACGGCGACATTTGCCGCGGACCAGGGGCGGGAAGTCTTTGTCGTTCCAGGGAGCGTCTTTGCCCAGGCAAGCGAGGGCACAAACGCGATGCTGCGTGACGGCGCCCGGATCGTCCGCGACGGCGCCGATGTCCTGGATGATCTGAATCTTGGCATGGGCCGTGTTTCATCGGTGCAGCAAGCCCAGATGCCGCTGGATGACAATGAGCGATTGCTATACATGGCGCTACGCGACGAGGCACGGCATATCGATGAGCTCGCCGAGGAGGCCGGACTCGGCGCGGGTCAGGCGGGGGCATTGCTCCTGACGATGGAATTGAAGGGACTGGTACGGAACCATGGGGCGCAATTCTACGTTAGACGCTAGGACCACTTGACCCATGTTATCCACTCCATCATTGAGAATCGTGCCAAGGGGTACCTTGACACTTTCCTATCGAGGTGCCTAAGGTTCCGCCCCGTTCCCGGCGATGCCTCTGTCGGCGAGGGGCTGGTCACGTTCCCGCTTTTTCTTCACCCGCATTGCACGGAGAACCTTGAACACGATGCCTGAACTGACGAAGGCCGAACCGCGGCGTGCCGCGAAGAAGGCGCCAAAACGAAAACCCACAAGTGGAAAAACACGCGCCGCGCCAAGTGCCGGCCGCGGTCGCTTGGTCATCGTGGAGTCTCCCGCTAAAGCTCGCACCATCGGCAGGTACCTTGGCGCCGGATACACCGTCAAGGCGTCCATGGGACACGTCCGCGACTTGCCCAAGAGCACGCTTGGCGTTGATGTCGACGACAACTTTACGCCGACCTATCTCGTGCCGAGGGACAAAAGCAAACTGATCAAGGAATTGAAGGAGAGCGTCCAAAAGGCCCGTGAGGTGTACCTCGCGACGGACCCCGACCGGGAGGGCGAGGCCATTGCCTGGCATTTGATTCAGGCGACAGGCGCGGAATCGAAACCCGTGCATCGCGTCGTTTTCTATGAGATCACCCCGGACGCGGTGACCGCCGCAATGGCAAACCCCCGTGGCATCGATCCCGATCTTGTTGACGCCCAACAGGCGCGGCGAGTGCTCGATCGACTCGTCGGCTACAAAGTCAGCCCTCTTCTTTGGAAAAAAGTGAAGCGCGGCCTGTCGGCCGGGCGCGTCCAAACCGCCGCTCTGCGTATCGTCGTCGAACGCGAACGCGACATCCAAGCGTTCGAACCGGTCGAGTATTGGTCGATCGACGCCGAGTTGGCGAAGCAGGTTGGCGCCGAACCGAGACCGCAGGACATATTCCGGGCGGGGCTGCAGCGTGCCCACGGGAAGAAAGTCGTCCTGGACAATGCTGAGCAGGCTGAGGCAATCCTTGCGGCTCTGCAGGGGGCGGCCTACCGCGTGGCAGATGTCAGCCGCAAAGAAGTGCAGCGCCGACCGTCACCCCCGTTCACGACCAGCACGTTACAACAAGAAGCTTCGCGCAAAGTTGGACTCGGTGTTCGCCGCACAATGCAGATCGCGCAGGAGCTCTACGAAGGGGTCGATCTCGGCGCCCAGGGCACGCAGGGTCTCATCACCTACATGCGCACGGATTCGACGAATGTCGCGGCGTCGGCCCAACTCGCCGCCCGCGACGAGATCGCGCAACGCTTCGGTCCCCAGTTTCTGCCCGAACAGCCTCCGGTCTATTCGCGAAAGGCCAAGAGCGCGCAGGAAGCGCATGAAGCGATCCGGCCCACCGCGCCACATCGTGATCCCGCAAGCGTGAAGCCGTTCCTGAGCGCGCACCAGTTTCGGGTGTACCAACTCATCTGGCAGCGATTCATTGCCTCACAGATGCGTCCGGCGCTCCTGGATCAGACTGGCGTCGACATCGCCGCGGGTACGCGCGATCAGATTTCTCGCCCCGGCGATCCCCCCTTCCTCTTCCGTGCCACTGGCTCGGTGGTGAAGTTTCTCGGCTTCATGGCGGTCTATCAAGTCGGAAGAGACGAGGGCGACGCCGCCGACGAGCTCGAGAAAGGAGCGCTTCCTCCGCTCGGTACCGGCGAGGATCTCGATTTGTTGCAGGTATTGCCGGAGCAGCACTTCACGCAGCCGCCGCCCCGGTTTACTGAGGCGTCGTTGGTCAAGGCATTGGAAGAAAAAGGAATCGGCAGACCGAGCACCTACGCGCCGACGATCGCCACTGTTCTGGCGCGAGGGTACGTCGTCACCGAACAACGAAAGCTCATGGCGACCGAACTGGGACTCATCGTGAACGATCTTCTGGTCGAGCATTTCCCGCACGTGTTCGATGTCGGGTTCACATCGCAGATGGAAGAGGAGCTTGATGAGATCGCCTCAGGCGAGCGGGCCTGGATCCCAACGCTCCACGAGTTCTATGGCCCGTTCCTGGAAACACTGGCGCGAGCCGAGCAGACGATGGAGCGCGTCCGGCTGAAAGATGAACCGGCGGGTGAGGATTGCGAGCTCTGTGGCAGACCAATGGTGATAAAGCTCGGGAAATACGGAAAGTTTCAGGCGTGTAGCGGATTCCCGGAGTGCCGCAATGCGCGCCCGCTGTTGGTGCGGGTCGGTGTGGCTTGCCCGACGTGCGCCGAGGGCGAAGTGGTCGAGCGCCGTTCGAAAAAGGGACGAACGTTTTTCGGTTGCGAACGCTATCCCGCGTGCGATTTTGTCTCATGGAACAGACCGGTAAATCGGGCGTGCGAGCATTGCGGCAGTCCATACCTCGTGGAGTCTGGCCGGCGGGGTCAGGACAAGTGTCCGGCCTGTGGGACGGTTGTCGAACGTACGCCGGACCTCGCCCACGTCGGATAACGCGCCACGCGTGCAGCGTCCTATGCCGGAACCATCTGGCAAACTCGACTCGACCGTACAGCGAGAGGGGAGGCGAATCGGCGTCGCCCCGAATTGTCCCGGATAAACATACCCATGGCATCTCACCGTCGCGGTAGTCTTGAATCTGAGCGTCACAGGACGATTCGGAGCACCACCATTCTCGGCGTTCGCCGCAATGGCGTGGTTGCCATGGCAGGCGACGGACAAGTCACCGCTGGTGACGTCGTGCTCAAGCACGGGGCGCGAAAGATTCGCATGCTCTATGAGGGTGCGGTGATCGCCGGGTTCGCAGGCGCCGTGGCCGATGCGCTCACCCTCTTTTCCAAGTTTGAATCGCAACTGAAAGCGGTGGATGGAAATCTTCGCAAAGCCTCGGTCGAGTTGGCCAAGGAATGGCGCACCGACCGCTATCTGCGCCGGCTCGAGGCGCAGCTCATCGTCGGTGATGGGGAATCGCTGCTCGTTCTCTCCGGAGAGGGTGACGTCATCGAACCGGACGATGGTATCGCCGCCATCGGTTCGGGCGCTCCCTTCGCAACCGCGGCAGCAAAAGCCCTCATTGCCCATACCGATCTCTCCGCCCTCGAAGTCGTGGAGGCGGCGATGCGTGTCGCGGCCGATTTGTGCATTTTCACGAACGATCGCTTCACCATTGATTTCGTAGACGCTCCGGCTAATGAGCCCTTAGCCAGCGGCGATGAATCTGAAAGCGACTCCGACCCGCAACCGATCGACGAGGGGTAGGCCACATGGTCGAGGCACAACCGCGTCTGGCGTCGGCCACGAACAATAAACGTCCTGGCGTCGATATTGGCGCCGAAGTACCAACCATGGAGGACCTCACTCCAGCGCAGATGGTCACCGAGCTCGACCGATTCATCATTGGACAAGATGACGCCAAGCGGGCGGTCGCCGTCGCGCTCCGTAACCGTTACCGCCGGCAACTCCTACCAGAAGAAATGCGCGGCGAGGTGGTTCCGAAAAACATCCTCATGATGGGTCCGACCGGTGTTGGCAAAACCGAGATCGCACGTCGGGTGGCCAAGATCGTAGACGCGCCGTTCGTCAAGGTCGAAGCCACCCGGTTTACCGAAGTCGGCTACGTCGGCCGCGATGTGGAATCGATTGTGCGCGATTTGTGCGAAGTCGCCATCGACATGTTGCATAGCCGCCGGCTGGAGCAAGTCAAAGAGCAGGCTGACCAAGCGGCGCGGCAACGGCTCGTCGATCTGCTGACGGAGCAGTTGCTCGCCGGTGCGCGCGGCCGAAATGGGCGAACTGGCGGTTTGCCCGGCGCCGCTCCGTCGAAGCGTGCCACGGCGGCGGAAGAGAAACGCCGAAAACGCGAGCACGACCGCGTACTCGCGCTGTTGAGCGAGGAAGCGCTGGAAGAAGAAACGGTCGAAATCGAGGTCGATCCCCAATTCGCCGATAGTCCGTACGATGAGTTTGGCGGAATGTCCCCAGACGAACTGTACGATTCTTTCCAGGGATTTCTGGAAGGATATGCGCCTCCCCCACGGCGAGGACGACGGAAAGTCTCGGTGCGCGAAGCGCGGCGGATTCTGGCCCAACAGGAAGAGGATCGCCTTGTCGACTGGGACACGGTGATCGAATCAGCGGTGCGTCGGGTAGAAGAGACCGGCGTGGTCTTTATCGACGAGATCGACAAGACGATTCACGGCGAAGGTGAGTATTCAGGCGAGGTCTCAGGCGAAGGCGTGCAGCGCGATTTGCTTCCCATTGTCGAAGGCTCAGTCGTCATGACCCGGTATGGACCGGTGCGCACCGATCACATACTGTTTATTGCCGCGGGGTCGTTTCACAACGCGCGGCCCGCGGATTTAATCCCGGAGCTGCAAGGCCGTTTCCCGATCCGGGTCGAGCTACAGAGCCTGAGCGAGGACGATCTCTACGCGATTCTCACCGAACCACAGAACGCGCTTTCCAAGCAGAGTGTTGCGCTTCTTGCGACCGAGGAAGTCGACCTGGTTTTCGAAGATGATGCCCTCCGCGAGATGGCGCACTTGGCGACTGCGGTCAACGCCACAACAGAGGATATTGGCGCCCGCCGTCTGCACACCATCATCGAGCGCGTAATCGAGGAGATCTCTTTCGACGCCCCAGAGCGGAAAGGCGAAAGGATCGTGGTCGACGCGGCGTTCGTTAGCGACCGGATCGGCGAGGTGGCCGCCGACGAAGACCTGAGCTCCTACATCTTGTAAACGAGAGCGATCGGGAATTTCTCTACCATGTTCTTGACACCCAATTTTCGGCGATGCTATGGTCGCCGCATTCAGATCGGAGATGCACACTGTGGCGGCGAGCAAAACGGCTCGCGTATCGCCCACTTCCGCTAGCGTCGGATTGTCATACGGTCGAAACGCCGCAGGCTGAGACTCGGAACGGCGCCGGACATCCCGCCTCCCGAACGTGGGCGGAGTCACTGGTGAGGAGGCCAAACCCCGCATGCTGCGATTCGCGCTCAACCGCATGTTCTGGTTCGTGCCGACCTTGCTGGCGATGGCGGCAGTCACTTTTTTCATCATGCACGCGACACCGGGCAGTCCCTTCGATGTCAGCGATAAACAGCGCCCGGAAGACATCCAACGCCTGGAGGCGCTCTACGGTCTGGACAAGCCGCTGCCGGAGCAGTTCGTCAAATACATCTGGAATGCGGTCCATCTCGATTTTGGCATGTCCTATTATGCCCGCCCGCAGACGGTCAACGAGATCATTAGCCGTACGTTTCCGATCTCGCTTCATCTCGGTGTCATGGCCACGATTTTTGCGGTCGTGGTCGGGATGACGCTCGGGGTCTTGGCCGCGATTAATCAAAATGGGTGGATCGACTATATGTCGGTCACCATGGCGGTCCTCTTTTACAGTATGCCGAGCTTCGTCATGGGGTTCTTGCTGATCCTCCTCTTTGTCGTGTGGCTCCCCGATTTTGGCGTCGATCTCGGCTTTCGAGTAGGCGGATGGGAACGCCCCCTCGACTGGGTGCTGCCGACGGTCGCGCTCGCCGCGGCGCCGCTCGCGACGCTGGCGCGATACACGCGCTCCAGCATGATTGAAGTGATCCGGTCCGATTTCGTACGTACGGCGCGGGCGAAAGGTCTGACGGAGCCGGGTGTTGTCTCCAAACATGTGCTCAAGAACGCACTCATTCCCGTCGTGACGTTGATCGGTCCGATCTTTGCCGCGGTTGGCACCGGATCATTTTTTGTTGAGCAAGTGTTCAATATTCCGGGGATGGGGAAGTTTTTCGTCACCAGCATGCAGGTCAAGGATCAAACCATGATTCTCGCCGTGGTACTCCTTTATGGCGTCTTTCTCGCGGCAATGAACCTCTTGGTAGACCTGGTCTACGGCGTCATCGATCCGCGGATTCGATACTAGGTGATGGTGCTCGTGCCATTGCCCGCTGCAGTCCAGGAGACCTGGAGCCAAGGCGAGGAATGCTGATGGCGCAATCGACTCCGCGGAGCCAACCCCTCGACACGCTGGATCTTTCTCTCCGCGATACCGATACCGCCGCGCCCGCCCCGCCGTGGCAAGTCGAGGACATGATTGAAGAGGCGGATAGGCCGGGGCAGCGGCGCGCCGCTACGGTCGGCCTCGGCGGGGAGCTCACCGCGCGCAAGCAGCGCAGCCTCTGGAGTGACGCCTGGAGACGTCTCCGCCGCAATAAACTGGCGGTCATCGGGCTCATCATCGTCTCCGCATTTTCGTTGATTGCCATTTTTGCATCGGTGATTGCGCCGTACGGTCAGGCCGAAGTGGTCGACTTCCGGCTGGCCCGATTCTCGCCTTCCTGGAGCTGGCCGATGGGGCTCGATGCCAACGGGCGTGACCTGTTCAGCCGCATGGTGTATGGAGCGCAGGTTTCGCTCGTCGTGGGCGTGCTGGCGCAGGCCATCGTGCTGTTGATCGGTGTGCCGCTCGGCGCGATTGCCGGCTACTTTGGGGGCGCCACGGACAACGTCCTGATGCGTATGGTTGACGTCATCTACGCCATTCCGCAATTGCTCATGGTATTGCTCTTCGTCAACTGGTGGGGTCCCGGGTTGCTCAACATCTTTCTGGCAATCGGACTGGTGGGCTGGGTGACCGAAGCGCGGCTGGTGCGTGGCCAGTTCCTGTCATTGCGCGAGCAAGAATACGTAAGCGCCGCACAGGTGGCTGGCGCGTCCGGCGGCTACATCATCCGCAAGCACATGCTGCCCAATAGTTTGACTCCGATCATCGTAGCCCTGACATTCGGAATCCCGACCGCCATTTTTACGGAAGCGGCGCTCAGTTTCGTCGGTGTCGGCATCCGGCCACCGCAAGCGAGCTGGGGTCAGATGGTCGCCGCGGGAAGCACTCCTGGCTATATTGAATCCGATCCGCACATGTTGCTCTTCCCAGTATTGGCGATCGGGTTGACTATGTTGGGATTCTCCTTCCTCGGTGATGGTCTGCGCGATGCCCTCGATCCGAAAG
>JACCXM010000451.1 GCA_013697005.1 Chloroflexia bacterium | reverse complement strand
CGTGATGGTAAACAGCGAGACGAATTGCTCCAGCGTAATTGGCATGTCTGGTGAATCCCATGCAAAATCCACAGGGTCACCAACAGGTTTACCCAAGGCTTTGAGGTCTTGTATCCGCGGGCTCGATCACCTACCGTGGTTTCGCCTAACGCCAGGTGACGATCGAGCTCGGGGGAAGGTCCTTTTCGGCGCCACGCCGAGCGGGGTGGAGGAGGCGCTCATGACAGCATCGGTGCAATCGGTTGATCTGCCACGATCCTCGGACTGGACCGTGCTCGCGGCCAATGTCCCGGGAGGGGTGATTACCTCCCAGGACGCGCGCTACGAAGAGGCGCGCAAACTCTGGAACGGAATGATCGACCGTCATCCCGCCGCCATCGTCCGCTGCACGTCCGTCGACGACGTCGCGA
Source organism: Chloroflexia bacterium (assembly GCA_013697005.1). Classification (GTDB taxonomy): domain Bacteria; phylum Chloroflexota; class Chloroflexia; order Thermomicrobiales; family UBA6265; genus JACCXM01. The sequence goes on along the minus strand of JACCXM010000451.1, from coordinate 5,253 downwards.
TGGCGATCGGGTTCGCCCGCCAGCATGGATTCGAGATCGCGGTCCGCGCCGGTGGACACAATGCGGCCGGTCTGGCAACGGTCGATGACGGACTAGTCATCGACTTGCGAGGCATGAATCAGGTCGCCGTCGATCCGGAACGCCGCATCGCCCGCGCCGGGGGCGGCACGATCTGGAAAGAGTTCGACGTCGCGACCCAGGAGCATGGATTGGCGACGACGGGTGGCGTGATCTCGATGACCGGTATCGGTGGGCTGACCCTCGGCGGTGGACTCGGCCATTTGATGCGCGCGCACGGACTCTCCTGTGACAACCTGATCGGGGCGCAAGTCGTGCTCGCCGATGGCTCGGTCGTGACCACCAGCGAAACCGAACGGCCGGAGCTGCTCTGGGGATTGCGCGGGGGTGGCGGCAACTTCGGGGTCGTCACCGAGTTGCAGTATCGCTTGCACCCGGTCGATGGCATGTACGGCGGTCTGCTGCTCTATCCGAGAGCGCGTGGCGTCGAGGCGCTGCAGACCTATCGCGCGGTAACCGCATCCGCTCCGGACGAGCTGAGCACGTTTATCGCCTTCCTCAGCACTCCTGAAGGCGCCCCCATCGTCGCGTTCATCCCCGCCTACGCGGGCGATGCCGCCGCCGGGGAAGCGGCCGTGGCTGGCTATCGCGCGTTGGGCGAACCGATCGCCGACATGGTCGGCCCCATGCCTTATGTCGCGCTGCAGCAAATGTTGGACGAGGGATTCCAGCCGGGTCCGCATGTCTACTGGCGATCCCATTTCCTCACCGGTCTGCCCGATGCGGCGATCGACGTCATCGTGGCGGGGGCCAACGCGGCGCCATCGCCGTTGAGCAGCGTGCTGGTGGAGCACCTTGGCGGGGCGGTCGCCCGCGTGGGTAAAGACGAGACCGCCTTCGATCACCGCGATGCCGAGTACAACTTCGCGGTCATCGCGGTCTGGACCGACCCGGCCGAGGCCGACGTGAACATCGCCTGGGCGCGCGGTGTGTGGGAAGCGATGCACCCGTACGCCCGCGGCGTCTACGTCAATTATCTCGGTGTCGGCGACGGGGTGGACCGCGTTCGCGCCGCGTATGGCCCGGAAAAGTACGCCCGGCTGGCGGCGCTGAAACGGGAATACGACCCGGAGAACGTCTTTCACCGTAACCAGAACATTGTGCCCGCCAAGGCATAGTAATTCCCCGCAACAATGGCGCACGCTCGGACCCAATGCGGCCAGAACACTCCGCTGTTGCGAGTGACAATTGGTTGACAATTTAGGTCAATTTCGTATAATTCGCAGCAGAGCACTGGACGCCGGGCGTGTGCATAGCCAGTCCCACTTGGTCTCATAGCCAAGTCCGTCCTGGACAGGATGGATACCTGGAAACAGGGAAGAGGTTCGCCCAGAGATCTCGGTTTCCTGAGATCGGATAGGCCCGAAAGGGCCTATTTTCTTGTCGCTTTTCCATCATGAAACGCGAGGTGACTTTCGATTCTGGTCGGTAATACGACCGGGTCGTTTGTTCTGCATCCGAAGCGCCACGAGGTGCTTGAACCTGACAGACCCGAACGTGACAAACGGGGTTGAGTCCGCCGGATAGGCGGTTTTCACTCGCATATGTAATGCTACCGGCAGCCCTTTCACACGATCCAGGCTAGATACGATGCGATAAACAATCGTGTTGCCAGCGTTGTCCTCGACAGGAACAGCCGCGTAACTGTCACCGGCAACAGTCCAAACGCTGCCGCGGGTCACTGTTGCAATGTGGGATGGAAGTTCAAGAGACAGTTGATATCGATCAAAACAGAAATGCCCCGGTTGCCGATCGCTGTCGGGGTAGACAAGCGCAGGATCGTGAGAACGCGCAACTCGTGTGAAGCAGTGATCGCTAAACGTCACGGCGATGCGGCGCGCATGGCCACTCGTGTCGGTCACCGAGAGTACAAACTCGTCTAAATGCGCAAGCGAGTAGAACTCGCCGTCGTATGAGAATGGGCGCCAACCTGCCTTCTGCAGCTAGGGACTTGTCATGGATCAGCCACAAACGCCATCGTCATATTCCTTCGGTCACACGTAAATCGTGATGTCTGCTTTATATCCCACCGGATTTGTCGGAGGTACACGCGACCAAGGTGTCGGTATTTTCGAACCATAGGCTGGACCTCAGAATCGTCGTTCAGCTGCATCCAATTTGGCCGCGAACTGGTGCGTCCGCGTTGACATCATTGATAGATGCCGCTTATCTTTGGCAGGCTGTGACCGGGAGTAGTAGACCTCTTTAGGCAGCGAGCCGCCGGGTGGTGCAAGGCGGCACAACGGGGTCGAACTCGCCCGCGAGCCGCGACGGTGAACCGGAGTTTTCCGCTCCAAGTAGTCGCCGCCGGGTGGCCCCCGTTAGCGGGCCAGAGAGTGGATCGATGCCGGAGCGGGGTGTTCTGGGGCTGTAGCTCATCCGGGAGAGCGCAACACTGGCAGTGTTGAGGTAAGGGGTTCGAGTCCCCTCAGCTCCACCAGACCCCGCCAGCAACGATCAACCAGGGTGGTACCGCGGAGGCGCGCAAGCCTTTCGTCCCTGACCGGGACGGAGGGCTTTTTGTATGTGGAGAATGGCCATGGCGACCAGGATCGAAACCCCAGCCGGAACGGCGAGCGAGCCGGCCATCGTGCCCGATCGCTCCGCGCGGTACGATCCTGCCGTCATCGAGCAGAAGTGGCGCGAGCGGTGGCAGCGGGACGATCTCTACCGGGTCGAAGACGACGCTCCGGGCGAGAAGTTCTACGCCCTGACGATGTACCCCTATCCCTCCGGCGTGCTGCACATCGGGCACTGGTTCGCCTTCGTCGCGCCCGACATCTATGCCCGCATGCTGCGGATGCGGGGCCATAACGTCCTTTACCCGATGGGGTTCGATGCCTTCGGCCTCCCCGCCGAGAACGCCGCCATCCGCAACAATATTCACCCCGCAATCTGGACCTTCGACAACATCGCCAAGATGCGTCAGCAATATCATCAGATGGGCGCGATGATCGACTGGAGCCGGGAGCTCGCCACCTGCACCCCGGACTACTACCGCTGGAACCAGTGGTTTTTCTTGCGCATGCTGGAGCGGGGTCTCGCCTACCGGGCGATGGGCGCCGTCTGGTGGTGTCCGCAAGACCAGACGGTGCTCGCCAACGAGCAGGTGCTGGACGGGAATATCTGCGAGCGCTGCGGCAGCGAGGTGATCAAGCGCGATCTGGAGCAGTGGTATTTCCGCATCACCGACTACGCCGAAGAACTGCTTCACGAGGGCGAGACGCTCGACTGGCCGGAGCGGGTGAAGACGATGCAGCGCAATTGGATCGGCCGCTCTGAAGGCGCCCGCCTGCGCTTCACGTTGGAAACAGGAGACGCGCTGGAGGTCTTCACCACCCGGCCGGATACCGTCTGGGGAGCGACCTTCATGGTGCTCGCCCCGGAGCATCCGCTGGTGGCCAGGCTCACGACGCCCGAGCAACAGGCGGACGTCGCCGCCTACATCGAACAGGCGCGGCGGCAAACCGAGATCGAGCGTCTGTCGACCGACGCGGCGCGATCGCGAACGGGCGTCTTCACCGGCGGCTACGCGGTCAATCCCGTCACCGACGAGCGCATCCCGGTCTGGATCGCCGACTACGTGCTGATGGGGTACGGCACCGGGGCGATCATGGCCGTCCCCTTCGGCGATCAGCGCGACTTCGAGTTCGCGCGCGCTTTCGATTTGCCCATCCGCGCCATTGTCCAGCCTCCGGATGAAACCGGCATCGACCCGGCAACGATGACCGGGGCCTATACCGGCCCGGGCATCCTGGTCGATTCCGGTCCGATGACCGGCAAGCGGGTGCCAGAGGAGCTGCCCGAGATCATCGCCTGGCTGGAGGAAACGGGGCGCGGCGAGGCGGAGGTAACCTACCGCCTGCGCGACTGGCTGATCTCCCGCCAGCGCTACTGGGGCACGCCGATCCCGGTCGTCTATTGTGACGAGTGCGGCATGGTTCCCGTGCCGGAGGATCAGCTTCCGGTGGAGCTGCCGCTCGATGCCGAGTTCACCCCCACCGGGCAGTCGCCACTGGTGAGCCACGAAGCGTTCCTGCACACCATCTGCCCGCAATGTGGCGGTCCGGCGCGGCGCGAGACCGACACCATGGACACCTTCGTCGATTCGTCCTGGTACTGGTTCCGCTACACCTCGCCCCATGAGGAGCACGCCCCCTTCGACCGGGAAACCGCCGCGCGCTGGACTCCGGTCGATCTTTACTGCGGCGGGATCGAGCACGCCATCCTGCATCTGCTGTATGCCCGTTTCTTCACCAAAGTGCTGCGCGATCTGGGATTGATCGATCACGGCGAGCCTTTTTTGCGCTTGCGCAACCAGGGGATCATCCTGGCTGAAGAAGGCACCAAGATGAGCAAGAGCCGGGGCAAGACCGTCTCCCCGGACGACCTGGTCGCCGCCCACGGCGCCGACGCGCTGCGGCTGCACCTGATGTACCTCGGACCCTGGGACCAGGGCGGGCCGTGGAATGCGCGCGGTATCACCGGCATGGAGCGTTTCATTCGCCGCGCGTACGGCTTGGTCACGGAGACGGGCGCTGGGCCGTTCGTTGGATCGATGGCATCGACGGAGACAACGGCGCTGGCGCGATTACAGGCGAAAACGATCCAGCGCGTCGGCGATGATCTTGACGAGTTCCAGTTCAACACCATGGTTGCCGCGCTGATCGAGTACGTGAACGAGCTGATGCGGCTGCACGCCCGCGAACCGGATCTGATCCACACCCCGCGGTGGCGCTCGGCGCTGGAAACGCTGGTGCTGCTGATGGCCCCCAGCACCCCCTACGTCGCCGAGGAACTGTGGGACCGTTTGGGGATGCCCTACTCCGTGCATCACCAGAGCTGGCCGAGCTACGACCCGGCGCTGACCCAGGAGGCGACGGTCGAGGTGGTGGTGCAGGTCAACGGCAAAGTCCGCGACCGGGTGCTGCTGCCGCCGGATCTGGCGGAGGAAGAGGCCAAGGCGCGGGTACTGGCGCAACCGAAGATCGTCGCGGCGCTGGGCGGCAACTCGCCGCGCACGGTGATCTACGTGCCGGGACGGTTGATCAATATCGTCGTGTAGGCATCACACCCCTCGGGTGTACTGTGGATCGGCCGCGACGCTATCATGTCGGTGCGACCCTGAATGCGCGGAGTCAGAGGCATGAGCCCAGTCCAGATAAACATTGATGA
>JACCXM010000442.1 GCA_013697005.1 Chloroflexia bacterium | reverse complement strand
GCAGATCGGTCGTCGCCTCGATGGTGGGGTGGGCGCCGGCGTTGTCCGCCAGCAGATGAGCAATCGTCTCGGTGTCGGCCAATCGCACCGGGTCGATGTCCATCAGCGCGATTGTCGAGCCGTGCAGCTCAGAAAAGGTGAACAGGTCCTGCAACAGATTCCGCGCAAAAACGGTGCTGCCAGCGCCGATAAACGCGATCTTGGCCACGGTCGATCTCCTCCCTATGAACTCGCCAGTGGGATGTCAGACGGCTGCATCCATGCCGAAGCGCGGCAGGAACGCCGCGTGCGTCGTCAGCGCCTCCTCGAGCATGTCCGTCGCCGTTTCGACGGAGGGAACGAGCGGGTCTGCCAGGAGCGCCTGCAGCGCCAGCATCCGATCTCCAGTGAGCGCGGCATCGACGGTAAGCTCCTGCTGCCGGACCCGCGCGGCCAGAATGCCGGCGATTCCCTCCGGCAACGGACCAACCGAAATACCGTGGACGCCGCGTCCGTCGACCATCCCTGGCACCTCCACCACCGCCTCTGCTGGAAGATTTGGTATGAGTCCATCGTTGCGGACATTGACCGCCAGCTCGAGCAGAGGCCGATCGGTCACGATTGCCTCGATAATCGAAACCACCCGCTCGCCCTCCCGCGCCTCGTCGAACAAGGCGCGATTCAGCGCGGCCCGCCCCTCGGCCTGGGCGGCGATGCGGTCCCACCGCTCATCCCGCGAGGTGAGGGTGGCGTTGGTCATATCCAACCCCGCTTGCGTGCCATAGCCGAGACCGTCGCCAGTGTTGCGCAGGAAGAAGGGGAAAAACTCGGCGACATGGCGGTCGCCAGGGGAGGGGTAATACCCGTACACGTCCATCAGGCGCGCGCTCACCTCCTGGAAGCCCGCGTAGGGATCACCGGCGGGGAGGGGTGGCGCTGCCAGCCAATCGTGCACCACCTCCCGGAACCGAGGATAGACATTGCTCCCATCTTGCCGCAGATCGAGCACCCACGCCAGATGATTGAGTCCCGCCGCGGTGAGGCTGAGTTCGGTGGGAGCCAGCCCGAGCGCCTGCGCGATCGCCTGCCGGGTGTGCAGCACGCCGTGGCAGAGCCCGGCCGTCTTGATGGGACTCATCTTGTGAACGGCGCGCACGAGCGCCGTAAGCGGATTGGTGTAGTTGAACAGCCACGCGCTGGGACACAATTCCTCCATGTCCCTGGCGATGGCAACCAGTTCGGGAACGTGCCTCAGCGCGCGGAAGACCCCACCTGGTCCGACGCTGTCGCCCACGGTTTGCCAAACCCCGTGCGCCTCCGGGATGCGGACGTCGCGCTCCCAGGCCTTTGCGCCACCGACGGCGATCGTGACGGTGACGAAATCGGCGCCAGCCAACACCTGCCGCCGGTCGCTGGCATATTCGACGCGCAACCGCGCCCCGCGCTCGCCAGCCACCCGCTCGGCGTAGCGCGCCATCGTCGCGGCGGCCCACGGGTTGGTATCGACCAGCGCGACCGTGGCGTCGCCCAGGAGCGTCGACCCGGTGAGATCGGCGATCAAACCGGGGGTGAAGACGGTACTCCCGGCCCCGATGATGACGATTTTCACAATGCGCCAGTGCTTTCTGCCGGCGTCCGGGCAATCCCGAGTACGCGTCGGGCGTTCTCCGCGTAGACCTTCTTGATGACGTCGTCCGGGAGACCGAGCCCGTAAATCTGCCAGCGCCCGGCGCCAGGGGACTCCTCGAGACTGTAGCTGAAGTATTCGTCACGGGTTTCCAGGAACCGGTAGTAGAGGCGATAGACATCGACGCGGGGGGCGGCATCGGTGCCGAACAGGATGCGATTCTGGTAGCGGATGAAAAACTCGCGCGCGGTGTACGGCGCGCGCCCGATCTCATTGATCCGGGCCGAGATATCGACATAAAAGTTCGGACAAGCGTCAAGCATATCTCCCACCCAGGCCAGATCCTCGGCATAGCAGCCGACGTGAGCGCCGATGAACGTTGTCTGGGGATGACGCGTCAGGAGATTGGCGAATTGCTCGATCAGCTCCAGAAATGACGGGAAGCCGGGAGCGGCCGGATGCGCACTGGTGCGCGTCGGAAAGAAATGCCAGTCGGGATGGCGCACCAACTGTTCGTAACGCTCATTGTGGTCATCGAGCGGCTGGAAAAAGGCAACGGGATCGGCGATGTGGATCAGCACCGGCAGACCGAGCGCACCGGCCGTCATCCACAGGGGATCGAGCCGCTCGTCGTCGACGCCGATCAGATGTCCGCGCCGATCGCGCAGCTCCAACCCGAGAGTCTTCCAGATTTTGAGACCGCGCGCGCCGGCGGCCGCGGACGCGCGGAGGCGATGCGCCTCGGTTTCGCCAAAGCCGGGGTCGCTCCCGAAATTGGCGGCGTCCACGCCGGCAAAGACGAGAAAACGGTCAGGATACGGTGCCTGATAGCGCGCGATTTCGGAGCGTAGGCGATCGCCCCAGCCCCCATCGAGATCGACGATCGCTTGCACCCCGGCCTCGTCCATGACCTCGATCAGCTCGCTCACCGGGCGCTTGGGCCAGTCGCCACTGATCGCACCGAGCGACCCCCACGTCATCGTGCCGAGATGATTGTGGGCATCGATCACCGGATAGCGTGGCGCCTCCGGCGCACCCTGGGTGGCGACGCGCAACGTTGGCCGCGGCATGGAGTCGCGCAGGCTGATCTCGTCGCTCACGCTCGTCGCTACCGCATCCCCGCCAGGACCAGGGCTTTGACGATGTGGCGCTGGAAGATGAGAAAGACGATCAGCACCGGCACCACCGCCATCGTCGCCGCGGCCATCACCAGATCGAAGCGCTGCGCGTGCAGCGTGTTGAAAAAGGTCAGCGCCAAGGGCAGCGTGCTCTTGTCCAGATCGTTGATCGCCACCAATGGCCACAAATAGTCGTTCCAGGAGGCAAGGAAGGTAAAGACGCCGAGCGCGGCCAGCGCCGGCCGCATCAGGGGCAGCATGATCCGGGCGAAAATCGACCACTCGCTGGCCCCATCCAATCGGGCAGCTTCGATCAGATCGCGCGGGATACCGGCGGCGAACTGGCGCATCAGAAAGATGCCAAAAGCGCTCACCATCCCCGGCAAGACCAGCGCCCACAGGCTATTGAGCAGCCCCAGCCGGTTCGCAATCAGGTAGTTCGGAATCAACAGCACCGGAAACGGAATCATCAACGTAATCAGAATCAGGACGAAAAGTGGCTGCTTCAGAGGGAATTCGAACTTGGCGAAGATGTAGCCGCCCACTGAGCTGGTGAAGAGACTGAGGGCCGTTACCGCGCACGCCACGACGAGACTGTTGCGGTACCAGCTTCCGTAGGGCGCCTCGTTGAGCACAGTGCGGAAGTTGTCGAGCGTTGGCGCTTGCGGGAAGAATGTTGGCGGCACGCGCAGGATTTCAGCCGACGGTTTGAACGCACTGAAAATCATCAGCACCAGCGGCATGACAAAGATGATGGTGATGACGACGAACGCGGCCATCAGCAGCCATTGGCCGATGTGTCGCCCCGGCGCTACGGACTGCCGGTCCAGGTCGGGTTGGTCCATCGTCAGTACTCCCAGCGCGAGCGGAGTAACCGGAACTGCACCAGCGTGATTGCCAGAATGATCGCCATCAGAACGACCGAAATCGCGGAGGCGTAGCCAAGCTGCATGTTGGAAAACGCTTTCGTGTAGATGTAGAGCACCATCGTCTCCGTGGAGTGGATGGGATCACCAGGCTCGCGAGGCATCACCTGGACATACGTGAATTGTTGCAGGTAAGAGATCATCGTCAGCACGGAAACAAAGAGTAAGGTCCGGCTCAACAAGGGCATCGTGATGCCGACGAAACGGGGCCAGGGCCCGGCGCCGTCGACCTTCGCCGCGTCATAGAAATCGTCGGGAATAGTCTGCAACCCGGCCAACAGGATCAGGATGTTGTACCCCAGATCTTGCCAGACAGCCGTCACCAGGATCGCCCACAGTGCGGTGGTGGGATCGGCCAGCCACGATGGCTGCGGCAAGCCAGCGATGGCCAGCAGCGCATTCAGCGCCCCCGCCTGCGGCTCGTAGAGATATCGCCAGATAAGCGAGACGCCGACCGCCGACGCCACGGTGGGGAGGAAAAATGCCGAGCGAAATACCGCCCGCAGGCGGGTGACCTGGTTCAGACCGATGGCGATCGGCAAGGCGAAGAGCAAATTGAGCGGAACCGCGACCAGGGCGTACTTCAGCGTCACCGTGAGTGCATTGATGAAATAGGGGTCCGTATAGAAGGCGAACTCGAAATTGCGCAGACCGATGAATGGCGCGGTTGGAGCAAGTTGGTTGTATTTATGCAGGCTCAACCAGAGCACGATGCCGACCGGGGCGAAGGCGAAGACCGCGAACATGGCGAGGATCGGGATCAGCCCGCTGGCCACGAACGCCATTTGACTGGCATGGCCCGGTGGCCGGGGGCGGCGCGCCACCCTCGGCTTGGCCGGGACAAGGAGCGTGGAGACGGCCATGGCCTCTGCGCTCGTGTTCCTTACGGCCCGGCCATCTCATCGATCATCAGGTTGATTTGCTGTTCGGCTTGAGTCAACCCGGTTGGCGCATCCATCTGTCCGAGACAGACCGCGGTAAAACTGTCGTGAATCGTCGTCCAGAAGCGGTCCCGGTTGTGAACGGGACCCACCCACCGACCGTATGGCAAAACGTCGAATGCGGCCTGCAGCAGAGGCGCGGCCTCCAGCATCGCCGGATCGTTCTCCAGCGCCTTCAGCGCGGGCAGAGTGTACGTGGTGAGATTCCACTCCCGCGCATTGTCCGGCTGAATCATGAATTCGATGAACTTCCAGGCCGCTTCCTTGACCTCGGGCGCGGCATTGACGTTCACCACCTCGCCCCAGCCGGATTCGGCGGCGTAGGTGTTTTCGGTCCCCGCGTACGGTGGCATGTTGACATAGTCGAACACCAACCCCGGAAACTCCTCTTCGCCGACCGGGATCACCCAGGGACCGCGCATCGACATCGCGGCGTTGCCCTGGAAGAACCACAGGTACCGGTCGCCGGTGTAGGAGGTTTCGTCCTCGACGTGGTACTTCGTCACCAGGTCGATCTCATCCTGCCACGCCTTTTTCGCGGCGTCGGTCTGGAAATTGACATGGATGCCGTCGTCCGCCCAATAGGTGGCGCCTTGCTGCAGGATCATCGCCAGGAACAGGAACGTGATGGAGTCGTTGTCGGTGAATTGGAACCCGGCGCGGGTGATCCGCCCCTGATCGTCGTAGGTGGTGGTTGCCACCGCGGCGTCGACGAGCTCCTGCCAGGTCGCGGGCAAATCCGTCACTCCGGCTTCCTCGAGGATGGCGGGGTTGACCAGCATGCAACCGTTCTCGAGATTGTTCTCCTTGGGCATTCCGAAATATTGTCCGTTGAGTCCATAGGCCCCTGCGGCCGCTTCATAGAAGCGGTCGGTATAGCCTTCGGCCAGGGTCGCCGGCACCGGGTCCAGCAATCCGAATCCGGCGTAATCCGTCACCCAGGTGCCGAACATCTGCTGCATGTCGGCGACCGTGCCGGAGTTGTACCCCGCCTGCAGTTTGCTGATCAGGACGTCGTAGGGGAAGTACTGGTAGACGATGTTGATGTCCGGGTTGGCCGCCTGGAAGCGCTCGATCATCGTGATGTTCGCGGCCACCCAGGGCCCACCGCCATACGACCACCAGGAAATGTTGAGCTTGCCTTCGACCGGATTGCTGAAGTTGCCTTCCTCTGGATCTGGGGTGGCCGCGGCGTCCTGCGCATTGGTCCAGTGCTGCCTCTGGAGCGCGATGCCAGTAGTCAGAGCCGCGGCGCCCTTCAGCAGATTTCGTCGTGCGATACCGGTCCGTGGGTGCATGGCTCGCCCTCCTTTCGCCTGTCTCCGATTGCCGGCTCCATTGCCAGCTGAAACGCTCCGTACCAAGCGATGCCAGATGTTCGCGTCCGGAAAGATCACGTCTTCGGCCTCGCCGCACGCGGTATTTACGCACCCGGCTCGTCGCGCGTCAACGCTGCCATGGTCATGATGTCGTTGGACGAAAACCAGAACACTCGGGAAAACGGCGCGGAGCCTATGATACGATCCGGGCTGGTGATCGTCGCGAAAGTGAGACCGCAATGGCGAAGATCGCGATTATTGGCGCGGGCGGCAACGTCTTTCCGTTGCGGCTGGTCGGCGATATCCTCAGCCACCCCGAACTGCGAGATGGCACACTCGCCTTGATGGATATTGACCCTAGCAGGCTGGAGCGCACCACCGGCGCGGCGCGTTCACTCGTCGCGACTCACGGCTTCCCCACCCGTATCGAGGCGACCACGGACCAGCGACGGGCACTCGAAGGCGCTGATTACGTCATTGTCACTTTTCAGATCGGGGGACTGGAGGCATTTCGGCTCGATGTCGAGATTCCCCGTCGCTATGGTGTCGACCAGACCGTCGGCGATACCCTCGGTCCCGGCGGCGTTTTTCGCTTTCTGCGCTCTGCCCCAGTCTTTCAGAGGATCGTCGCTGACTTGCGCGAGGTGTCACCGCGCGCGCTGCTGATCAACTACGTCAATCCGATGGCGATGATCTGCTGGTATCTCGACCGCATCGGATACGACGCCGTCGGTCTGTGCCACAGCATTCAGGGCACCTCGCGGCTCATGGCGCGCCAGGTCGGCGTGCCCTATGACCAGGTTGAGTTCCTGGCGGCCGGCATCAATCACCTCGCCTGGTTCCTCCGCTTTCAGCGCGGCCGGCACAATCTCTACCCCGAGCTCCGCCGCGTCATGGGACTTCGCTATCCCGCGCCTGCCAATGGCCACGATCCAGAGATGCCACCAGACCCCGAGGCCGATCTCTACGAAGGACGCGCCGAGCGTCTACGAACGGAAATGATGGAGGCATTCGGCTATTTCCACACCGAATCGAGTCACCATTCATCAGAGTATTCCCCCTACTTCCGCAAGAATGCCGCCCTCGTCGCCGAGTATCTCCCTGAGCGTTGGGACTATTACGAGCGCTGCGCGGCCCACGACGACGCCGGGCGCATGGAGTCGCTCCTCGCCGAATTGAGCGCCACCCTCACGCCGTCATTTGAATACGGAGCAACCATCATCCACGCCATGGAGACCGGGAGCCCGAGTCAGATTTACGGCAATGTCCCCAACCGCGGGGTCATCTCGAATCTACCCCAAGGATGCTGTGTGGAGGCACCATGCCAGGTTGATGGCACTGGTGTGCATCCGCTCGTGATCGGCCCGCTTCCACCGCAATGCGCCGCGCTCATCCGGACAATGGTCAACGTCCAGGAACTCGCGGTCGAAGCCGCCCTCTCCGGCAATCGCGAGCACGTCTACCACGCGATCATGCTCGATCCGCTCACCTCGACGGTGCTCACCCTGCCCCAGATCCGGTCTATGGTGGATGAGCTTTTTGCGGCCGAGGCGGCATGGCTGCCGGCTTTTGCGCCCGCCGCGGCATGAGAGGGGCGCTCGCTAGCAATCTACTCCTCCGTCACGACCTCTCGCCCCACAACCTCGGCGTCAGGAGAAATCAGCCGAACATTGCGCGCGATCTCGTCCAGGTGCGATGAGACCAGGGCAGGATCGATTCCGGGTGGGGCATAGGTGCAGAAGAGCGCCGCCGTCGTGTCGGGACCGATACGGGCCACATCGGACGGTCCGGTAATAATCGCCGAGAGCACGCGATCCCGCGCGTCGACGATCACCATATCGCCTGCTTTGACCGCAAGCTCCTTGCCATTCGGCGCCGTGAAGAACTCGCCTGTTCCCGCGCTGAGACGCACCGGCAACGCGACCGCGTCCAGATCGTGACCGGCGGTCAGGAGCAACGTGCGTAGCTCGGCGATGAACATAGCCTCCACCAACGCCGCCACCCGCGGCAGCGCTTTGCCCTTTTGCGCCACCGACTCGAGCTGCATCGCCACGTGATAGCGCTGCCCCCACCGTTGGTAATACGCGGCATAGGCCGGCAGGGGAGGGGTGGCCCACAACGTTTCGCGATTGACATTGCCGGGGCGAGCACGCAGATCATCCTCGAGCGCAACCGCAAGCTCATTCAGTCCGGCATGGCTCGATGGATTCGCCACCCCCTGCAACGCGATGATGCCTACCGCCGCGCCAGGGTGTGCCTCGCGCCACGCGGGATCAACGTCGATGAAACGGGGATCGGTCATCGGAGTGAAACAAACCCTGTCTTAGGCCATGGAACCAAGCATCGCTGCCCCATGGTACACCCGGTTCCAGAGCACGACATGCTTTGCCTCAGGACCCCGTGCCCAGACCGGGTGAAGGTGTGTCATTCCGAGCGCACGAGGAATCTCGGCCGCGGGCCACGACCGTTCGCGGCGCACGAGATTCGTCGGTCTAACCTCGGAATGACCCATTGTGAAATCACATCACCCGTCGCGGCTCGAGCTCCTCAAACCGGTAGTTCCGCCACACAGGGATGCCGCAGAAGCGCTCGCCCTCGGGGCAGATCGGAGCGGTCCCGGCTCGCGAGCGCATCACGCAGGGCGGACCGTCGACATAACTCCCGATGATGGGGAAAATGTTTCGCACCTGAGCAACCTCGTCGACCGCCGTTTCGAAAATCTCCCGCTGCGCGTCGTAGCAAAGCCGCTTGACCCATTTCCAGTAGTA
>JACCXM010000427.1 GCA_013697005.1 Chloroflexia bacterium | reverse complement strand
CCATCACCCCATCACCCAATCACCCTATCACCCTATCACCCACGGAGAAACCCCCATGCCTCTCCCCAATGACATCACCCTCAATGGCGTCGAGTACAGCGTCGTCCCCGGCGCCTATCGCAAACGTAACGCCCCGGCGGCGGCGGCGGTGAATCCGCGCGACGTGCGGCGGCTGACCCTCGGACCGTTCGGGGGTGGGCAACGCCAAGCCCTGGCCTCCCATACCCGCAACCCGCAACCCGCAACCCAATCGTCCAGTTGGGACTCGGTCGGCGTGGCGCCCTGTTTCGATGGGCAGGGGATCGAGCCCTTTCCCTTTTCCGCCGCGTTCACCGATACCATCGGCGACGTCCCGAGCATGACGAGCCGGGCCTACGGCGTGATCGCCGGCAGCAGCGCCTTCATCGGTCTCGGGCGGCGTATCTACAAGAGCGTGGCGCTGACGAACGGCACGTGGTCGGCGTTGACCGCCGCCGCCGATCTCGGGGTGGGGTTCACGATCGCGGGACTCGCCTACTACCTCGACGATCTGCTGGTGATGCTCAGCACCGGCCAGGACATCCGCAAGTTCAATACCGTCACCAACAGTCTCAGCGTCTGGCGCACGGGTGAGAAGGGTCAGGTCGGCGCGGGGTACAAGGGACAGCTCATCTACGCCCCGAAGTTGGTCAACAACCAGGAAGAGCTCCGGTTGTCCGGCACCAAGTGGAACGGCAACGCGGTGACGCATCTGCGCTACCTCGATAGCCCGATCCTCTCCATGGCCCTCTTCAACGGCGAGGTCGCCATCGCCACCCGCACCAGTCTCTACCTGATGGGTGGTGATCCCTATCCGGGCGAAGCCGACGACGCGACCGTCACCGCCGACACCAGCAAGGCGCCGGAATGGCGCGGCAATCCGCGCCCGATCATGACCCACGGTGCCTTTGCCGCCGACGACGACTTCATCTTTCTCTGCTCCTACCGCGGCCGGCTCTACACCTGACTGGCGGGGCGCGTCGCCGAATACGACGACAGCCAGGAGCAGGGACGCTGGTTGCGGATGGGACCGGAAGGCATAGCCTGCCGTGGCGCCACCGTTGCCGGCGACTGGCTGGTGGTGGCCATCACCTCGCGCTACGAGCTCAATCACGAGTTGTGGGGATTCAATGGGCAGGGGTGGTGGCTGCTCGCCCAGCGGAGCGCACCGCAGGCGATCTGGCCCTGCCCGCTCGGGGGCGCGGGCAACCGCGATCTGATCGTCTTCCGCCACGCCAGCACCGACTACGATCTCTACCGCCTGAAGTGGCGGGACAAGACCCTTTCCACCTACGCCAGTGCCGGCGCCTGGACCTCCAGTCTGCTCGACGGCGGCGACCCGACCCGCGATAAAGCCTGGCGGGCGGTGGGTGCGACCTTCGCCCAACCGGCCAACCGGGGCAAAAGCGACAGCGTCGATAGCGTCACGATTGCCTTGGAGTACAGCCTCGATGACGGCCTGACGTGGGTCACGGCGGCCAGCCAGAACACGACCGCGGCGGCAACGCGGACCTTCACCGTACAGAGCGCGTTCGCGACGATCCCCTCGGCCCGTCATCTACAGCTCCGGGTGAGCTGGACCAGCATCACGGACTGGGCCCCGGTGCTGACCGCGGTCTGGGCCGAATACGAGACCCTCGACAACGCCCCCAACCGCCGCCGCTGGGAGCTGACCGTCGACGCCGGTGACCGCAACGTGCGCCGCGACGGCCAGCTCGACAACCAGACCGGGCGGCAGAAGATCGTCGCCCTGTGGGACGCCTGGGAAGCGCGCGCCACCCTGATTTTCAGAGACGTCGACAACGACACTGATCCGGTCGACTACCGCGTGCGCATCGAAGAGATCGACGAGAGCGTCACCAAACCGAGCGACGCCGCCCGCTGGGGCGAAAGCCGCGTGGCGATCACCCTGGCGGAGGTGTGACGGGCGATTGGCTATCAGCTATGAGCTATCGGCTATCAGCTATCAGTCTTCGCTCCGCATCGGTTGCTGGTGCCCCCAAGCCTGTAGGGGCGACGCCTGCGTCGCCCGCATTCCCCCCGCGACGTAACGAAACTCCCAACCCGACTGACGACCTCCGTCGCTGATAGCCGATAACCGATAGCAGATAGCCAACAGCCAAGGAGAACATCGTGTCCAACCCCATCACCCCCCAATCGCCCTTCCGCGAGCTGGGCAACACCGATCGCGCCTCGTTTCGCGCGGCCTTGACGCGATCCCTGGCGGGGTCCGTGCCGCCCTCGCCGCTGGCCCGCGAAACGGACGCCATCTACGACGCGCTGGCGCCGCTCGGCCTGACCCGCCTCGGCGCCGCGATGGCCTGGATCGAGCGGAGCAACGAAACCAACCCGAGCGATTTGCGCCATTACGGCCGCGACCTGCACAACGCCTGGGCGGTGAAAAACCCCCCGGCGAACCAGGCGGCGCACGGTCTCTGGCGGCGCTACGCCAGCTATGCCCAGGCGGCGGCCGGCTGGGGCGCCTACATCCTCGGCCCGGTGTTCGCCGATCTCGAAACCCTTGCCCAACTGATCGCCCGCTACGCCCCCTGGTCGGACGGCAACAACCTGGCTCATTACGGACGCAAGGCCGCCCAGGAGATCACCATGCTCCCGCCCATCGCCGCATCCTCCCCATCACCCCATCACCCCATCACCTCATCACCCCCGCCTCCGCCGCCCATCTACGACCTCCGCAACGACACCCACGCCGCGCGGTTCGGCCTGAGCGCCGCCGAGCGCGACCAGCTCCTCGCCAAGTGCTATCCCCACCGCAACAGGCGGCGCCCGGAGGTCATCGTCCTTCACGTGCAGTGGGGCTGGACCTCCGGCTCCCTCCGCCACTGGTTAGGGGTGGCGGCCTCGGCGACGGTCATGGTCCAGCAGGACGGCTCGTTGCTGAACGTGATCCGGGAGCAGGACGGACCGTGGACCAACGGCGACGTCGCCAACCCGGACGCACCGGCGCGGGCGTTGATGGACCGCTTCGGGCGCGATCTCAACCCGGTCTCACTGACCATCGAGGCCGAAGACGGGCGGACGACGGCGATCAACGCCGCGCAGACGCAAACGGTCCTCTGGCAAATCCGCGAGTGGCAACGCGCCTACCCCTGGCTCACCGCCGACCGCATCCTCGGCCACTATCAGATCAACGCCGTCGCCCGCGCCACCTGCGGCCGCTATCGCGATGAGATTGTTCGGCTCCTGGGCTCATCCTCCCTCGCCCACCGCGGTGGGCGAGGGGGGCAGGGGGGGGAGGGTTCGTTCGCCGGCCTCCCACCCTGGCTGCCGGCCGAATATTTCCCGGCCACATTCCCGCTCGCCGACCCCGGTGGCGTGGTCACGAAAGCTCTCATCGCCTGGATCGAAGCCAACAACCAGCTCCCCTGGTTCCGGGAGAAGATCGACGTCGCCCCCGGCAAGAACCTGTGGGCGTTCGATCTCGTCACCTTTCTCAACGATGGCGATAAGGTCTGGATCGCAGGGCAGACGGCGTGAACTGAATGCCGTGACACGATGGAGGTGGCATTCTGAGCCCGCAGGCGAAGAATCTCATTCTCCGCGAACGGACGCGGCCTTCGGCCGAGATGCTTCGTTCCTCAGCATGACACCCTATCACCCGTCACCCTATCACCCACAAAGGAGACCACCATGACCGATACCCTCATCCTCGGCGTGCCCATCGTCGTGCTCACTCCCGGACTCGTCGCAGTGCTCAAAAAGAGCGGCCTCCCCACGCGCTACGCCGGAGTCGCCGCTATCGTCTGCGCCGCGCTCCTCGCCGCGCTCGCCGACCTGGCCGGCATCGCCGCGCCCGGCGCCGACCTCCCGCCCGCGGCCCGCCTCGCCACCTGGGCCCTCGCCGGCATCGTCTACGGTCTCGCCGCCGCCGGGCTCTACACCCAGGGAAAATCGCTGACCGCCGAACGAAACCGATACGGTGCCTGAAAGCCACTTCTCCCGACGTCACGAGCCCCTCTCCCGGCTCGACGGGGCTAGGGGAAGAGAGAGGTTGGGGTGAGGGTCTTCGCCGCGAATGACACCAGATTCCCATCTGCCAAGTCCATCCCACTCCGACCCGTATACAGTCCAATCGAATCGCGATATGCTGCGCCAACGGTCCCGGCGTTGCCGCCGGGACCGTTGCCAATCGAGCGGCCCCACGCCGGCCTCATCGCAGGAGGAAAGGGAGATCGATGAACGTCCTATCCCTCGCCCACGATCGTGCGCCGCGTCTCGCCGCGGTGCTCGCGTTCACCGCCTTGGCCATGCTCGTTCCCGTTAGTGTCGCGCAGACTCCCGTCAGCGACACCGGGGACGGACCCCATCCCGCCCACATTCATAGCGGCACCTGTGCTGCGCTCGGCGACGTCGTCATTCCCCTGGCGGACGTCGCACTCCCCGCGGGGGACCAAGTCGGTGCGGCCTCCGCCTTCCCACTGAAGATCAGCACCAACTTTGTCGTCGAGATGCCTCTGCAGGAGATCATCGACGGTGAGTACGCCATCAACATCCACCAGAGTGCCGAGGAGATCGACGTCTACATCGCCTGCGGTGACATCGGTGGCGTCCTCACGAAAGAAGGTGAAGATGGCCCCGACGAGCTCCGTTTCGCCCTGGGCGAGCTCAATGAATCCGGCCACACCGGTGTCGTCTTCCTGAGTGCTCAAGGCGATCAGACCGAGGTGAACATCATGCTGATCGAACCCGGCGAATTCAGCTAGTTCCCGCTCGCGACGCAGCGTGACGATGGCAGGACCGGGGTCAGCCCTGGTCCTTCCTCGTTAGTGCAGAGCTCGAGCCAGACCATGCCGGACCTGACCCCCGAGATCATCGCAGCCGTGCTGATCGTAGCGTTGGCTTTGGTTGTCTTGACCATTCGCATGGCGCAAGCCAATGCCAAGAGGGAGGCTGGCGTGGCCGAATCTGAAGTCCCCGCACGTGGTCAAGACGACCCGATCAAAGAACGCCTCAGAAGGTATCCGAACCTGCAATCGGCTCTTGGGCAAGGTTGGCTCGAACGCGAGGTCAAGGTTCATCCTGCGAAGAGCCGGTATGCGCTGGCGCGCTGGCTCCGCATCGACCGCTACGAAGCGCGGTTGGAGATGCTGGAGCGCCTCCTGACGATGTTCAAGTCGGCTCCTGGCATGGGCGAACGTCGACGCCGCATACGGACCGATCCCAAGGCGCTCATCGACACGGTGGTCGAACTGCACGTCGCTGCTTGGCTGACCCAGAACACCATCCGCTTTGAGATGACCAAGGTAGGGGCCGACTTCCGCGTTGAACTCGCAGACGGCGCGATCCTTCCGATTGAAGCCACGACCCCGCGCCATGCGATGTGGTTCGATGATCTCTTCACGCGCTTCACCTACATCAAGCGCACGTCCGGCCTCTCAGCCCGCTGGGGCTTCTACGCTGAGGACGTGCCTGTCCGTGAAGCAGACGAGGATTCGTCTCGTGGCGTCGTGACTACTGCGCGCATCGACGACTTTCTGCCCGATGACATCGCCGAAGCGATCCTTGACGGGATCGTTGAGGAAACCCTGACGAAGATCGCCGCCCTTGAATCTGGTGCCAGCACTGGCGCGACCGGTTTCACGCTGGCACGCCCGGACGTAGGGCTACGAGCCGAATGGTGGAACGACGGTTCGGGCTACCTCTCCGGAGCAACAGGGGCCAGAACGCCGCTGGTTTGGGGGCCATGGGCGGAGATTCGGGATGCCGCCCGCTCCAAGGTCGAGGAGAGCAAGCAACTGCCGCCGGGGCAAACGAGCGCCCTGCTTGTCGGCACCAATCAACTCGACAACGGCGATCTTGGGTACTGGGCTGATTGGGTCGAGAGCGTTGAAGATAAATGGGTTCCAATCAAGTGGGCGGACATTCCCGAACACATCAAGTACGTCATTCTCTACAAAGTTTCATGGGGACTGCTTGAACCGCAATGCGCGCTTCTCCTCATCTAATGAAGCGAGTTCCTATCCGGATGTTACCGGCTTCGAGGCATTTCGGGAGCGGATGTTCCCGATTCGCTATCGCAACATACCGACCCGTTTCGCCGTTTGGGCATCGACCGACCGTTGCTTCGACCGGAAGTGGTTCTAGGGATCACAGGCAGAGTCGGGCACGTTGAATAGGTGGCCATCTCCCAGACCTCGTGAGTTGTCCCATTTCTCTGAACCTGCAATCCTACACAGGTGACTATTCAGCCATTGCCTACCCCGGTTGACCACGGGGCAGCCAAGGCGTTCGGCATGGCGGTGCCTATCGCGGCGCTGGGTGGATTGATTGGCCTTGGCGGTGCCGAGTTCCGTCTCCCGGTTCTGGTCAGTCACCTTGGGTATTCGGTCCGCGCCGCCGTTCCGCTCAATCTCGCGATCAGTCTGGTCACCATTGCGGCATCCCTCCTCGTGCGGTCGCGCTCCCTCTCCCTCGATCCCGTCATGCCCTATGGCCCGGTGTTGCTGGCCCTCATCGCCGGGGCGGTCATGGCGGCGCTAGTCGGCACGACCCTCTTTCATCGCCTCTCCGACCACGCTATCGAGCGCATCATTCTGGTGCTGCTGCTGGTCATCGGGTGCGCCCTGATTGTTGAAGGGTTCCTCCCGACGGCAACGGCCGCGCTGCTGCCCATTGCCCTGTGGCTTCCCGCTGGCATCCTGTTCGGGCTGGGGATCGGCCTGGTAAGCAGTCTGTTAGGAGTTGCCGGCGGCGAAGTCATCATCCCCACGTTGATCTTCGCCTATGGCGTCGATGTCAAAACGGCGGGCACCGCCAGCCTGATCGTCAGTCTGCCGACTGTCATCGTCGGCATCGGGCGCTACCTGCAACGCGGCGCGTATGACCGGCGCGCACTCGCCGCGACGGTCGCCCCGATGGGTGCCGGATCGGTCCTCGGTGCGATCGTCGGCGGACTCCTCGTCGGAATCGTTGCCGCGAGCACGGTCAAGATCATCCTCGGCGTCGTCCTGATCGCCTCCGCCGTTCGCATGGTCCGGGACACCGGGACACGCGACGGGCGAGCTCGGGCACAAACCACGACCTATCGCATGCGTAGCTCACTCATCGCCCCGGAAGTCATACCGTCCCAACAACGCCAATCCCAGAATGCCGCTGGCGGCGAGGAGGGCGCCACCGATCCAGAAGACGGGGCGAATGCCGATCGCATCGATCAGTACCGCCCCAACCGCCAGTGACAGCAATCGGGACGCATTCCATGTCACGTCGAGCAGGGTAAAGACCCGTCCCCGGACGTTTTCCGGGATCACGCTTTGCAAGCTGGAGTTGAACACGACCATGCCGGTTGACGTGTTCAGCCCGTAGACGAACAGGATGGCCAGCGCCACCGGCAGCGATGCGATAGTCGCGATCAGCACGTCACCAATCCCGCGAATGACATAGGGAACGAAGAGCCAGCGGGCATCCCGATAGTCGCGGGCAAAGGTGTTCGGAATCAATGGACCAATCAGAGCCCCGATGCCGATCGCCGCGATGAGCCACGCGAACCCAGCGGGCGCGAGCCGTAGATGCCGTTCCGCCAGCACGATCAGCAGGGCGCTGGTGGCCCCGGTTGCCAGTGATGCCAATGCCTGGACGGGCAGCAAGCGCGACACGAACCGATCGCGCCGGGCGAAGCGCAGGCCCGCCGCCGCGTCCGCGAAGAAACTGCCGAGCCCGCGTTTGGCTCCGGCGTCGATCTGGCCGGCATGGGCAGGAATGGTGAGGCGGGCAATGAACAGAGCGGACACGACAAACGAAACCGCGTTCAGCACAAACGCGGCTTCGATGCCAATGAGGGCGATCAGGCCGCCTGCGGCAGCGGACGCGATGATCTGCACCAGCCGCCCCGTGGACCATGCCACCGAATTCGCCGCTAGGCGCTGTTCCGGTGTGGTCAGGGACGGAATCACCGCTTGCACCGTGGGATTGAAAAAAGCGTTCCCCGCCGCCAGTCCCGCCGCGACCAGATAGGCGTGCCAGACGCCTTGCGGCCAGACCAGCGACAGGACCAATACCGCCCGGAATAGGTCCGAGGCGATGAGCACCGACTTTCGACTAAAGCGGTCGATGATGACGCCCGCGACCGGACCGAGCACCAGAATGGGGATGATTTCCGCCGCGACCAGAATGGCGACGGCGACGCCTTGCCCGGTCAGGTGATAGACCAGAACGACGAGGGCGATGTAATGCAGGGTGTCCCCGAAACTGGAAACCAGTTGCCCCAGCCACAGGGGAAAGTAGGATGGACTCCGTATCACGTCCGCGTAGGAGCGAAAAACTCCCCCGAATCGGTCAGTCAGGCCAGACATAGCGCAAAGGTATCAGGGCGCGGAGCGCATCGCGGGCGGTATGACAATGGGCTTATCGAACCGCGACAAACGGTAATATCGACAATCGTCAATTCCTTGTAGACAGGATGCGCCGTGGTCGTGACCGCATGAAACCAACCGGTGCAGTCGCCGCAACCCCAGCGCTTGTTCTGCCGGGGTTTCTCGGCTGGCGCATGGTGTTTGTCGCCGCGCTCAGCGTGTTTTTGGCCGGACCGGCACAGACGTATGGTGTCTCCGTGTTCGTGGACCCGATGCGCGACGAGTTCGGATGGTCGCGGTCGCTGATTTCGACCGCCTATGCCATAGCGACTCTCATCGGTGCCGGGGCCGTCGTTCTCGCCGGACGCCTGTTAGATCACTTTGGACACCGCCGCGTACTGACCGCAACGGCGATCTGCTTTGGCGCTGCTCTGATGGCGATGAGTGCCATTAATGGGCCGCTGACGTTGACCATCGGCTATTCGCTCCTGCGCGGGTTCGGCATTGGGGCATTGTTGCTGGCAAGTCGCACCCTCGCCGCGCAATGGTTCGAGCGGCGCCGGGGTCGGGCGTTGAGTCTGGTCGCGCTCGGCGGATCGCTCAGTCTGGCGCTGGTGCCCATAGCCAACGATCTGCTGATCGACCGCTTCGGCTGGCGTGCGGCGTGGCGCATTGATGCGCTGGTGATCTGGATTATTTTGCTCCCAGTTGTCGCCGTCATGGTTCGCAGTCGACCGGAGGACGTAGGACAGCACCCGGATGGCGTCCCATTGCTGGTGCCGTTGGCCACAGGTGTTGAAACGCCCGACGCGGCTTGGGGGCCGCGTGAGGCGATCCGTACGCGCACCTTCTGGCTGTTGCTCTTTGCCAGTATGGTACCGGGGCTGATCGTCACCGGGCTAGATTTCAACCAGATTTCAATTCTCACATCGCAAGGGCTTTCATCAACCATCGCCGCGAGCGTGTTCACCATGTCGGCGGTGTGCGCTCTGCTCGCGTCGTTTGCTGGTGGTTGGCTAGTTGACCATTTTCCTCCCCGCTACGTGCTGGCCATCGGACAGGCGACGCTTGCCGCGTCGATGCTGGTCATCGTTGCGGCCAGCGACATAGGTTGGGCACTCGCCTACGGGGCGGTGCGTGGCATTGCGCTAGGAACGTGGGCCGTCGCCATCGACGCCGCATGGCCCGCCTACTACGGTCGCGGGCGGTTGGGCAGTATTCGGGGCATGACGTTCGCCGCCGAAATTGTGGGCGCGGCAATTGGTCCGATACCCTTTGGCATTGTCTACGACGCGGTTGGCGGCTACGAGACCGCGATTCTGGGGCTGATCTGGCTTCCGGTATTGGCAATTGGCGCAGTCCTGTTTGCGACGCCGCCGCGATCAGCAGACCGCACGTAGCGTCCCAACGTCCGGACTACGGTTGTCCGTGCAATGCCGCCGCTAGTGTGTCAGGGTGAGACCCCAGCGCGGTCAGGCAGCGATCATCCAACCTTCGCTCTCCGTGCGGCGCTAGCCGATGTGTTCGGCATGACCGGACCCGGCGCGGACCTCCTGCCCCAGGTCCGCCTCGCCTTGGACTCCCTCTGACATCGTCTCCGGTCCCGCCGCACCAGGGCTGTGCCCCCTCACTAATCCGCCAAATCCACCCGCGGCAAGCGGCGATCGAGCCAGCCGGGGAACCACCAGTTCCAACGGCCGAGCAGCTGCATCGCCGCCGGGACGAGGATGATGCGGATCAGCGTGGCGTCGATGAAGACCGCCGCCGCCAGCGAGAACCCGAGCGATTTCACCTCGGTCAACCGGGCAAAGGTGAACGCGGCGAAGACGGCGACCATGATCGCCGCCGCCGCGGTAATCACCGCCGCCGTGCGCTGCAAGCCGCGCTCGACGGCCATCTCGTTGTCATGGGTCCGTTCCCACTCCTCCTTGATCCGGCCCAGCAGAAAGACCTCGTAGTCCATCGAGAGTCCGAAGAGCACGGCAAAGGTCAGCAGCGGCAGATAGACCTGGGTGGCCCCCGTCGGTTGAAAATCGAAGAGAGCGGCGCCGGCTCCCTCCTGAAACACCACCACGAGCAAGCCGTAGGCGGCGGCGATGCTGAGCACATTCATCACGATTGCCTTGATCGGGATGGCGATGCTGCGGAATACCAGCGCCAGCAGCACCAGGGAGAGCACGACCACCAACCCGACGACGAGCGGCAGCTTGCGTTGCGATTCGGCGGTGATATCCACGATCTGGGCGCTCAACCCACCGACGATGATCTCGGCGTCGAGCTGCTGCTCGGCAAACGCGGCCGGCGCCATCGTCTCGCGCACGCGCTCAACGAGCAGGAGCGGTCCCGGGGAGTCGGGCGACCAACGGGGCACGGCCCGGATGACGGCGACGTCGCCCCCGGTGCCGATATTGATCAGGTCCGCGGCGGCCTCCACCGCCTCTGGCACTTCCACGGCTCGGGCAAGGGTCTCGGCGGTGTGATTGCCGGCGAAGCGATCGAGCAGCGTCGTCACGGAGGTGACATTGACGACGGCCCAATCGTTGGCGAGCAACTCGGAGAGCCGGGCGATGACATCGAGATCGGCCGTGTCCAGAGGACCGTCTTCGCTGACGTAGACGACCTGCAGCGGCGAAATGCGCCCCTCGTTGAACTCCCGCTCCAGAATCTCGCGGCCCAACGCCGCCGATTGCTGGCCGACTTCGCTGGTGCTCGTATCCAGCGCCAGATTGAGCCGGGTGACCGGCGACGCCAGCGCCAGCAACACGACGACCGCCGCCATCGCCCACCATCCGGGATGGCGCATGATCATCCGCGCCCAGCGTCCCCAGAAGCGGTCACCACCGAAGCTGACCGATTGCTGGGTGCGGCCGGGCAGGGCAAAGGCATTGACGCGCGGTCCCAACCAGGCGAGCAAGGCGGGGATCAGCGTCAGCGCGCCGAGCACCATCACCGCGACCGCCGTCATCGCCCCCAGGGCCAGCTCGCGAAAGATACGGGCGTTGACCAGGAGCAACCCCGCGAGGGAGAGGAGCACGGTGAATCCGGAGAAGAAGACGGTGCGGCCGGCGGTGCGCGCGGCGATCGCCACCGCCGGTCCCGGCGCCACCCCCCGCGCCAGCTCCTCCCGGTAGCGGTTGACGATGAACAACGCGTAGTCGATGCCGACGCCGAGCCCGATCATGGTGGCGATGTTCGGCACGAAGAGGTTGAAGTCGGCGAACGATGAAACCGCGCCGAGCACCCCGAACGTCACCGTCACCCCAACCAACGCCAACACGATCGGCAACCCGGCCGCGACGACGGCGCCGGAGGAGACGATCAGAATGAGCAGCGCCAGGGGAATGCCCAGCCGCTCGGCGCGGGAGAGATCCTCCTGCTCCTGCGCCACCAGTTCCGCGATCAGCGGGGAGCGGCCGGTCACGTAGATGCGGACATCACCCGTCTGCGCCGCCTCGGCCGTGGCGATCAGCCGCGGCACAATCGCCTGCCGGTTCGCATTGGACCCGCTCAGACCCACGAGCGCCGTGGCGACCCGGCCATCGAGGGAGATCAGACCGTCGGCGCGGGGATCGTACGGCGAGATAACGCTGACCACGCCGGGGAGCTCCTGCACGAGCCGGAGCGTGTCGCCGATGACGTTCTGAAAGACCGCGTCACCGGCGACGAGGCTCGCCGATTCGAACACGATCAGATCCTGCTCGGCGAACGGTTGGGCGAAGCGCGCCGCCATGATCTCCTGCGCCCGGTAGGAGTCGGAGCCGAGCACATCGAGCGGGGGACCAGTGAGCGCCGACTGGAACCGCGGCAGCAACAGGGCGCTCCCGACGAGCGCCACGATCCAGCCGGCGACGACGAGCCGGTGAAAACGCGCCACGACGGTGCCAAGCCGCGCGAACAGCGAACCTGGCGGCCGAGAGTTAGGGGATGGACTGCTCACATTTGAAGGATACGCCGCCTGACGACTGTCGAATGTCAACTCTCGATTCTCGACTCAGCACATCCAGTGCCACCGCGAGCCGTGCCCGGTGGGCGGGATCGTTCAGCCAGCGGGAGACCCCGGAGGGGTGGGGCAAGGGCACCAGGCGAAACGGGTGACCGGCACGCGCGGCGGGGCGGATGCTGCCCACCAGCTCCGCCAGCGGCAGTTTCCGCGCTATCGGGTCGAGCCGTTCCGCGGCGAGGCGGCCCAGCGAAACGACGATCTCCGGCCGCACCAGCGTGATCTCGCAATCCAGATGCGTGGCGCAGAGGGCGATCTCCCTGGCCGAGGGCGGGCGGTCCCCTTTACCACCGGTTGCCGGACCAGGAAAACATTTGGTCAAACTGGTGAGATAGAACTGCGTGTGAAGTGCACCCGGCGGAAACCCGGCGCGCTCCAGCCAGGCTTGCAGTGTCTTGCCGGTGGCTCCCGTATACGGAACCCGCCGCTGTCCCGAGGACGGCCCCGGCGCTTGCCCGACGATCATCAGCCGCTGGGCGGCATGTCCCTGAAACACGGGGCGGCAGATGGGGATGAATCCCGCATCGACGCAGAGGGTGCAGGCGGCGATTTCGCGCTGCACGGTGTCGAGAGCCTGTTGTGCGCCATGGATGCCCAGTTGCTCGAGTTGACCGGCGCGTTCAGACAGGAAAGGAGTCATTGAGTACCGTGGGCATCAGCAACGATAGAAAACCTTCAATGATAACGCCTGAGTCATTCAGTCAGGGTGACAGAGTTTACAAGGAATCAGGCCCCCATCGGCGATCCGTCTGGCCCAATCTTCGAGGTTCTGGCGAGAATCGGCGCAGACCTTGATGAAATCACCGCTCGTCCACCTCTCTCCCCGCGCCGGTGTGCCGCGAATCGTCCCGCAACCGGCCCGATGCAGCATCAGGTAGGCGGGATTCACGTTGCGGAAGGTATTGACGACAAAACCATGTGGATGGTCATCAACCCAGCGCAGGTACGCCTTATCGTCATCATCGAACGTGACAAACACGAATGGCTCCTAGGACGATGACTCGGCCCGCAACCGCTCCTTGATCCACATCCGGACCAGGGTCGATGGGCCGACACCCCGCTCGGCGGCGATGCGGCCCAGGGCGTCCCGATCGTCAGGGTCGAGGCGCACCGTCATCCCGGTTGAGAGGTTTGGCGCGAAGCGAACCTGGACCGGCCGCAGCTCATCGAGGTAGTCCGTCACGTCATGGGTATCCCAGAACTCGGCCTCTTCTTCTCGGTTGTGGAAC
>JACCXM010000402.1 GCA_013697005.1 Chloroflexia bacterium | reverse complement strand
CGTCCGACCTCTTCGCACGCCGCGTCGAGCAACGTCATCCGCTCCGCCACGATCGCGGCGTTGTCCTGCCAGTCGGCGTTCCAGGCGTCGGCGTAGAGCGCCGTCAGTCGCATCATGCGCGGCTTGTTCGCCCCGAACAGGATCGGGGGACCGCCCTCCTGCCAGCGCGGTCCGCGCGGGAAGTTGACCGCATCGCGCGCCTGGTAATACTCGCCCTCGAAGGTCGCGCGGCCGGTGCGCACCAGCGGCGAGATGATCTGCAAGGCTTCCTCGAAGCGATCGACCCGGTGATCGAACGGCATCCCGTACATGTGGTACTCATCGGCGTGCCAACCGCAGCCGAGCCCGAGCACGAAATTGCCGCGGCTAATATCGTCGATCGTCTCCGCCATCTTGGCGATCGAGCCGGGATTGTGAAACCCGGTGCAAGCGACCATCGTGCCAATCGGGACACCCGGCAACGCGGCGGCCACCCCCGCCGCCGTCGTCCAGCACTCCCACACCCCGCGCGCCTCGCCACCATGCTGCTCCATCTTGAGGATGAAATGATCGGGCAGCCAAAGCATGTCGAAGCCGATCTCGACCGCCAACTTCGCCATGGCGACGATATCCCAGAAGCTGTCCGCCGCAGAGTCGTTCTCGACCGCATTCTGCTCGGCGATCGGCAGCATCAACCCCAGACTCATCGGACGCTTGCTCTCCGGAAAGCGCCCCTGCTGCGCCACAGGCTGGGTCGTCGCGCCGGTTTCGATGACCATCGAGTGCTCCTCCTTTGTCGTCAAATCAACAATGCCCCATGATTCTTCACAACAGAGTACCGCGCATCTGACGCCAGCAAGCCTTCTTCCCTGACATCCCCACGTTTCGCGAAACGAGCCCCTCTCCCTGTGCGCAGGGGAGAGGGGTTGGGGTGAGGGTTTCTCAGGGACAGGGGGGTGAGGGCTTACGCCACCCTCACCCCCGCTTCGTCCGCGGATCCAATGCGTCCCGCAGACCATCCCCCAGAAAATTGAAACTGGCAACCGTGAGCGTAATCAGCAGACCCGGAAAGAGCGCGATCCAGGGGGCGGCGGTGAAATAACTCTGGGCATTGTTCAGCATGTTGCCCCAGCTCGCCTCGGGCGGCTGGATACCGTAACCGAGATAGGAGATATACGACTCGGCCAGCACGGCATTGGCGATGTTGAGTGTCGCCGCCACCATGATCGGTCCCAGCGAATTGGGCAACAGATGGCGACCGATCAACCAGGGATTCGAGGCCCCCAGGGCGCGCGCCGCCTGGACGAACTCCTGCTCGCGCAGCGTCAGCGTCTGATTGCGCAAAATGCGCGCCAGCTCCATCCACGATGTCAACCCGATGATCAACGTGATCGACAGCAGCGAGGCCCCGACGAACGCCGCCAGGATCAGGAGCAGGAACACGGTCGGGAAGGAGAGCAGCGCGTCGGTGAAACGCATCAGAAAGGCGTCGACGCGCCCCCCGTAGAACCCGGCGATCAGCCCGACCAGCGTTCCCACCAGGGTCGTCACCGCCATCGCCGCGAACCCGACCAGCAGCGAGATACGCCCGGCATACAGCAGGCGGGAGATGAGATCGCGCCCGATCTCGTCGGCGCCGAGGACAAACCCCTCGCTCAGCGGTGGCGCGAACTTGTCCAGAATCGAAATTTGCAGTGGGTCGCGCGGCGCAATCGCCGGAGCGAAAAGCGCGGAGAGAATCAGGAACACCGAGACGATCAATCCCGCTGTTGCCAGGCGATGTCGCAGAAACCGCCGCGTGGCGATCCGCCACGGGCTATCCACCCGCGCCTGCCGCGCCGTGAGCGCGGCGGCGGCCAACGTTCCCGTGGTGGCCGAGGTCGACACCGGCGCTCCCTATCGCATCCGCACGCGCGGATCGGTGAACCCGACCAGCAGATCGGCCAGGAGGTTACTCAGGATCACCAGCACCGCGGTGACGACGAGCACCCCCATCAGCACCGGGTAGTCCCGGTAGCCCAGCGAGTCGACGAATAGCCGTCCCATCCCCGGCCAGGTGAAAACGCTTTCCGTCACCAGCGCGCCGCCGAAGAGAAAAGGAAGTTGCAACCCGGCCAGGGTCAGCAGCGGTCCCAATGAGTTACGAAAGGCATGCCCCCAGATGACATGAGACTCCTCCAATCCCTTCGCCCGCGCCGTGCGCACGTAATCCTGCCCGATCGTCTCCAGCAGCGAGGCGCGGGTGTACCGGCTCCAGGTGGCAACCAGCACCAGGCCCAGCACCAGCGCCGGGGCGACGAGATGATGGAGGCGATCCGGGAGCGATGCATCGCCGCCCATCGTGGCCCGCCCCCCAGACGGGATCCACCCGAGTCGCGCCGCGAAAAGAAAAATCACCATCAATCCGAACCAGAAGGTCGGGATCGAAAGCGCCAGCATGGCGCCGACGGTGGCGAGGTAGTCGGAGAAGGAATGGGGACGTAACGCCCCCAGCACGCCGATGGCGATACCGACGATTACCGCGAAAGTGAGCGCGGTGACGGTCAGCTCCAGGGTGGCCGGCACCCGGTCCAGGATCACGTCGCGTACGGGCCGGCTATCGCGATAGGAGCGCCCCCAATCGCCGCTGAGCATCCCGGTGGCCCACTTCGCATACTGGATGTGAATCGGTTGGTCGAGCCCGAACGAGGCGCGAATGCGCGCCAGATCCTCCGCCCGCATCGACGGGCTGAGGGCATAGACCGCCTCCGGTCCACCCGGCGCCAGCCGCATCAACCCAAACGCGATCGCCGTCACCAGCACCAGCAGCACGACGCTCTGCCCGATACGGCGAACCAGATAGGCAGTCATAGGACGAGACGAGGGTGATGGGGTAATGGGGTGATGGGGTCATAGGAAGTCGCTCCCACAACCCGCAACCCGGAACCCATCACCCTATTACCCCATCACCCTAACACCCTCGTTTACGCGCTCCAGTACCACTCGAAGATATTCCACTGGTTGCTGACCACGAACGCGTTCTGCTTGTAGTTCTCCAGCCCTTCCTTCGTCCCCTCGATGAAGACGTACTGGAAAATCGGCAGGTAGGCGAGATCGTCGCGCATGATCTGCTGCGCCTGCTGATAAATCTCGGCCCGCGCCTCCTGGTCCAGCTCGGCCACACCCGCTTCCCACAGCGCGTCCAGCTCCGGGTTCTTGTACTGCATCGTGTTCTGGCCGCCACCGCCCTGAGCCGGGATATAGTCGGAGTGGAAGCGGCTGGTGCCGTCCGGATCGGGCGGGTTGGTCCAGCCCACCATCACCGAATCGTATTGGGACTGGTTGAAGTAGTCGCCCCAGATCACCGCCGCCGGCATGTTCTCGATCTGCATGTCGATTCCGGCCTCGCGCCAGGTCTGCTGCAGGTATTGCTGCGCCTGCTCGCGCACCTTGTTGCCGGCGGTCGTCGAGTTGGTGAAGCTCAGCGTGACGTCATCCTTGGCGCGGATACCGTCGGCGCCCGGCGCCCACCCCGCTTCGTCCAGCAGCGCATTGGCGGCGGCGATGTCGAACACCTGCGCCGGTAGATCGGGGTTGTACGCCCAGGACTGCGCCGGGAGATAGGTCTCGATCGGACCGTGTACCCCGTAATAGACGGTGTTGATGATGTTCTCTTTGTCCATCGCGGCGTACAGCGCCTCGCGCACCGCCTTGTCCTGGAACACCGGGTTGCCGTGGTTCATGTAAATGAACTCCACGAATCCGGTCGGCTCGTTG
This sequence comes from Chloroflexia bacterium, assembly GCA_013697005.1. Taxonomy (GTDB): domain Bacteria; phylum Chloroflexota; class Chloroflexia; order Thermomicrobiales; family UBA6265; genus JACCXM01. Next base: position 677 of record JACCXM010000402.1, on the reverse strand, counting down.
TGGATGATCTTCCCTTCCAGCGTCTGCGCCTCGGCGAAATTCTCGGCGGTGATCCCCTGAATCCCGGTGGCATCCACCTCGCCGGTCTTGAACTGGGTGAAGAGCACCGTCAGATCGGGGACATACTTGAAGATCACGGTGTCCAGATACGGTCCCGGACCGTGATAGGTCGGGTTTGCCTGCAGGGTGATGTGGTCGCCCGCCACCCGCTCGGCGAAGGTGAACGGCCCGGTTCCCACCGGCGCGGTCGAGTTGAACTCGGCCGTGTTGAGATCCTCGACACCCTCCAGCACATGCTCGGGCACGAGATAGGTGTCCGCCCAGGTGAGCAGGAACGGCGCGTACGGCGCTTTCAGCGTCATCGTCACCGTGGTGTCGTCCGGCGCCGAGATTTCCTCGACCTGATCGTGCCCGATCCGCGTACCGGGAACGAAATCCGGGTTCATGATCGTCTTGTGACTGAACACGACGTCCGCCGCGGTGAACGGCTCGCCATCGTGCCAGGCGGCGTCATCACGCAGTTTGAACGTGTAGGTGAGACCGTCTTCGGCGATGCCGCCGTTCTCCACGCTCGGAATCTCGGTCGCCAGATTCGGGATGAGCGCGGCATCCTGGTCGATCCGCCACAGGCTGTCGAAAATCGCGAACTGGACGCCGCGGTCGACCTCCAGGGTCGA
>JACCXM010000391.1 GCA_013697005.1 Chloroflexia bacterium | reverse complement strand
CCTTGAATGCCAGACCCCAGACGCCGATTTCTCGACCGTCGAGACCGTCCAGGAGCTCGTCGGCGCGTGCCACAAAGCGGCGCTGCGCCTCGCGATTGATCTCCATGACCGAACGGAGAAGTCCCGGATGCAGACCGGCGCCCTCGGTCATCCGGCTCAACGCGCCGACGTCTTTCGGAAAGCATGATCCACCGAACCCGATGCCCGCTTGCAAAAAACGCGGACCAATGCGGTCATCGGCTCCGATTCCGGCGGCGACGACGGTGACATCTGCTCCCAGGCGTTCACAGAGGCGGGCGATGTCGTTGATGAATGAAATCTTGGTGGCGAGAAAGGCGTTGGCGGCGTACTTGATCAACTCCGCCGAGCGATGATCCGTTTGCAGGATCGGTGCTCCAAATGGCTCGTAAAGCGCGACGACGGTGGCAAGCGCCTCGGCGTCGCCACCCAGGACGATGCGGTCGGGATGCAGAATGTCATGGAGCACCCGCCCCTCGCGCAAGAATTCGGGATTGCTGACAACGGAGAACTCCGCATCCGGGGGAGCATGCTCGGCGACGATGCCGGCCACGAGCTCGGCGGTGCCGACCGGCATCGTACTCTTGTTCACGATTACGACAGGCGACCCCGGCTGGAGATGTGCCCCGATCAGTGCCGCGGCCGACCGCACTTGTCGCAAGTCGGCCTCCCCATCGGAGAGGGATGGGGTACCGGTGCAGAGAAAGACGAGCTCGCTACCGGGGACGGCCGCTCGGTAGTCGGTCGTGAAGCGGAGCCGACCCGCGTCGAGATTGCGGCGCAGCATTTCCGGCAGTCCGGTTTCGTATATGGGACTCTCGCCCTCGTTCAGCCGCTCGACCCGCACGGCGTCGATATCGAGGCCGACGACCTGATGGCCAAGCTCCGCCAACGCCACCGCATAACCGAGACCGACATACCCACCGCCACCGACAACACAAATCGGTGTCATTCCCAGAGATCCTCCTCGTCATCCTCGTCAGGGGGCGAGACGACCGTGTTCGCAGACGGCACGTGCCCGGCCGCGAGCAGCGCGGTAACCATCTCCTTGCGCCGGAAGAACTGGCGGATTTCGTGCCAGAGTTCTGGTTCGGTGCGGCCAAGTTCCAGCAACCGCTCCGAAAAAACGACATCCCCGCGGGCGCGTTGCTCGGTCATGAACTCGGTCGATAGCAATTCGGCAAGAAACAGGGGGCCAATGTCCTCCCATTTCTGGCGATAGTAGTGACGCAGGTCCGCCCGGGCCTGTTCCGCGAGGGGCTCGCCCTCCGCGGTTGTAAATGACGACCAGTCGACGGCATTGAGCACGGCCGCCAGGAGGTCCACGGTTTCGCCAGCGCGAACGCGGTCGACCAGCGCGTCGACATGGCCGCGATCGAGCGGAAGCTCGTGCGGCGTTTCCGGCAGGGCCGGAACACCCGTCATTTCATCGTGAGTGTCAGGCTTGTCGTCCATGGCTCTTGACGAGAATTGATGAATCGATCGCGCGGGCAGTATAGAACCGGACAGCGCGCCATCCGCTCACGGTTCGGGTTTGCGCAGCACCAGCGCGACCCAATCCTCCCGTTCCTCGCGCCGTTCCAGCGTGAGACCTTGCGCGTCGAACGCATCGCACACCGCGTCTTCCTTGATGTCGATGATGCCACCCAGAATGAGGACGCCGCCGGGGCGGGCCGCGGCCGTCAGACCTGGGGCGAGCTCGATCAGGATGCGCGCGATGATGTTTGCCACGACCAGGTCGTATTCGCCCGGAAACGGCGCTCCGTCTCCGACGCTACCTTGCGCGACGCGCACGATGGCACCGACCCCGTTGCGTTCTGCATTCTCCCGCGCCGAGCGCACTGCCACCGGTTCGATGTCGACCCCGTCGACCGCGCTGGCGCCAAGCAACGCCGCCGCCGTCGCCAGGATGCCGGAGCCGATCCCGACGTCGAGCACGCGATCGCCTGCCGCGAGATTGTCTTCAAGTGCCATCAGGGAGAGCTGCGTCGATGGGTGGAGACCGGTACCGAATGCCATACCGGGGTCGAGCTCGAGCACGATCTCGCCCGGCTGCGGTTCGTAGTCGTGCCAGGGCGCTTTGACGAGCACGCGGCGTCCCACCCGATGCACGCTGTAATGGGCTTTCCAGGCGTTCGCCCAGTCTTCCTCTTCGCGCTCGCTGATGACCAGATCGCCAACCGCGCGCAACTGGCCGAGGTGCCACAAGCCCTGCCGGATTTCGGCGATCGTCTCCGGCACGACATCGGCGGCATTGAGGAACGTCCGCACGACGACTGGGCGCGAAGGATCGACCGCGAAGTGATCGCCATCTGGGTCCTGCGTAAATGGTTCCTCGATGGCGACACCCTGGTTGTATCCGTGCCTGGCGAACAGTTCGGCGACCGGTTCGACCGCCTCGGTGTCGCAGATGACCGAAAGCTCGAGCCAGCGACCGGCTGAGGTTCCCGTCGTCATGAATCGATGACCGCGTCATCGCCGATGTTCAGGCGGCCCGCGACTCCCTGGATGCTAGCCCGGCGGCCAACGATCGACCAGTCAAGCTGCGCCGCGGTGATCTGGGCGCCCTCCTCGATGATGCTGTCGCGGACGAGACTGTCCCGAATCGTGACGCCCGCGCCGATACTGGCGAATGGCCCGACGACAGAATGCTCGATGATGGCGTCGTCGGCAATGAATGATGGCGAGACGATAACCGAACCCGCGCATTCATTTCCGATGCTGCCGTGCCGTTGCAAGAGGTAACGGTTCGTGGCGAGCAGGTTTTGCGCGTTGCCGCAGTCTTCCCACTCTGTCACCGGCATCGGGATCACCGTGGCGCCGCCGTCGATCATGAGCTGGATAGCGTCGGCGATGAAATACTCGTTTTTCAGCGAGAGACGGCGCCGCATCTGCTCTTCGATGGCCGCGTAGAGATCGGGCATGGAACGGATGTAGTAAATTCCGATAATGGCGAGGTTCGAAACCGGTTCTTGCGGCTTCTCGACGAGCCGGACGATGCGGCCGTTCTCCACGACGGCGACGCCGAGGGCCGACGGATCGTCGATGTGCTTGGTGAACATGACGACGTCCGCCTCGACATGTCGCAAAGGCGAGAAATCCGCTTCAAAGAGCGCGTCTGGGAAGAGAATGAGCGCATCGCCGCTGACCAGATCGCGGGCGCGAAGAATGGCGTCGGTCTGACCGCGCATCTCGGGTTGCGTGACAAACGCCACTGGCACATCGAGATTGTCGCGGGCCCAGGTTTCAATC
>JACCXM010000335.1 GCA_013697005.1 Chloroflexia bacterium | reverse complement strand
CACTATGAGTCATGCGGCTGCCGTAACGGAGCATGCGTCGGTGTCACGTACATACAGCGGGAGTCGTGCGGCGCGTGCCCGGCGAACACGGGAAGCTGCGAAGCCGCCGGCGTAGGTCTTGTCGCCTGCTACAGACTCTGTGGTGCTGCCTAACCCTCTCTCAGACGGCGACTGGAGCGCGAGCCGATGCCTTGCGACCGCACACCGCGACGAGTGGGTACGGTGCCCGGCGCTGCTAAAGGAGACCCGCTTCCCGGGCGACGGTGACGGCGCCGGTGCGGCTGGTAACGTGCAGCTTGGTGCGCAGGGCGGTAACTTGGTTGGAGACGGTGTGTCGCGAGATCGCCAGTGCGGTGGCAATCTCCTTGTCGCCCAGACCTTCGGCGACGAGACGGAGCACCTCCACCTCACGCATCGTCAAGCCGAGTTTCAGCTGCGCTTGCAGCGCGGCCCGCCGCTCGTCGATGGCGGGCCGCATCGCGACGGCGAGGGCCTCGGCGATGGCTTGATCGGCGGTGAGCCCCTCGCCGGCGTCCCAGGCCGCCTGGAACGCCTCGTCGCCCAATGCCGCGCGGGTGATGACGATGAACTCGGCGAAGGTCGCTTCCTCGATCGGAAACAGCGTGTCGCCGATCCGCTGTCGCAGGGCGGCCGCGGCGCCAAGGAGATGCGCTGCCGGGCGTGGCAGACCGGTGAGGGTCAACAGGTGCGCCATCTGGTCGAGAATCAGCGAGACGAGGTGTTTCTCACTCAGCTCAGCGGAAATGGTCAGACTTTCCCGATACCGCTCCCAGGCGCCAGCGATTTCGTCACGTTGGCGGAAGCAATCGGCCAGGTTGTACAGGTTAGACGCGACGCCGTAAAGATCGCCGACCGCCCTCGATTGGTCGAGGGCCTCTGCGGTGAGCGCTTCGCCCCGCGGCATGTCACCGCTGGCGGTCACGGTCCCGCCAAGGTTACTCAGAATCAAGGCAGCATGTGTCTGGTCGCCGGTTGCCCGGGCGAGAGGCAGCGCCTCTTCATAGTAGGCGATGGCGCGGTTGCGGTCACCTCGCCGGTCGGCCACCAGTCCGAGGTCGTTGAGACAGCTGGCAATTGCCGCCTGATCCTGGATCGCGCGTAGTTCGACGAGCGCCTCTTCGAACAACGCCGCGGCATCGTCAAGCTCGTTCTGATTGCTGGCCACGATGCCGAGCGATCGCAGCGACCTGGCGGCGCGGCGCTCGTCGCCACCCTGTCGCGCCAGGGCGAGGCTTTCTTCGAAAAAGGCGCGGGCTTGCACGAAGTCGTTTTGTCGATCGGCCATCGAGCCAGCACCAGCAAGCACGGCCGCGCGGACCGATGGCGGCGCGTCAGATTCGGTCGCGAGCGCCCGTTCGAGCCAACCCCGGCCCTCGCTCCAGTATCCCTTCTGTTGCCAGAATTGCCAGAATCCGGCGGCGATCCGGAGAGCGGTCTCCGACGCATGGACTATCGACCAATCCAGGGCCGCGCGCACGTTGTCATGCTCGGTCTGAAATCGCTCCAGCGCGTCCTGCGGCACGTACTGCCAGGGATCAACGCTCTCGACCATACGCAAATAAAACTCGACGTGGCGCCGCCGGGCGCCCGCTGCTTCCCCGGAATCCTCAAGCCGCTCCAGCGCGTATTCGCGCACCGTCTCCAGCATCCCAAACCGGCGCTCGCCGTCCGGTTGCTCCGTGATCTGCACCAAACTCTCGTCGACTAAGGTCGTGAGCTCCGCCAGGAAGGTGTTCGTGGTCACTGTTGGGAGTTCTGCTCGGAGAGGGTCGGGATTACCCGTGGCCGCGGAGGGATCATGCTGGGTACCCAGGTCGTACGCGGGCCGCGATGGGATGGCAAACGCTTCGACCGCCGCGAAGGGGATGCCTCCGGCAAAGACCGCCAAGCGGCGGAACAGCGTCTGCGCGGCGGGGTCGAGCAGGTCGTAGCTCCAGGCGATGGTCTGGCGCATCGTTTGCAGCCGCTCCGGCGCGTCGGATGGTCCGCCTGCGAGGAGCTCCAGGCGGTGCGTCAGCCGGGCCAGCAGCGCCGTAGGTGAGAGCAACCGTGTCCGGGGCGCCGCCAGCTCGATGGCCAGCGGTAGCCCGTGCAGGCGCTGGCAGATCTCGGCCACTGCCAGTGCATTGGCCGCCGTAAACGTGAAGCCTGCAGCGGCGGCTTGCGCCCGTGCCACAAAGAGCCGGATCGCTGGAACGTTGCCCAGTTCCTCGATTGTCGCGGTCCGGCCTGGGTCGGCGAGGGCCAGGGGTGGGATCGGGACCTCATGCTCGCCGGAGAGACCGAGGCGGCGGCGGCTGGTGATCAGTGCCGTCACCCCCGGACAGGCCGCGAGCAGTTCCGCGACCACCGGCGCTCCAGTGAGAAGATGCTCGAAGTTATCGAGGACGAGGAGGACTCGCTCATTCTGGAGTCGGTCGATGAGATCAGTGGTGAGTGGCCGCTCGCCGCTCTCATGGACATTGAGACGATCCCCGATGGTGGCCGGAATGAGGGCGGCATCGTGCAGTGGCGCCAAGGGAACGAACGCGACTCGCGTCACCCGGGGGTCGTCCGCGCCCACGTCTGCGCCTGCCTCCGCCGCCAGGGCCAGGGCGAGCCGGGTCTTGCCGACCCCGCCCGGTCCGGTCAGGGTGACCAGGCGAACGTTCTCACGCGCGAGCAGCCCGCGCACCAGGTCGAGCTCGCGATCGCGGCCGATCAAGGCGTTCAGCGGCGCGGGTATCTGGTCAAAGACCGTTTCTCGTTGCTCGTCGCGTGGCTGCATCGTTTCCGAAGCATCCTGATTGGTCTCGGTCGAGAGGGATTGGGTCATGAGCACGCCACGCTCCGTGCGGTGAAGAGGGGCCGGTCTGGCAATAGTATCAGTTGCGATCGAGGATACCGGAATCACTTCGGCAGGCAGGCGGCAAACTGGGTCAAGTTCCGCGGGTTCCGTGCCCTATTGGTTCTGCCAACCGCGCGGAGACTCCGCGGCTCACGTTGCGCGCGATCGACTCCCCGATGCTGGCTCCGCGGCCGCTGTCGGCTACTCGGTGAACTTCCACTATGGTGCTCTTGCGCCGGGAACATCACGAGGATACATTACTCGCTCTTCGCCGCGCTGATCTCGGAAAGGCATTGCTCTATGGACGCTGGCCGCTTCGATAGGCTCTTCCGCTCCGTCACGCGGGCCCGCACCCGCCGGACCGCGCTAAGCGTGTTGCTGGGTGGGTCACTAGGCCTGCTTGGCCTTCGCAATGCCGGGGCCAAGAAGGGCAAGGGGAAGAAAGGCAAGGGGAAGAAGCGGCGCGTAGTCGCGCCCTTCGCCTGCCCCGTGGGTACGGAGTCAATTGCCGGGCGTTGCGCCAATCCATGTGATGAGCCCTGTTTCGCGAGATGTAACACCTGCTCCCGCAGCCACGACGGCACAACGTCGTTCTGCACGCAGCCCCATTCCGATGCCACCTACTGCACAACATTAAAAACCTGCATCAACCACAATGATTGCGCGGCGAACGAGCTCTGCACATTGGCCTCTTGCTCCGGCGATGATCCTCCTTTTGGCAGATGTCGTGCCCTCTGTTGACGGGTGAGAGGTCACGTAATCGGCTCGCAACCAATCCCATCGCCGTCGTGATCCAACGCCTGTGGATCTGGAGCGCGCACGACGAATAACCGCTCCGGGGTCACCGCAC
>JACCXM010000289.1 GCA_013697005.1 Chloroflexia bacterium | reverse complement strand
CACACCCGCGCCGCGGGCAGCCGCTTCGCCCGTGGCGGGGAGCGTTGCCGCGGGCGCACTGCTGCCGCAGATGGATGTCTCGGTCAAACCAGGGGCGGATTTTTTCCGCTACGCGGCCGGTGGCTGGTTGGAGCGGACCGAAATTCCGGCGGATGAGGCGTCGTACAGCATCACCCATGAGCTGCGCGATCTGACGATCGAGCAACTGCTCGCCTTGCTCGATCGTCTCGCAACCTCCGAGGAGCTCGCGGTCGGATCCGACGAATGGAAGGCCGTGCAGCTCTTCGCCCAGGCGACGGACCTCGAGACGCGCAATGCGCCGGCGATCGGCGCGATCCCCTGCGATCTGGAAGCGATCGATGGTATCTCGACGATCGACGAGCTGTACACATTCGTGCGCGATGCGTTCATGACCAGCTACATCTACGGCTTTTATGGGATCAGCGCCGCGCCGGACTTCGTGGACAGCTCGGTCTACACGGCCTGGTACTCGGGGCCCGCGCTCGGATTGCCGAGCCGCGACTACTACTGGGTCGACGACGAGGGCAACGAGGCGATTCGCGAAGCCTACCGGGGCATGAACGCGGCGTTGCTGGAAGCGGCCGGCTACGACGCGGCACGCGCCGACGCGGCGGCGGGGCGGGTGTACGACCTGGAGAAGCGCCTGGCCGAGCCGATTCTGCGCCCGGAGGATTTCAACGATCCCGGAAACTATTACAACCCGCGTCCGGTGAGTGATCTGATCGCGGCCAACCCGGACTTCGATTGGCCGGCCTTCCTGGACATATTGGGGATCCCCGGGCAGGAGACGGTGGTCGTCACCCAACTGGCGTATCTGGTGGCGGTCGACGCGATCGTGGCGGACACCGATCTGGAGACGCTCAAGGATTACCTCCGTCTGCAGGTCGTGCAATCGGCCGCGTCCGCGCTGAGTGATGAGATGGGGGAGATCGTTTTCGACTTCTATGGCACGACGCTGAATGGGGTCGAGGAACAGGCGCCGCTCGCAGAGCGGGCACTGGACGACGTCAACGGCAGTCTTGGCTTCGCGCTGGGTCAGCTCTACGTCGACGAGTATTTCCCGCCTGCGGCGAAAGCGGAGATCGAGGCGCTGGTCGCCGATCTGATCGCCGCCACCCGCGCCCGGATCGAAGCGTTGGACTGGATGTCGCCGGTGACGAAGGAGACGGCGCTGGCGAAGCTCGACGCGATACGGGTCAAGGTCGGGTATCCCGACGAGTGGCGGACGTACGACGGGGTGACGATCGAGGAGTCCCTGGCGCAGACGCTGCTCAGTGCCAGTCTGGCTGAAGCGAAGCGGCAATACGCCCGCGTCGGCAAACCGGTCGACCGCGACGAGTGGGGCATGCTGCCGCAGGAGGTCAACGCGTACTACAGCGCGACCAACAACGAGATCGTCTTTCCGGCCGCGATCTTGCAGGCGCCCTTTTTCGATTACGAAGCCGACCGGGCGTTCAACTACGGCAGCATCGGGGCCACGATCGGTCACGAAATCACGCATGGCTTCGATCAGGGTGGGTCGCAATTCGATGCCGAGGGGAATCTGGCGAACTGGTGGAGCGCGGAGGACCTGGCCAAGTTCGAGGCGCTGACGGCGGAGGTCGCCGCCCAGTACGACACGGTGGAGGTTCTGCCCGGACTGCATGTCGACGGCGACCTGACGATCGGCGAGAACATCGCCGACATGGGTGGCTTGCAAATTGCGTACGATGCACTGGAGCTGGCGCTGGCGGAGGAGGGTGATCCGGGGTTGATCGAAGGATTCACACCGCGGCAGCGCTTTTTCATCTCCTACGCGTTCAGTTGGGCCGGGAAAGCGCGCGAGGCCGCGTTGCGCACGCAGGTGCTCACCGATTCGCACGCGCCGGAGGCGGTGCGCGCCGTGCAACCGGCGCGCAATATGGATATCTTCTTCGAGGCGTTCGGCATCGAGCCTGGCGACCCCGTCTACCTCCCGCCCGATGAACGGATCGTCATCTGGTAGAGGAGCGTCTCTCCGAGGAGCGTCTCTCCGTGGGGGTACTGCAGCAGACCGATGTTGAGATCGATCCGGCGCCGCCAATCGCCAAGCGTCTCCCCGATTCGCGCATCTTCTCCGGGGTCACGCTGGACGATCCCTACGCCTGGTTGGAGGATGCGGCCGATCCGGAGGTGATTGCCTACCTCAAGGCGGAGAATGCCTTTACCGACGCGGTGATGGCCCCCACCGCTACGCTGCGCGAGACGCTCTACCGCGAGATCGTGGGCCGCGTCCAGCGCACCGATACCAGAATCCCCTTCCAGATGGGGGACGTCTTCTATTACACGCGCACGGAAGATGGCCGGGACTACGACATCCTCTGTCGCAAACGCGGCGGTCTCGAGGCGCCCGAGGAAATCCTGCTCGATCTCAACACGATCGCCGGGGAGTACCTCGCGCTGGGGTACTACACGCCGAGCTATG
>JACCXM010000288.1 GCA_013697005.1 Chloroflexia bacterium | reverse complement strand
CGCCACAACCGCCACCCGCGACGCGAGCTCGATACGCACCTGGAGTGAGTGACCCATCGCCTGTCCCACTACCGGCAGACTCGTGCCATCGCCGAGCGTCAGCGATGCGTTTTCCAGGTTGCCGGTCGCGGAGAGGGAAAAGCTCAAGTCACCGCGGACCTCGCCGGGGCGTGCTCCGCTGGGCGTCAGCGTCTGCTGCACGCTGGGTCCTTGCAGCACCTGCGCCGCAAAGGCGAGCACGCACGTGCCGCCCTGGGCGGCGCGGGCTTCGGGAACGACACGCGGGAAGCCAAGAGCGCTCAGAAAGCCGCCACCGACAGCAGCGCCCAATGCCGAACGCCGCGACGTCGGAGCAACCAAACGCTTGGCCAGGGTGTCAAAACGATCGGCGTCCATTCTTCTGGCTCCTGTCGCGACGAACTGCGAAACCATTGCGTTGTGGCGCGGAGAACAGTCCGAACCTTGGGCCGGACGCCCCTGGTCACCCAGAGCGTGTTCATCTTGGCGAAAATGGAGCCAGTACGCAATGGTGAGAACTACGCAATTTCTTACCAGCCAGCGATCCCCCTCACCCATCGTGGCGTACACTCGGCGGGGCACGCGGAAACCCGCGGCCACTCACTGCACGCCTGAGGATCGGGGCACATGCGCGCATACGTGATCTCCATCGGCAGCGAGCTCATCGGCGGTCACCTCACCGACACCAACGCCACCTTTCTCGCCCAGGAGCTCGCCGCGCAGGGGATCGAACTGCTGCACGTCATCCAGGTTGGCGATGATCTCGAGCGCTTGACGGGAGTGCTGGCGACCGCCGCCGCCGGCGCCGAACTGGTCATCTGTACCGGAGGCATCGGCCCCACCGACGACGACCTCACTCGCGAGGCAATCAGCACCCTGGCAGGCGAAACGCCTGAGATCGACCAGGCGACTGTCGCAAAAATCCGGGAGTTCTTCGCGCAACGCGGGCTGGAAATGCCGGAACGCAACGCCAAGCAGGCTTGGGTGATTCCCTCGGTCGAGGTTCTCCCCAATCCCGTCGGCACTGCTCCCGGTTGGCTGGCGCGCATTGGTGGTGCGATCGTCGTGGCGATGCCCGGCGTTCCGCGCGAGATGTTTCGCATGTGGCGCGAGCAAGCGCTGCCACGCATCTCCGCGGGACTCACGGGCCGGGTGTACCGCTCCGCCAATCTTCGCACCCTTGGCATTGGAGAATCCGCGGTGTCCCAACTTCTCGACGAGTTGACCCAGCGCCCGCAGCCGTACATCGGCACCTATGCCAAAGACGACGGAGTGCACGTCCGCATCACCGCATCGGCCGACCGCTCGGAAGACGCCGAAGCAGTACTCGCCGAGACGGTTGCCGAAGTGCGAAGGCGTCTCACCGATTACATTTACGCCGACGACGATCGAAGTCTCGCGCTCGTCTTGCTCGATGCGCTCCGGAAGCGCGCATTGACGATTGGCATCGCCGAAGCGGGCTCCGGTGGGCGTTTCGGTTCGCTGCTCCTTTCCGAGCCAGCGTCGGCAGGCGTGGTGCGAGGTATTTCTGCGCGGGATGCTGATCCCGCGAATGTCGTCGCGGCCGATTTGGCACAGACTGCGCGTGAGCAGTTTGGCAGCGACGTCGGGGTTGGCATCACCGCGGTGGTTGTACTCGGCACGCAAGGTCTCTACGAAGGCACGATTGAAGTTGTTGTCTCGGGCACAACACATGCCGCAGAATCGTTTCCGATCCGTGCCGCCTACCAGGAGATTCAGCGGCGTTCCGCGATGAACGCCGCCGATGTCTTGCGCCTCGTTCTGGCAAAGACATAGGTCCGGCGCACTGCTAGGTCGTATTTCGCCCGCGCCATTCGTCCAGGAGCACCTGCTGCCGCGTCAGCATTCGCGCCCGATCGTGTTCAGTTTCGTCGCGCCAGCCAAGCAGATGCAGCAGTCCGTGGATCACCAGAAAGCGGATCTCATCCGCGGGTGACAATCCCCATGACCCTGCCCGCGTCATCGCATGGTCGACCGAGATGACAATCTCACCACTCTGGAGTTCTTCGCCAGATTCTGCCCCCGGAAACGTCATGATGTCAGTCGGGGTGTCGATTCCCATGAAATCACGGTGCAGCGCCTGAAGCCGGTCATCGGCGACGAGCGCGACGGTGATCTCCCACACCCCTGGAGCTGCTTCTTGCTGGAGGACAGCATTGGCGAGACTTTTCAGGTCGTGTTCGTCGATTCCAGGCGGAACGGGAACCTCGGTCACCAGCGAGAACGAATCCTCGAGGGACTGGGAATCCGGTTTGGCGAACGTCACGGCGTGAGGGCGTTCTTCACAGCGGCGCTGATGCGCCTCCCGTCCGCGCGGCCCGCCGCCAGTTCGATGGCGACAGGCATGGCCCGGCCCATATCCTTCGGTCCGGAAGCGCCTGACGAGGCAACTGCCTGCGCCACCAGCGCGTTCAGGTCTTCGTCGGAGAGCTCAGCGGGAAGATACCGTTGCATCACCGCGAGCTGGTCCCGCTCGTGATCCGCGAGGTCTTTGCGGCTCGCGGCGTCGTACTGCTCGATCGAGTCGGTGAGTTGCTTCCCCAACCGCCGCAGCACGACAATCGGATCGGCTGGCTTGCCGGAGCCGCGAGCGTCGATCTCCGCGTTTTTCACCGCGGCCAGGATGTACCGGATCGCGTCGCGGGAGATAGTATCGCCCGCGCGCATCGCCGCCTTGAGATCGTCTTCGAGCCGTTGCCGGACTGTCGGTTCTTCCACGATGTCTGCTTCCATTCCGAGTCCCAGTGACCGATCCTACCCGAGCCCAGCTTGCAACGTGGCTCCGCCGAGGACGTGAAAATGCAGATGGGAAATCGTCTGCCCGGCGTCGGGACCGTCGTTGGTGATCACCCGGTACCCCCCGGCGTAGAGACCCTGCTCGGCGGCCAACCGCGTCGCCAGGGCCAGCGCATCGGCCGTAACCGCCCCATCGTCCGCTCCAACTTCTCGCAACGATCCGAAGTGTCGCCGCGGCACGATCAACAGATGCACAGGCGCCTGGGGCTGCAAATCGCGAAAGGCCACGTTGTGCTCGCTCTCGGCGACAAACTCCGTGCCGAGCTCGCCGCGCACGATGCGGCAAAAAAGGCATTCACCCGTCGCGGATTCAGCCATCAGGGCGCGCTCCGTGGCTTCCGTCCCGGCAGCGCCGTGGTACGCTGCCGTGTCTGTCCTCCGACCCGCACCGGCCGCGGATTTGTCACCCGAGTATGCCAGAACTGCCCGAGGTCGAAACCGTTCGCCGCTCCTTGCTCGACAAGATCGTCGGGCAGCGCATCCAATCGCTCGAAGTCGGAGATTTCGCCGGAGTTCTTGACGGTCATCGCGGCGAAGACGTACTCGCTCGCATCGCGGGCCGCGTCGTCCAGGACGTCCGCCGCCGCGCCAAGTACCTCATCATCGTTCTCGATGACGCTACCGCCATCGTTGTCCACCTGCGCATGACCGGCCGGCTGAGCGCCGTGCCCCACTCGGAGCCGGTTCTACGCTTCCAACATCTGGCGCTCGGCTTCGAAAACGGCCTCGATCTCCGTTTTTCAGACCAACGCAAATTCGGCCGCGTCATCCACGTTCCGGACATCGAGCTGGAACGTCTCGATCGGAGACTCGGCCGCGAACCGTTGGAACGCGGATTCTCCGCATCCTGGCTCCAGGAGCGCCTCCAGCGCCGCCCCGGCAAGATCAAAGCGGTGTTGCTCGATCAGGGCCTGATCGGCGGGCTCGGCAATATCTACGTCGACGAGTCCCTGTTTCGAGCCCGCATTCATCCCGAGCGCCGCGCCAATACGCTGAGCGCCGGTGAAGTGCGCCGCATCCACCGCGCCATCCGCGGTGTGCTGCGCGCCGCGGTCGACGGGCAAGGGACGACCTTCTCTTCGTTCGCAGACGCCGCGGGCAATTCTGGTGGTTACGGCGGCCAACTCCAGGTCTACGGGCGCGGCGGTAAGGAGGCATGCCCGCGGTGTGGCGCGCCCCTCGAACGTACCGTCGTCGGTGGCCGCGGGACGTCATTGTGCCCGCGCTGCCAACCCGCGGCCGCGAACTGACAACTGACCGGGTGCTAGGCCAGCGAGCCCTCGGCGGAGATTTGTACATTGCCTTTCAGCGCCTGGGAGATCGGGCAGCCTTCAGACGCCTGGCTGACCGCTTCCTGGAAATCATCGGCGCTGATTCCCGGCACGTCGCCTTTCACGGTTAGCTCGGAAAAGCTGACCTCGTAGCCGCCGCCGACCTTGGGATCGAAACCAACGGCCGCCGAGACGTCGAGACTCCGTGGGGGAGCGTTGCGTCCTTGCAACTCAAACGCCAACGCCATGGCAAAACATGACGCGTGGGCAGCGGCCAGGAGCTCCTCGGGCGAGGTCAACGAGTTGTCTCCCCCCGTCCGCGCGTCCCAGCTCAGTGCCACTTCCGCAAGCTTGCCGCTGCTGCTGCCGGTAAGGCGACCGCTGCCATCAGTCAACCCACCTTCCCAGTGGGCCTGCGCCTCATGAACGGATTCGGCGTGCTTGGCCATGATTTCCCCTCCCGTTCGACTTCGTCAACTACGCCTCCGCCGGCGGCGGATCGATGTATACCGTTTTCGTTTGCGTGAAAAACTCGCGCGCGGCTTTGCCTTGCTCCCGCGAGTATGACGACGATCCTTTCATGCCACCGAACGGCACATGGGGCTCGGCCCCCGCCGTTTCACTATTGACATGCACGATACCCGCCTCGATCTCCCGCGCGAACGCCAGCGCCTTGCCCAGATCACGCGTGAATATCGAAGCCGAAAGACCAAATTTCACGTGGTTGGCGACGGTCATTGCCTCTTCCATGCTGTCCACGGGGATCACCCCAAGCACCGGTCCAAACAACTCATCTTGTCCGAGTTTCGACCCCGGATCGACATCGGCGAAGAGCGCCGGAGCGACAAACGCTCCACGCTCCAACCCATTGCCGAGTCGACCTCCTCCCACCAGGAGCGCGGAGCCGGCCTGCTTCGCGGCATCGATTTCGCCGGCCACTCGATCCGCCGCGCGCTCGTCGATGAGCGGTCCGATCTGCGTTTCCGCGGCGAGCGGGTCGCCGACCTGGAGCCCGCCGATGCGCGCCGTCAGCATGTCGGTGAAGCGGTCGATGATACGGCGATCGACGATCGCGCGCGACGTCGCGGTGCACTTCTGGCCGGTGCTCATCATGGCCCCGGCCACGACGTGTCCGAGCGCATGTTCGAGATCGGCGTCGGCGAGCACGATCGCGGGGTTTTTCCCACCCAACTCGAGCTGCAGCTTCGCTCCGCGCTCGGCCGCGCTGCGCCGGAGTTCGGCGCCGGTCTCGTTCGATCCCGTAAAAGT
>JACCXM010000293.1 GCA_013697005.1 Chloroflexia bacterium | reverse complement strand
TGCGGCCATCGCCGGTGATACGCACGGCATTGATCTCACCGCTATCTAACGCCATCAATTCGCGTCCGGTACCGCCAGTGGCCTCGGCAACGCGCAGCTGCAGCCCATCGCTGGAGACGATCCGCGATCCGTCGCCGTTGAGGTCGATCAGCGCGCCGCAGCCGCAGAGGGGGGTGTAGGCATCGACCTCTTGCTCCCCGTTGCCATCGGCGTTCATCACAAAGATGCGGTTGGGATTGGCCGGGTCTTGGATGCCCAGGGCACGAGCGAAGGCGATGCGCTGCCCATCATCACTGATGATGGGGGATTCCTCTCCCCGGTCATTGGCCCCAACACTCCAGGCCGTGATCTGGTGATATCCGAGCGTCCGGACCTCCGCCAGGGGAACCGGGGCCGCCACCGCGGGGATCGCCGCGGGGGTGATGCTGACCCCCACTCCCTCCAGGGCCGACCCGATGGCGGTCCCCAACCCCGCGGCGTCGTCCGCGCCGAAGAGCTGCCCCCCGCCTTGTTCGGCGATGCAGCGTACCAGCTCGGTCTGCTGCGGATTCAGCGCGAAGCCGACCACGTGGGTGGTGACCGTCACCGCGCTCTGGTGCAGCGCACTGGCGGCAGCGCACGATTGCTGGGGTGGGTCACATGTCTCCTCGCCGTCGGTGACGAGGACGATGGCGTTGGTGATGCTCTCGCCCCCAGGCTGGAAATCCGCGGCCGCTTGCTCCAGGGCGTAGGCGATCGGGGTCCAGCCGGTCGGTTGGATGGCCTCGACCTGCGCGATGAGCGCCGCTTTATCTAACCCCGCCACCGGGACCAGTAGTTCCGAAGAGCGGCAGCTGACGGCTTTGCCGGTCTCGGTGTTGTCGCCGAGATGGCCGTAGACGCGCAGCCCGACGTTGATGCCTTCGCGCTCCGGGAGGCTTTCGATCACGCCGCGCAGGATCCGTTTCGCCGCCGCGATGCGCGTCTCGCCGCTGGCGAGGGCTTCCGCCATCGATCCGGAGGCATCGAGGATCAGCTCGACGTTGACCGTCTTGGTGCTAGCTTGCAGGGGGTCGTCTTGGGCATGACTTGAGGTGATGCCGAAGGGGACGACGGCAGGACCAAGGGCAGGCGGGAGGAGGAATGTCGCCACGACGAGCAGCAAGGGAAGCACCATGCGACGCATCGAATGCATTTGACGCTCCTCGTGAGGATGCGCAACGAAGAAGTCCGCGTCAGTTCGCGCTTTGGCTCTGCTGGTGTCGGCCAAAATTGTCTGAGACGCGCCTACGCTACACCCCATGTGACGAAATCACAATACCCTGTTTGTATCGTCCCGCGCGGTTCCGGGAGCCCAGCAGCGGGAAGGCCGGGGCGGCCGCTCGCCCCGGCCACCGATTGACAGAACCTCGGCCGGTCGCTATCGTCGACTCGAATTCTCTCGACTCATCGCCTGTTCGTGATTCCTGATCCTGTCGGACCGTTACGCATTCATCGCCGCCCGTTGCCGCCCGGAGGGGAGATCAGCATGCCCCGTTTGATCCGGCGCCTGGTCATGACCGTCACCGCCCTGCTCCTGGCCCTTGGTCCCGTGCTCGGGCTGACGCCGCTAGTCTCGCGCCCGGTCGCGGCGTTCTATCCGGACGACATGCACATCCCTGCCTTTCGCGCCCAATTGGGTGACAGGTTCAGCACCGAGGCAGTGGAGTGGGTCGTGAAGGGTCTCGACGAGTCCGACTATCTCCCCGGCCAACTCCGCCCCGAGTGGCACTTCGACAGCGCGAATGACGCCGCGGCGATCTGTGACCGCTGGAGCAAAGGACCCAAGGCCCTGCTCGACGCTTCGGCGCTTGCCGCGGTCGACGCGTTCCGCAGGGTTCCCGGCAAACCGGACGACCCCGCGCAGATCACCAAGAAGCGGGAGGAGGCGCTCAGGGCGTACGGCCAGTACCTGCACGCCATCCAGGACTTCTACGCTCACACCAACTGGATCGAGCTCCACGTGGCGGCGGGCCAACGGCCCGATTTGGCTCCGATTGGGGACGGATGCGATGCGTCGACGTTGCAGAGCCTGGCGCCCGGGCTCCGCAGTGGGTACTTCGACGCTGATACTCCTCCGGACTTCTGTGGTCCCCGCACCGCGGCACGACCCCCCGTGACGTCTGGATCCACCATCTGTCATGGACCACCCAATGCCAAAACGATAGCGGCGTTGTTGGCGCACGCGAGAAACGCCCTGCCCGCCTTGTCCTGGTTGCCTGCCTCAGGTTCTACGGCGGGTATGAGTAAGGATTTGGTCGAGAAAGAGCAGGCACTGGCACAAGGAAGCACGTTGCGGCCCAACGCGATGCTGGCCAAGGATGTACAGAACGAGTGGCATGGGAACCAGACGTTCTCACTGCCGGACGGCACGACAATGAAGTACTACGACGAGGCCGTGCGGCTGGCGACGCTGGCCACGCCGGAAACGTTTCCGGTTTTCCAACGCTGGGTTGTGGCGAAACTGACGACGGACGTACCCGATCGTGACCCGGAGTGTCTCTTCCGAGTGCTCATCATGGGTGGCGATCCTGCCTGCCCCAAGCGTGTTGGCCCAGGAGGCCACTATCAGGGCGACGTGCCCATCGCCGACGAGCAGGTGGCGGCCCGCATCACGTACCCCCCAGGATTCTATAAGAGTCTGCACGACCTGCACGTCGACCTCCAACTGGATGCGACGACCAATTCGGTCCTGGGGGGATCGTTGTCCTACGAAGCATTCCTGGACGATCCCCCAACCGCGCGCCGTCACGTCTACACCCTCTCGACGGCAGAGAGTGTGGGTCCATTCGTGGTGTTACCCGGTGGCATCCTGGGCCGCATAGCCTTTCGCGGGGAAACCATCAACTACTATCCGGACGGTGGGGATAGTGGGTCCTCGGAGCACGGCGACTTTTTTCTCTATGCGAGCGACCAGGCTGGCCGGGTCGTGTTGTGCGCGGACGACGACAGTTTGGAGACCCAAGCCAAGGATCTGGAGACGCAACGCCAGGAGTGCGTGGCCAGGGCATTTATCGAGCTGCAGCCGGTGCAGACGGCCGCCTGAGCGGCGCCCCGGCCGGAGAGGAAATCCTCATCAATGCTGGGCACCAAGACGGGAAGCGGTCCCTGCCAGTTCGAGCCGCCGTCGTTCGTCTGGCGCTTGCTACGATTCACCGTGGAGGTAACAAGCCCATGCCGATGCAATTGACACCCGAAGCCGAAGCGCTCATTGAGAAGAAGGTTCAGCGTGGGCTCTACGCCAGTCCAGAGGCGGCGATTGACGCCGCCGTGCAACTCCTCGATGAACATGACCGCCGGCTGCACCGTTTACGGGAAGCGATCGCCGAGGGCGAGGAAGGTGAGGCGCTGCCCTGGACTCCGGAGTTGATGGCGCAGTTAACACGTGAAGCCGAGGAGATGCAGCGCCGCGGAGAGACGCCCGATCCCGATGTCTGCCCGTAACCCGGCAAGTGCTCTCAAGCCGGAAGCCAGGTGGGACATGCTGATCCTTGGTCACATCTGATACGGAGTGAAGGCTGGCGCCGATGGAACCGAGCCACACCACATCTGCTGCGCGCCCTCTCCTCTGCGCCCTGATGCTGGTCGTCGTCTGCGCGGGAGCGCCATTCGCGTTCCCAAGACCCGGAACGGTCGCGGTGGCGCAAAGCGCGGTGGCGCAAAGCGCGGTGGCGCAGAGCGCGGTGGCGCAGAGCGCGGTGGTGCGGGTGCCGATTCTGGTCTATCACGCCGTCGATGATTCGGGGATCACCTGGTCGGTCTCCCCCGCCCAGCTCGATGCCCAGTGTCGCTGGCTGGTTGACCAAGGCTACACCGCCATCTCGGTGCGCCGCTTCTGGCGGGCGGCGCGGGGTCTGGCCGAGCTGCCGCCAAAACCGATCATCCTCACCAACGACGATGGCGGACCGAGCGCCCTGACCTTCGCCCGCATCCTGGACCGCCACGGGCTGAGCGGCGTCTACTTCGTGAACACCGTCTCGCCGTTGACTCCGCGCCAAATCCGGGCGCTGGCCCGCTGGGGCGAAGTCGAGGCCCACACCGTCTCCCACGTCGCCCTCAGCGGCCTCGATTTTCCCCATCAGGTCGAAGAGATCGCGCGCAACGCGGTCTATCTGGAGGGGATTACCGGCCAGCCGGTGCGCTTCCTGGCCTGGCCCTACGGTGACGCGAACGAAAGCGCCACCCAGGCCGCGGTGGAGAGCGGCATCGTCGCCGCCTTCGGTCTCGGCGGTGGTCCCGCCAACCCCGCCGCGCTCGATCCGTACTATGTCTCCCGCATCACGATCTACCGCGCCGACGATCTGACGACCTTCGCCGCCAAGGTGATGGGGCCGTAAAGCCCCTCTCCCTGCGCACAGGGCGAGGGGTTGGGGTGAGGGTTTCTCAGGGGTCGGGGTGAGGATCCTATCCCGCGACGTGAGACAGCAAAAACGCACAGGCGAACCCGACGGCGGTGGCGAGGGCGACCACCGGACCGCCGTTCTGAAACGCTTCCGGGATCATCGTATCGGCCAGCATCGCCAGGATGCCGCCCGCCGCCAGCGCCAGCATGGCTCCGATCAGATTGGGCGAAAGCCCGGCCAGGAGGACGTAGCCAAGCACGGTGGCCAGGGTGCAGACCACCGCGACCGTGCTCCAGGCGGTTATCACATACCGGCGCGACCGCCCCTCCTCGCGCATCCCGACCGCGCTGCTCAAGCTGGCGGGGAGATTGCCGAGAAAGACGGCCCCCAGCAACACTAACGCGAGTCCCCGGCTATCAGCCACCAGCCCGATACCGATGGCGGCGTTTTCCGGGATACCGTCGAGCGCCGCTCCGACGAGCAAGGCCATACCGCTGACGGTCGCCTGCTTCTCGGTCTGGGGAATCTGCTGCGCCCCGGGCACGACATCCTGCGCGTCGCGGCCCTCGCGCCGCGGCGAGCGGGCGGCCATCCGCTCGAGAAGGACGTCGGCGACGACATAAATCACGGCGCCGAGGAGGAAGCCGCCGATGGTGAAGGCGGGGCTCCCTTCGGCGAACGCCTCCTCCATCAGCTCGAAGGTCAACGCGGAGACGAGAACCCCGCTGCCGAAGGCGACCACCGCGGCGACCAGCCGCCGCGGCGGCGACATGACCAGCCCGATGGCGGCGCCAGCCAACAACCCCGAGCTTGCCAGCACCCCGTACAGCAGCGCGGTCAGCACCCGCGGTCTCCTTCATCCCGAGCCGCCCGGACGAGCGCGAAAACCGCGGCGACGCGGAGGCATGCGGTGCAACCGCGAGTATACCGGCCCCATGATGGGGGAATGGGTCAGCGCGCGCTTTGAGGCCGCGTTCCCCTGGCAAGCGCGGCGACGACGGCGTCGGGGTTGGCCGCGATCACCCGCAGATACGCCTTGGCCGTGCTGTCGGGCATGCGCACACCCTGTTCCCAGTCGCGCTGCGTGCCCAAGGCGATCTCGAACCGCCGCGCGAACGCTTCCTGGGTCAGCCCCATCTCGAGGCGGATCGCTTGCGGGTTTGGCACACGCCGCAACCGAGAGCGCTGTTCAGGCGTAAGTGGCTGGCTGTCTGGGTCGTTCAGCGCGTTCCGCAGCGCTTCCTCACCGGTCATCGCCTCCAACCGGGCCCAGTCAGTCTGGGTTTCCGGAGGGGAGGATTCATCATGCCGTGAATCCCCTTCAGTTCGCTCAACGCCATGTTTTGCTTGCGAAATAGTCTGCTTCGTCATCCCTCCCCCAATACTACTGGTCCTCAGTAGAACGTCAAGAGTGTTGGAAGAATGGCATGTTCGGGGTAACGAATCGCATCCTGATGATCAGGGTCAACGAGCTGGAGATGACCATTGCGCGCGGGCGGCAAACGGGGCACGACATGGCGAGGCTGCGCCATGCGCCGACGGTAGCGGATTGGCAGGTACCGCGTCAGGCGGTGATCTTCAGACGGTACCCGGCCCCGCGGACGGTCTGGATCAACACCCCCGGGTAAGGGTCGCCGAGTTTGCGCCGCAGCTGCAGAATGTGGACGTCGATGACGTTGGTGACATTGCGCAGGCCGTCGTCCCAGACGTTCTCGGCGATCATGGTGCGGGTCAGCACGCGTCCCGGCTGCTGCAGCATGTATTCCAGGAGCCGGAACTGCTTGTCGGGAAGATCGATCTGATCGCCGCCGCGCCAGACCCGGCGCGATGCCGGATCGAGCCGCACTTCGCCCACCGCGAGCACCGCATCGTCGATGCGCGCTGCCTCATCGTCCGCGCCACGATCGACGGCGTGCCCGTCTGCGCTGAGCCCGGTGGACAGCCGCGCCGCCAACCGCGCGTCATCCTCGATCATCACGGTGTGCATGAACAGCCTCGCTTCCATTTGATCCTCGCCGCCCGCGGCGTTGCGGGCGCGGCGTTCACGACGACCGGCGTGGCCAGCAAACGCCACCATGGCGCCGCCGACACCAATCCTCGACCGCGACGAGGTCGAACACTCCCGATCATGAAGCCCCTGGATGAAATCCAGATGATGTTCGCTGTTGGCTATCGGCTATCGGCTATCGGCTATCCTCACCCTGGCCACTTCACCATCTCACTGTCGACTGTCGACTGTCGACTGTCGACTCACGACCTACGACTCACGACTCGTACGGAGAAAGCCGTTGTCCACCTCGACCACGTTCCTGCACCTGAGCGATCTTCATCTCGTCGCGCCGGGGCAGCGCGTCTCCGGGGTCGATTCGCGGCAGAAGGTGCGCGCGGTGGTGGAGCGCATTCGCGGGCTCGACGTGGCGCCCGCGTTCGTTCTCCTCAGTGGCGATCTCAGCGACGACGGCTCCGCCGCCAGCTACGAGGTGCTCAACGAGGTGCTGGCAGAGCTCGGTGGCGGGGAGACCCCTGTCCTGGTCGCCCTCGGCAACCACGACCATCGCCCGGCGTTCCGGAGGATCGTCCTCGGGCAGACGGACATCGACGACCGGGAGCCGTACCACTACAGCCGGCTCATCGCTGGGTGGCGCGCGATCGTGCTGGATTCGACCATTCCCGGGGAAGACCACGGCGCCCTGGGCGCGTCGCAACTGGCCTGGCTGGAGGAGGAGCTGCACGCGTCAGCAACGGACCCCCGCGGCGCCCTGATCGTGCTCCACCACCCCTGCCGCCTGGCGGCTCCCGCCCACCACTATCCCGCCTTCATCCTGCGCGATGCCGCCGCCCTGGAAGCGGTGGTGGCCCGCCATAGCGACCGCGTGCTCGGCGTCTTCGCCGGTCATACCCATCAGGCCAACAG
>JACCXM010000269.1 GCA_013697005.1 Chloroflexia bacterium | reverse complement strand
GCCGGTGGCGGCGCTGCTGGTGACCGCTATCGCCAATCTGGCGACGTTGGTTCCCTCCGGACCGGGATACGTCGGCACCTTCGAGGCGGGGGTGCTGCTGGCGGTCAATGGCGCGCTCGGGATTGGGCGCGGGCTGGCGCTCTCCTATGCCGTGTTGCTCCACATTCTGCTCTGGCTGCCGGTGACCGTCTGGGGCGCCATCGAGTGGTGGCGGCTGGGTGTGTCCGGGAAGCGGCATGTCAGTCTCACGCATGCCAGCGCAGAGGAGCGTGCCGCCGCGTCGACCGTTGCCGGCGGCGCCCACCCTGGGGCGGGAGGCGGGGGGTGACGGTTTGGCAGGCGATCGTACTCGGTATCGTGCAGGGTCTGACCGAATTTCTTCCTGTCTCTTCGTCCGCCCATCTGCTGATCGTGCCGTGGCTGCTCGGGTGGGAATCGCCGGGCCTGGCCTTCGATGCCGCCCTGCATCTGGGAACCCTGACCGCGGTGTTGGTCTACTTCTGGCGCGATCTGGTGGCGATGGCGCTGGCCTTGCCGCGGGCGATCGGGAACCCGCGGGCGGTCCTGCGCTCGCGCGATCCCGCCGACGTCATGCCCCGGCTCTCGCTGCTGATCGCGCTCGGCACCGTGCCGGGTCTCGTCGGCGGGCTGCTGGCGGCGGGGGCGATCGATGCGGTCTATCACCCTGACGGGGTGGCGCCGGACCGCGTCATCATCGCGCTGGCGATCGCCCTGGTCGGGCTGGCGCTGCTTCTCTGGTGGGGAGAGCGCGCGGCGCGTCACGAGCGGGGGATGGACAGTTTGACGGTGCGGGACGCGGCGATCATCGGGCTGGCACAGGCGGCGGCGCTGATTCCGGGGGTCTCCCGCTCCGGGGCGACGATCACGGCCGGGCTCTTCCGCGGTCTGACCCGCGCCGATGCGGCTCGCTTTTCGTTTCTGCTGGGGGCGCCGATCGTCGCCGCGGCGGGGGCGAAGGGTCTGCTCGATACGCTGACCGCGGGGCTGGACGCGAGCCAACTCGGGGTCTTCGCGGTGGGTCTGCTGGCTTCGGCAGTGGCCGGGTTCGGCGCGATCTGGGGACTGCTGCGGTACTTGCAGCGGGCGAGCACGGCGGTGTTCATTGCTTATAGGATTGTGGTGGGGGTGATGTTGATTGGTTTAGTCGTGAGTCGGTAAGTCGGTAAGTCGGTAAGTCGGTAAGTGTGAAGTAGAGTGCTTGCTGATATCTATGCATCCGGTGGATTGACAATTTCGATGACCTCATGAGCGGCGAACTGGCGGTTTCGCTGGCGACCCGTCACTTCGATCAGAATGTCGGCATCAACCAACTGCCCCACGAGCCTGCTCGCCGCGGGCTGCGTGACGCCTAGCCACTTTTCAACGTTGGCGATGGAGATCACTGGCCGCACGAACACCAGTTCGACTAGTCTGGCGAGGTTCCCTGTCCTACTCGCCGAAAGTGCCCAAGACTGATAGCGCTGCAGAAGATCCAGGAGGCGATACGATCGTCGAGCCGTGTCGGTCGATTGCTCAGCCACGCCTCGGAGGAAGAAGTCGATCCAATTGGTCCACGCGCCAGAGCGACTGACGCCGAGCAGATGATCCCGATAGGCTTCACGGTGATACTCGAAATAGGCGCTCAGGTAGAGCAACGGTTGCGGCAGATATTCCTGTTCCCGAAGCTGCAGCGCGATGAGCAGCCGCCCCACCCTTCCGTTCCCATCCATAAACGGATGGATCGCCTCAAACTGGTAGTGGACAAGCGCGAGTTGAACTAGGAACGGCAGGTCGCTGCGGCGTTCTCCGACAAATCGCTCGAGATCTGAGAGGGCCTCGTGCATCTCTCTGACCGGGGGTGGCACAAAGCGGGCGGTTTCCGGTGTGGCGCCGCGATGACCGATAAGGTTGGGAATGTGACGGAACTCACCGGGACGTTGCTCGTGGCCGCGTACGCCTTCCATTAGTCGCGCATGGACCTCCCGAATCAGGCGTAATGAGATGGGAAGTTTTTCCAAGAGTGAAAATCCGAGTTCGAGCGCCGCAACGTAGTTAGCGACCTCTCGTACATCGGATTCACTGAGATCATCCGATGGGGCTGCTTCAAACATGAGAAGTTGTTGGAGACCGGCGGTCGTCCCCTCGATACGGCTGGATAGCACTGCCTCTCGGCGAAGGAATGGATTGATGAGCAAATGTGGGTTCGGCAAACGCTGGCCTACCCCTTTGAGCTCTCCGAGCGCGCGTTCCGCGTCGGCAAGGAGGTTGATTGTGCTGAGATCAAAGTCGAACGCGGGGGGAAGCGGATTGGGAACGTAGGCCAAGTGGCCCTCTGGAGCAGCGACGAGTCGCCCAGGTGCGTTGGCCGTGAAATCGTCACGACGCATAGATCATGTCGCCTTGCACACCATAGTAGACGGTAGTAGACGGTTGTATACGCTGCGTATGGTTAGCCGCATCGTTATCATACCAAAAGGTCTCTTCAGTATGACTAGTGGCATGCTGCCTTGAGTCTTCTTGTATCCCGTCACCTTTCCAATACCCCATGCGCCGCTTCGGCTGTGGCGGGGGGGTAGAAGGGGTCGGCGCCGCCGTCGTAGATGCCGTCCAGGATGCGCCGGATGGCGGTGGGGGAGGCGAAATCGCCGGTGAAGAGGCGTTCGTCGCGGGCGCCGACGCGGTGCCCCATGGCGCGCAGCGCCTTGATCGTTTCCGCCGGGAAGCGCCAGCTGAGAAGCAACTCGGGGGTCGAGGCGTCGATGCGTGGCGCGGAGATCGCGGGTTGCGCGGCCAGCCGCCAATCGGTGAGATTGACCACCAGTTGGGTGTTGCAATTCATGATCCGGCGTCCGCCGCTAGCGCCGAGGGTGGCCCAGGGGCGGCCATCACGGGCGAGTATGGCGGGGGCCATGTTGGAGAGCGGTGTCTTGCCTCCGGCGACGGAGTTCGGGCGTCCCGGTTCGGGATCGAACCACATCATGCCGTTGTTGAGGAGCACGCCCGTGCCGGGGGTCGTTACCCGGCTGCCCCACAGCGAAAGCAACGTCTGGGTGCAGGAGACGGCCATGCCATCGCGGTCCATGACACTGAGGTGAGTGGTGGAGCCGTCGGCCATTTGGCCGGGTGATGGGGTGTTCGGTTGCGAAGACAGGGCGCTGGCGGCGTAGTCGGGGATTGAGGCCGCGAGAGCGTGGTGAATACCGGTTTGGGCGGCGGTCGCGGCGGGGATCGGATCGAGACGGTCCGCGGGCAAGCCCGCCACCCGCTCCCGCGCGTATTCCTGGCTGGTGAGCAGATCGACTGGGATGTCGAGCTGCGTTGCGTCGGCGAGCCAGGCGAAGCGATCGGCGAAGGCAACCCGGAACGCCTGGGTCATGCGGTGTAGCGCGAGCGGGCTGTGGTAGCCAAGGTTGCGCTGGTCGAATTCGCCAAGGATGTTGAGACTCTCGACCAGAGTTGGTCCGCCAGTGCCGCCATCGAGGGTGTGGACTTCGGCTTCGCCGTAGGTCGTGGAAAGGGCTGGGGCAATGCGCGCCTGATAACGCGCGAAGTCGTCATGGGCAAATGGGGCGCCGTTGGCGGCGAGATCGGCGGCGATGGTTTGGCCGATGGGACCTTCGTACATGACCCGTGGGCCGTCCGCCGCGATCGCGCGCAGGGTGCGCGCCAACTCCTGCTGGCGGATGAGGCGAGGGCGGGTCTGCTCCTGGGTGACGGGGGGATTGCCGTCGCCGTCGAGGAAGATCGCCGCCGTGGCGGGGAACTGTCGAATCGTGCCGAGGTCCTCGGCGATCATCAATGTGGTGTGCCAGAAAGCGGGGAAGCCCTCCTCCGCCCAGCGGATGGCCGGGGCGAGCGCCTCGGCGAGGGAGATCGTGCCCCACCGCTGCAGCGCCAGGGCGAGACCGGCAACGGTGCCGGGGACGGCAACCGCGCGATGGCCCCAGACATTGGCGCTCTCCGCCACCGCCGGCCAGCCGAAGAGGGCTTCGTCACTTGCTACGCCACTGAGAGGGAACATTTCCGGGCGCGCACCGGCGGGAGCGATCATCGGGTAGGCGACGACGGCGGGAGCCTCATCCGGCGCCTGGACGAGCATGTAGCCACCGCCGCCGATGCCGTTCATCCACGGTTCGACCACACCCGCGGTGAAAGCGGTGGTCACGGCGGCGTCGACCGCGTTGCCGCCGCGGCGCAGGATGTCGGCGCCCGCTCTGGCCGCGGCGGGAGTCTTGGCGGCGACCATCCCACCCCGCCCGCGCGCTTCCAGCCGGGTTACGTGCCACTCGCTCTCCAAAGGCATGGTTTCCCCTCATCCACGGTGATGCGATCGTCGTTGGCCGATCATAGACGACGGGGGTCGGGAGTCGGAAGTCGGGAGTCGCGAGACTCACTCTGGCGCCAGAGATGCCAGATTGACTCGGAACGTGAGTGGCGCCGCGCCGTCCGGAGGACTGAATCCCGTTGACATGTGCGGGCCGGACCTCGCTGGGACTGGGAAACGGTGTTCACGAGCACGCGCGAGGACGCAGCGTCCTGGGATGGTGTGCACTCCACCCCCGGTCACACTGCCGGCCAGCGCGGGCACCAGGCTCCGGGCGGTACGGCGAGAAACCCTCACCCCAAGCCCTCTCCCTGTGCGCAGGGCGAGGGGCTGTGAAGGGTGCGGAGTTGCCACCACGGCTATCCCGTGGCGAGCTCACCCAGAATCACCCGCACGTCCGGGCGCTTGGTGACTTCGGCGTAGAAGTCCTGCGGTGTCCTGTCTGAGAGAACCGGCGGCGGTCTTTGCCGCTCATTCGCCGGTTCCTCTGCGGTCTCAGGAGTCATTGGCTGCTGGATAGCCGTGTCCACAATCACTCGTGCTTTCTTCGTACGACCACGTGGTGCAATGTTCGACACAGTATAGGAGACCGCCGACGGAACAAGCGTCATCCGACGTCGTCGGTCGATCAAGAACGACCCGAGTCACCCGCGGCACACAACAGGCTGAGATGCGGCGTGTTCGCGAGCACAGGAATTGAAATGAAGTGTCGGACACAACTCCAACCCTGCATCCGCGTTTGACGGCGGCACGGCGGGTGCGTAGGATGCCCCGGCAGTGACGGCGGGCGGATGCGCCGCTCGCCACACAAGAAGGGGGCGCCACATGACCTACGATCCCGGCCCCCGCGACCCGCATTTCGCGGACGAGGCGCTTGCGATCGCCACGACCGAACGGGAAACCGTCTTCAGCGACGAGCCACTGGCGTGCCCATCGTGCTGGGTGGAGCTGACGGGGACCGACGCCTTCGAGACGTATCGCGTCTGCCCCGGTTGCCATCGCCACTTCCCGATTCCGGGGCGCGAGCGGTTGCGGCTGCTGGTCGACGAGGCGAGTTTTCGCGAAACCAATGCCGCGCTGGTCTCGGTCGATCCACTCGTGTTTCGCGATCTGCTACCGGTCCCCGATCGTTTGGTCGAGGCGGCGGAGCGTTTTGGCAGCGGCCCCGCCGGTGGCGTCAGCGAGGCGGTTCTCACCGGGACCGGGTCGATTGGCGGCCGCGAAGTGGTCATGGTCGTGCTCGACCACGCGTTTCTCGGGGCCAGTATCGGCCCGGTGGCGGGGGAGAAAATCCTGCTCGCCATGGATGCCGCCGCGGCACGGCGCGTGCCGTTGGTCGCCCTCTGCACCGCCGGCGGCGCGCGCACCCAGGAGGGACTGCTGGGACTGATCCAGGCGCCGAAGATCGCCGCCGCCGCGGCACGCCTGCACCGCGCCGGGGTGCCGTTCGTGAGCGTGCTGGCGCACCCCGCCACGGGCGCCGTTTGGGCCGCGTTGGCAAACCAGGCGGACATCATCCTGGCCGAGCCGGGCGCCAGAATCGGGCCGGGGGGACAGCACGTCTCCGATGCCGCCGCGACCTCCGAGGAGCTACTGGCGCGGGGGATGCTGGACGGAATCATCGACCGCACCCGCCTGCGTGAGACGCTGGCAACGTTGGTGTGTCTTTTCGCGGACCGGGGTGAGTATCGTCCCGCGGCGGTCGCCGACTCTTCGTCCGGTGCGTCCGGTTTCCTGACCGGAGAACCGCTCGCGGCGCGGCGGCGGGTGGCCGGGTGGCAGGAGGCGGGGTTGGCGCGTCACCCCGAACGGCCGCGCGCCAGCGACTATCTGGCGCGGCTCGTCACCGAGTGGATCGAGCTGCACGGGGATCGCGCCGGCGATGACGATCGCGCGATTATTGCCGGGCTGGGTCGTATCGCCGGGATTCCAGCGGCGATCATCGCCGGCGAACGCGGCCGGCCCGCCGGGGCGGGAGCGTTTCGCAAAGTCGATCGGGTGCTGCGTCTGGCCGGTCATCTGGAACTGCCGGTGATTAGCCTGGTCGATACGCCGGGGTTGATCGCCGGTCCCGGCAGTGACCCCGCACAAACCGCCGCCGCGCTGGCCGCGGTGACCGGGCTGACCGGTCTGCTGCCGGTGCCGGTAGTGTCGGTCGTCATCGGCGAGGCTGCCGGTGCGGCGGGGGTCGCCCTGGGGATCGGGGATCGCATTCTGATGCAGGAGCACGCCGTCTACACCGTCGGCGGGGCGGGGGGCACCGACCGCCGCGCGGCGGAACCACTCGCCGCCTCGCGCACGCTAACGG
>JACCXM010000266.1 GCA_013697005.1 Chloroflexia bacterium | reverse complement strand
GCTGCGGGTGATTCAGGGACCGATCGTGCCGGTGCTGAAGCTGGAAGCGTTCGGGCTCGCCGACGTCGCGGCTTATCATGCGATCAACTTCGGGCTCGCTGGGCGCGCGGCGCTCTCGGGATTCGGGCAGGCGCTGCCGGTGGCGTTGTTCGGTCTGTCCTGGGGTCTGCGCGATCTCTTTCTGGCCGCGGCTTCGCCCGCGGCAGAGAGTTTGATGCTGTCGTTCGCGAGCGGAGCGGCGGTGGGTCTGGCAATTGGCGCAGTCTCGTTCGCCCTCCGCCGTTGGCCAGGTGGGTATCTTACCGCCGCCGCGTTCCAGTTTCTGGTGGTTTTTCTCGTGCTTGGGTTCCTTGGTTAGAGCTCAGCGTTTTCCCGCCGTACCGCGTTCGGACATGTCGCGGGCAGGCCGGGGTATGCTCGGAGGTGGCGGAGACGTTCATCGGCGGAAAGGATGTTCGTGCAGACGCGAGAGATGGTGCTAACCGCTGCGGTCATCGTGGTGCCGCTGCTGATTGCGGTCGTGGTGACGTTGTGGTCTCTCGATCAGGTGCGCTACCGGCCCAAAAAGCGTAACCCGGTGGGTGGTGTTGCACGTGAAACACGCGAGTCGCCGGTCAGAGATGACGTGAGGACCGGCACCGATGGCCCGAGCGCGTCATAACCGCATTGTGCGTGCGGATCTCATGCGACGGGAGATGGCAACGCCGCGGTTGATGAGATGTGTGGATGACACGGAGAAGCGAGGAGGAGAAACTCAGTGGCGGTGGAGCGAACCCTGGTTATTCTCAAACCGGATGCTGTGCAGCGGGGACTGACCGGCGAGATTATGGGACGACTGGAACGGCGTGGATTGAAACTGGTTGGACTCGACATGCGCACGATTCCGCGGGATCTGGCGGCGCGGCACTATGCCGAACATGAAGGCAAGCCATTTTATGCCGGGTTGATCGAATACATCACCTCGGGACCCGTCGTGCTGATGGTGCTGGAGGGACCGCAAGCGGTTGCTGTGACGCGGGCGACAATGGGCAAAACGAATCCGGTGGAGGCGGTGTCAGGCACGATCCGGGGTGATTTGGGGCTGATGACCGGTCGCAATCTTATTCACGGATCAGATGCTCCGGCGAGCGCCGTCCGGGAAATCGCGCTCTTTTTCGGTGACCGCGAGCCGCAATCGTGGGAGCGCAGTGTCGATCCGTGGATTCTGGAGTAACGGTCATCCGTTTCACGTGAAACCAGGTACGTAGATTAATTCCGTATCAGAGCGCAACCCGAAGGTAGTGTCATTCTGATGAACGAAGAATCTTGGCGCATTTCGTCAACGTCCCCAAGACCGAGATTGTGCAGGTTCGCCTATTGGTTGCTGTGAAAAATGCTGCGGTGACCGGGACATGACGTTGCTTTAGGCCGAGATTCCTCGAACGCTCGAGCAATGACACCGTTGCGGCACGGCGGGACCGCTGTACATGTCGCGATAACGCCTCATCGGGGCATGATTGATGAGAGAGAAGGACATAGTCCTCGGTCGCCGTCTTAAAGAATCCGAGATTAAGAATCCGAGATATGGACCAGTCCTGGTTGGGCGTTATGGCGGGACATCAACTCGGCAATCATGTTTCGCAATTGGAGATCGGTCACGTAGAGAGAGAGTGGACGTCGGTCGAAGATCGGCGAGCCGGAGAAGATCTCGCGCATGGCCGACGATCGTGCGTCATAGCGGGACGACCGCCAATAGCAATCGACGAAAAGCTGATCGCCATCGGACGCAATGTAGATCGCGTAGCTGGGATCGATCTCCAGCCCAAACACGCCGCGGTCGACCGCGTCGACCACGATTGGATAGCCCTCGGGCACGCGCGACCGATACTCGTCAGCCACCAGCCGCAACATCGGCATCATGCGCTCGCGGACTTGCTGCAACATCTCGACTGACACGCGTGCCTCCCAATGACCGTTTCCCGACGCTCTCACCGACCGCTGGTGAAGTATCACGGAGCGTCCAGCGGGAGCGCCAGCGTTTTCTTCCGTTTCACGTGAAACACGAACACCTGACAGCAGCCGGGGAAGGATTCTCCATCGGCGGGAAGCATCATGACTCGCTGCGACCGGCCAACGCGCGGCTCTCTTCCGCAAGCTGGCTCGCCCGCGGCGTCATCTGACCAGCGTATTTGTTCCCTTGCTTCAGCCGATAGGGGACGGATACCGGGGAGCTGACCTCCTCGAAGGAAAAGGCGCAGATGCGCATTCCCGGATAGAGCGCCACCGGCATGCGTCCCAGGTTGCTCAGCTCCATCGTCGCCGTACCAATCCAGCCGGGTTCGAAGACCGCGGCGGTCGAATGGACCGTGATCCCCAATCTGGCGATGGAAGAGCGGCCTTCCAAGCGCCCCAGCAGATCGTCGGCCAGCTCCAGACTCTCGACCGTCGAGGCGAGGGCGAAATCGCCCGGTTGCATCATGAATGGCTCGTCCGGGGAGCATTCGATGGTGCGCATCGCATCGCCGATGGACTGGGGTTGGCGCGGGTCGATGAACGAGTGCCGGCTGTGCTCGAACACCATGAAGGTGGCGCCAAGGCGGAAATCGACCGAGACCGAACCGAGCGCGCTGTCCAGATCCGGCATCGGATCGATGCGGATGCGTCCATCCTCCAGGGCGCGCCGGATATCGCGGTCGGAAAGAATCATGGCCGGCCCTCGCTGATGAACGATCGATGCGCGTGGCGCGGGGGCACGCGGCGCGGCGCTGAAATCGCATGCGGGACGATATGGCAACGCTAGCCGACACCCCGCACTTGGTCAAGGATGGCTGGTTTGCGGGTTCGCTGGTTGGCCCCGGAGAGGATATGGTTCGTTCCGATGACGGCGAAGTCGGGTTTCAAGGCGACATAAGGGAGAATTTTCGTGTTGTGGCAGGCAAGCGTCGCGGCGATCTATGTCGCCGAGCGCGCCGGAGCACCGATGACCGCGCTCGCCCAAATCAGCGCCCTTGCGGGTCGCGGATTGGACGGAGACCGTTACGCCACGGGTGAGGGATTTTACTCCTGGGCCGCCGGTCCGCTACGGGAGGTATCGCTGATCGAGGCGGAAGTGCTGGAACGGCTGGCTCTCGACCACAACCTCGACCTGCCACCCGGCGTGCACCGGCGCAATATCGTCACCCGCGGCGTGCCGCTGGGTCACCTGATCGGGCACGAGTTTCGGGTCGGGGAGGCGACGTTTCGCGGAGTCGAAAATTGCGAACCGTGCCAGCATTTGATCGACATAACAGGAATCGCCGGCATTCTCTCGCCAATGATCCATCGTGGCGGTTTGCACGCGGCCATCGTCGCGGGCGGGGCGATTCGGATCGGGGATGCCATCGTAGCGGTGGAGCCAGCCGCGGCATCCGACCCAATTCCATGAAGATAGAACAACGATCGTGCCCTCATGAGCGGCGTTGCTCTGTCGCCGGGCGCTAAAGACACCCGGCTGCCTCCACGGAAGCACCTTCAAAGGGCGCTAGAGTACGCCACATCTTCACATGTCTCGGCACTGATCGTGAATGTGTCATGCTGAGGTTGTTCCGAAGAATCCACCGCATCAGGCAGCAAGATTCCTGAGAGGAGCCATGATTTCAATGAGCGCCCCGAAAACGCTCCATACATCCCAATGGCCACCGACGCTATCGATCCCAGTCTTACTTGGGTCGACTACGATATTCCCGCTGACGAGTTCTTGGTTTACTTTGGTGGGAAACCCGTCCCGGCCATAAGTAGTCCTTTGGACGCGCCAGGATTCGACGACGTCGCCATCATGATCGGTCTCAGCGCTGCCGACGAAAAGACCGGTGAGATCGTGGGCGCGCAGGTGATCCCGATGCTGCGGAGGAGCAACTGGCGCGCATCCATCGCACCAACCAGTAGCGGCGAACCGCCGCCAAGCGTTGCTACGTGAAATCACCATCTCCCGTCAGCTCAGGCGCCAGCCACCACATGTGGACACCAATGAGCACGGCCCAGATCAGCACCACGGCGCTCGCGGCCATGCTGAGTCTCATGGCCGTTCCCGAAAACCCGGTTGCCCCCTGCGCCGCTCCCGCCGCGACCAGCCCCAGACCACCGAGAAGCCCGATCCCGCCCAGCCACCTGGGATAGCGGCGGCTGCCGAGTGTGGCGATACCGAAAACGATGAGCGTCAAATCGAATGAGAGACTCAACAGACTCGCCAGACCGATCTCGATCTGGCGCACCGCGAAGGCCGTCTCGACGGCGAGTGCGCGTTCGTCCCCGCTCGCGGCCGCCCAGCGATCGACCATGACCTTGAGCGCCACGCCATCGACGGCTTGCAGTGCAGCCGCCATTGCGATGCTGGCCGCCGTTCCCACCAGACCGATGCGGGCCCAGGCCGCCGCGCGTCCGGGCTCGAACGTCGCCGCCATCGCCACCAGCGCCGCTCCCAATAGGATTATCCCCAAAAACTGCCCGAGATGACTCCAGAGCCAGAACGAGTCGGCGGCATATTCGGCGAAGGCGAGCAGACCGTCGTTCGGATCGCTCTGGAGCGGATGCAGCAACGTCGACACCAGCAGCAGCGGCGCACCGACGACGGCGGCAACAGTCCCCAACCGGGCAAGAGTCTGGGACGTGCCGTCCATCGCTGCACGTTCTTTCTGGTTCGTCCGACTTCCGACTTCCGACATGTACTCAAAACCGCGCGTCGAACAGCGCCCAGCGCAGGAAGTAGAGCAGGAAGAGCGCCGCCACGGCGTACAGCGCCGGGTGGACCTCCCGCGCCTTGCCACTGGCCAGCTTGACCAGCACGTAGCTGACGAACCCAGCACCGATCCCGTTGGTGATACTGAAGGTGAGGGGCATCACCAGCATCGTCAGCACCACCGGCAGCGCCTCATCCAGATTGCGGAAATCGATCGCCTTGCGCCGTCCCGAAGTTCCCTCCGAAAGCACGGCGACCATCAACACGCCGACCACGATCAGCGCCGGGGCGGTCGCCACCGCGGGAATCGCCCCGACGAGCGCGACGAAGGGCAGGGCCAGCAGGAAGAGCAATCCGGTCACCACCGAGACCAGACCCGTCCGCCCCCCGGCCGAGACCCCGGCGGCCGATTCGATATAGGTCGTCGCCGATGACGAGCTGACGAGACCGCCGGCCACCGCGCCCAGAGAGTCGATCAGCAGCGGCTTCTGGGCGTCGATGAGCTCTCCGTCTTCATTGAGGTAGCCGGCCTCGCTGCCGACCCCGATCAAGGTGCCCATCGTATCAAAGAAGTCGGAGAGCATGAAACTGATGACCACCAGCACGGCGGTCAGCAGCCCGAGTTTGCCGAAGAAGCCGAAGCTGAACTGGCCAAGCAACGAGAAATCGGGTCCGGCTAGCGGTTGCGCCGGGAGCTGGGCAACGCTGCCCGGTACGAGAAAGGCGATCACGGTGGCGATGATGATCCCGGCCAGGATGGCGGCGGGGAAGCCGCGCGCCATGAGCACGATCGTCACCGCCAAGCCGATCATGGCCACGAAGATCGGCCAGGTGTTCAAAGGGGTGAGGGTGAGCAGGCCATCGACGGTGCCGGTCTGGCCGGGCAGGAAGGTAATCACTCCGGTGTTGCGCAATCCGATGAAGAGGATGAAAAACCCGATTCCGACGGCGATCGCCCGGCTCAGCGCGGAGGGCACGATGTCCATCACGTACTTGCGCACACCCAGCAGCACCAGGATGGTGATGAGCACGCCTTCGGCGACAACGACGCCCATCGCCTCCGCCGGTGTGAGCCCCATCGTGCCGACAAGGTTGTAGGCGACGATGGCATTGAGCCCGAGACCGGGCGCCATGGCAAAGGCGCGGTTGGTGTAGAGCCCCATCGCGATCGAGAGCACCCCGGCGACGAGACAGGTCGATGTGGCGACGGCGCGGACATCGAGTCCGGCCGCCACGAGCACGGCCGGGTTGACGGCGATGATGTAGGCCATCACGAAGAAGGTGGTCAGCCCCGCCAGCACTTCGGTGCGGACGTCGGTGCGGTGCTCCCGCAGTTGGAAAAACCCTTCCAGACCGCCACTGGATCTCCCCGCGGCGCCCACGACGGCGCGGCGCTGTCCCTGGGCCATGTTGGACCTCCCGTCATGAGGGGTTGGCTGGACATCTCCGCGGGGCTGTTCGCTATCTTATGACACTAATGGAAAGTTGGGAAGTAGGGGTTACCGTCTGCCCGGTTGGCGCTCGTTGCCGCGCTTGAAATTGCCGGTCGCCTTGGCCATCGCCAGTTGCGCCTGCTCCGCTCCGGCGCCATCGACCCGGGCCAGGAAACGCACAGCGTCTTTCCCGGCGAGCGTGGTCACCA
>JACCXM010000233.1 GCA_013697005.1 Chloroflexia bacterium | reverse complement strand
AGCGGTTCCCTGCTGACGATGACGGTGGCCAGGGTGGAAATCTGGCCGGGCTTGACCGTTACCCAGCGCGTATCGATGCCCATGGCTTCGATATTGGCGAGCACCAGGCGTCCCCGTTCATCATCCCCGATGGCGGTGGCGAACCCCACCTCCGCGCCGAGGCGGGCGAGCGCCACCGCCGTGTTGCAGGTTGGGCCGCCCGCCGCCGAAACTTCCTCGTGAACGTGGGCGAACTCCCCCGCTTTGGGGTACGCAGTGACAGAAATGAGCCGGTCCCAGTCGGATACCCCAATGCATGCGATGCGCGGGGAGCGATCGAGCGTCATGATCCTCACCATTTCCCTTTGTCGTTGTCCGTAACTTGGCAAATCTTGCCACTATTGATGGGCGGGCGTACCTTCAGGGAAAAGCGTCCGCTTGCCATTTTGTGTACGGACACGATGTACCTTAACTCCAACCCTTCTCCTGGCTCAACGGGGAGATGGGTCTTACGGCTCGCTGTTGACGGGCGACACCTGTCTTCGTATGCTCGCGTTCGGATAGCAACGGCGCGCAGCGACCAGGAGGCGGATGATGGCTCGGGGAACCCCGCGGCCGCTGCCAGGACTACCGGGAGTTGCGGTCGAGCGGGATGTTCCGTGCCGGATGCGCGACGGCGCGATGCTCTTCGCCGATATCTATCGACCCGCAGGGGAAGGCCCTTTTCCCGTCATCCTGATGCGCCTGCCCTACGACAAGACGCAGGCAGAAAATATCTCCTACAGTCATCCGTCGTGGTACGCGCGGCATGGCTATCTCGTCGTCGTGCAGGACGTGCGTGGCTGCAACACATCCGAGGGCGGTTTTACACCATTCCAGCACGAGGCCGAGGATGGCTACGATGCGATCGAATGGGCGGCGCGCCTGCCGGGGGCGAATGGCCGCGTCGGGATGTACGGGTTTTCCTACGCTGGGGCCACGCAGCTTCTGCCGGCGACGTTGCGCCCACCGAGTCTGGTCACCATCTGTCCGGCCATGACAGCGTCGCAGTACTACGAGGGTTGGACCTACAACCAGGGCGCGCTGGCGTTGGCGTTCACCATGTCCTGGGCGGTCGACCTGGCTTCGCGAGAGGCGCGCAAAGCCAGGGATGACCGGGCGGTCGGCGAGCTCAGCGCTGCCTACGCCAGTATGCAGGGCTGGAATTGGTTCCTCCCGTTGGCGAGCTTTCCACCGCTCACCGGGGTGTACGGACACTACTTTCAGGAGTGGCTCGCCCATCCTACCTACGACGACTATTGGCGGCGCTGGAGTATCGACGAGGACTACACCAGGCTGATCGTGCCGGCGCTGCACGTGGGTGGTTGGTACGACATTTTTCTCTCCGGCACGATGAAGAATTTCACCGGTATGCGAGGTGGCGCTGGTACGGACGCCGCGCGGGCGGCCCAGAAGCTTCTCATCGGTCCGTGGACCCACATGCCGTGGGCGCCGGCAAGCATGAGCAGCGAGAGCGTCGAACCGACGATAGTCGACGACATGCAGCTTCGCTGGTTCGATCAGATGCTCAAAGGTGAGGAGACCGGAGTGCTCGATTCACCGGTTTCCCTGTTCGTGATGGGCGCCGAGGAGTGGCGGGATTTCCCGGACTGGCCGCCACCGGGGTCGGAGGCGACGCGCTGGTTCCTCCATTCCGATGGCCGCGCCAATTCGCGTTTCGGCGACGGCCGGCTTTCCCGCAAGACCCCCTCCGACGAGCCTCCGGATGTATTCACCACCGATCCGCTCTACCCGGCGCCGCGTGTCGGTGGCCATTCGTGTTGTCTCGATTTTGTCGCCCCGATGGGCCCCGCGGATCAAAGCGCGGCGGAGATATTCAATGCCATCCTGGTGTACACGAGCGAACCTCTGGAGCTGCCGCTGGAACTGATCGGTGATGTCTCTGTCACGCTGTATGCCGCGACGACCACCCGCGACACCGATTGGACTGCGCGCCTGTGCGAGGTCTTTCCCGATGGCCGCTCCGTCAATTTGCAGGAGGGGATCGTGCGTGCCCGGTACCGGGAAAGTCTCGCGGAACCGACCCTGCTGGACCCAGACACGGTCTACCGGTATGACATGCTGCTGGGGCCGGTCGGGGTATGCATTGCCGCCGGCAACCGGCTGCGTTTGTCGGTATCGGGAAGTGACTTCCCGCAGTGGGACCGCAACCTGAACACGGGCGGTGCGCTTTTTCAGGAGGGCGCCACGGCGTCGGTCGTCGCGACCCAGACCGTGCTTCACGATGGCAATCACCCGTCACACGTGACATTGCCGGTCGTGACGGCCAGATAGAGGTGGAACCGAAATGACCGGTGCCCAGCACATAGTCATCGCCGGCGGTGGGGTGATCGGCAGCGGTATCGCCTTCGAGCTAGCAAAACGCGGCGTGAACGTAACCTTGATCGAGCGGGGACGTATCGGCGGCGAGGCGTCGTGGGCATCGGCGGGCATCATCTCGTTGCCGAGCCGCTCCTGGATGAAACCAGAGCGGGTGGAACTGGGACGCCTCAGCATGGAGCGCTATCCGGCGCTGGTCGATGAATTGGAGGAGCGGACTGGGCTCGCGATCGATTACCGGCGGCCGGGCGA
This sequence comes from Chloroflexia bacterium, assembly GCA_013697005.1. GTDB lineage: Bacteria > Chloroflexota > Chloroflexia > Thermomicrobiales > UBA6265 > JACCXM01. The sequence goes on along the minus strand of JACCXM010000233.1, from coordinate 9,173 downwards.
ATGGGTCATCGCCGTCGACGAAGAGCACGCCGAGGCCGAGGACGCGGTCGCGGCATGGCAATTGGGCATGGGCCTCACGGTCGAGGATGTGTCCGTTGCCGAGGCGCGCCAGCGTGAACCAGCGCTGCCCGAGTCCACGCTCCAGGCCCGGTTTCACCCGAACGTCGGCTCACTTTCCGTGCACCGGCTGACGCAGGCGCTGGCCACGGCGGCGCGCGGGCTTGGCGCGACCGTGCTGGAGGAGACCCCCGTTGGCGGTCTGCTCCGTGACGGCGATCGCGTCACGGGGGTCCGGTTGCAGGACCGCGAGATCACGGCGGATATGACCGTGCTCGCGACTGGCGCCTGGACCCGGCTCCTCGGCGATGCTATCGGCGTGACCCTTCCCACGAAACCGGTCAAAGGACAATTAATCGCCTTCGCCAACGCGCCGCTTCGTCCCGGCTGCGTCATCTCCGGTCACGGCGGCTATGTCCGCCCCCGGCCGGATGGAACGACGATGGTCGCGGCCACGGAGGAAGATGTCGGATTTGACCGCCGCGTCACCGGTGACGGTGTCGCGTGGTTGTTGGAGCTGACGCGGACGATTTGTCCGGTGCTGCTCCAGGGTGAGGTCGCCCAGACCTGGAGCGGGCTGCGGCCCGGTTCGGAGACCGGCGATCCCTTGATCGGCCCGGTGCCGGGAATCGCTGGACTCTGGGTGAGCGCGGGACACTTCCGGACTGGCGCCAAAGAAGCGCCCGCCACCGCGGCACTCGTCGCCGGCGCCTTGGCGAGTGGGCAGACGCCACCGTTGCTGGAAGCGTTTTCACCCGCGGCCCAGGGAATCACCGCATGACGGTCAAGCGTGCCGAGCGCAGCGTGCTGGCGACACCGGGTTCGCACCCGCTCATGATCGCCAAGGCGCTGGCCGGCGACGCCGACCTGGTCATGATCGATCTCGAGGACGCGGTCGCGCCGGAGGCCAAGATCGCGGCGCGGGCGAACGTCGCCGCGGCGTTGCGCGATGGTGACTGGCGTGGCCGGCCGCGCGTGTTTCGCATCAACGCACTCGACACCCCCTGGTTCGTCCACGACCTGGTCGAGGTCATTGCAGCCGCGCCCGGCATGGTCGACATTATCGTCATCCCAAAAGTCAGCCGCGCCGAGGACGTGGTGACGGTGGCGACGATCATTTCCTCACTCGAAACCGCGACGACTACCCGCGCGCCGATCGGACTGGAGGCCCAAATCGAGAGCGGGGCAGGGCTGGCGAATTGCGAAGCGATCGCCACGGCCCATCCACGGCTCGAGGCGCTTGTCTTCGGCCCCGGTGACTATGCCGCATCGGTCGGCATGCCATTGTCGGCCATCGGAATGCCCGATCGCTGGGATACCGATTACCCTGGACATCGGTGGGACTACCCGTTGCAACGCATCCTGGTCGCCGCGCGGGCGGCCGGGGTGCGCGCCATCGACGGTCCCTATGCCGACTTCCGCGATCACGAAGGGTTCCGCACATCGTGTCAGACGGCACGCGCGCTCGGCTACGACGGCAAATGGTGCATCCATCCGGCGCAAGTCCCGATCGCGAATGAGGTTTTCACGCCAGACGCCGCCGAGTCTGCCTGGGCGGAGGAGATCATCGCCGCGAATCTCGAAGCCGAGCGTGAGGGTCGCGGATCGTTCGCGTTGAACGGCCAGATGGTCGATGCCGCCACGCTGCGCATGGCGCACGCCACCCTGGCGCGGACGCAACGCACAACGGGGTAAATCCGACGCACTGCTATCATCGCCATAGGACACCGGCCTAGCAAGACCGGCTGAAGGGGCGACGCCTGCGTCGCCCGAGCGACGCAATCGGCATTCAACGGGTTTCCACGTTCGGTTCGGCACTGACGGAAGAACAGGACACCTATGCCGAAACGGGCGCTGCTGAGCGTCTATGACAAAACGGGAATCGTCGCTCTGGGGCGCGGTCTGGCCGCTCTCGGGTACGAGCTGATTTCGACCGGCGGCACGCAGGCTGCACTCGACACCGCCGGAGTGCCGGTGACATCGGTCAGCGACGTGACCGCTTTCCCCGAAATGCTCGACGGCCGAGTGAAAACGTTGCATCCGCGCATTCATGGCGGTCTGCTGGCGCGCCGCGATATTCCGGCGCACATGACCGCCCTGGACGAACATCACATCGAACCGATCGACGTCGTTGCCGCCAATCTCTACCCGTTCGGGGCCACCATCGCGCGGCCTGGTGTCACCCTCAGCGATGCGCTCGAACAGATCGATATCGGTGGTCCGGCCATGATCCGCGCGGCGGCAAAGAATTTCCCCGGCGTGATCGTACTGACCGATCCGGCGGACTACACGATCGTGTTGGATGATCTGCGCGCGGGTGAACTGCCACTCACGCGGCGGCAAGCGCTCGCGGCAAAAGCGTTCGCGCACACCGCGGCGTATGACACGGTCGTAGCCGAGTATTTGCGCGATCCCGAAACGTGGCCGCAAGAGATCACCTTCGCGGGTCTCTTGGCTCGGACGCTGCGCTACGGGGAAAACCCGCAGCAACGGGCCGTGGCGTACCGGCGGTCACGGGCGGGAGGGCAGCGGGAGAGCGTGCTGGACGCCGAGCAACTGATCGGCAAGGAACTCTCCTTCAACAATCTGCTCGACGCGGACGCCGCCTGGGGAGCGATTCAGGGATGCGCTGGCGCGGCGGTGGCCATCGTCAAACACACGATCCCCTGCGGGCTGGCGGAACGCGATGCGCTCGCCGGAGCGTTCGCGGCGGCGCTGGCTGGCGATCCCGTTTCCGCGTTTGGCGGGATCGTCGCGGTCAATCGACCCGTCGACGGCGAAACCGCGCGACAGATGGCGGAGACCTTTTTCGAGGTTAATCTCGCGCCCGGTTTCGACGACGATGCACGTGCCATTCTGGGCATAAAAAAGTCCCTGCGGGTGTTGCGGATGCCGGCTGGGGCGGGAACCGCGGCGAACGGCAGCGATTGGGATGTCAGACCCATCGTGGGAGGCTTTCTGGTTCAGTCGCCCGACGACTGCCCCGGTGACCAGGCCAGTTGGCGCACGGCAACCGCGCGCGAACCAGACGACCGTGAGCGAGACGATCTCATCTTCGCCTGGCACGCGGTGCGCCACGTGAAATCGAATGCCATCGTGCTGGCGTCCGGCCGCGCCGTGACCGGAGTCGGCAGCGGGCAGCCGAACCGCCTGGAGAGTGTGCGTATCGCGGTGGAGAAGGCTGGCGAGCGGGCCGCGGGGTCCGTTCTCGCCAGTGATGCCTTTTTCCCGTTCCCCGACGGTCTTGAAGCGGCGCTTGCGGCCGGTGTCACGGCGGTGATTCAACCGGGAGGCTCGGTGCGCGACGCCGAGGTGATCGCCGCCGCCGACCGGGCTGGAGTAGCGATGATCTTCACGGGGAACCGTCATTTTCGCCACTAACGGTCCCCGCGTGGTAATCGTCGGCGGTGGGTTCGGCGGCTTGCGCGCCGCCAAGGCGCTGCGGGACGCACCCGTCCAAATCACGCTCGTCGATCGGCGCAACCATCACCTGTTCCAACCGCTGCTCTACCAGGTAGCGACCGCGGCGCTGTCGCCGGCGGATATCGCGCAACCGATCCGATCGGTGTTGCGCGGTCAGGCGAATGTGGAGGTGATCCTGGGCGACGTCACGGCGATCGACCCGGTGGCCAGGCACATCGTGGTCGACGACGGGCAAATCCCCTACGACTTTCTCATTCTCGCCGCTGGCGCGAGCCACGCCTACTTCGGCCATGATGAATGGGGGCCGCTAGCCCCAGGTCTCAAAACACTCGAAGAAGCGGTCGCCATTCGTCGCCGCATCCTCACCTCGTTTGAGGAAGCGGAACGGCAACGCGATCCCACGCGGCGCAAGGCGCTGATGACGTTCGTGGTCATCGGTGGTGGTCCGACCGGGGTCGAGATGGCGGGCGCGATCGCCGAGATCGCCCGTTTCTCGCTTGCTCGCGATTTCCGGCATATCGATACCCGCGATGCCACGGTGATCCTTGTCGAGGCGGGAGAGCGTCTGCTCTCGGCCTTTCCCGAGCGTCTTTCCCGGCGCGCTCTGGCGGACCTGAAACGGCTAGGCGTCGAGGTCCGCTTCGGCTTGCCGGTGACGGCGATCGCGCCGGGTCAGGTATCGGTCGGGGATGAGGTCATCGCCGCGAACACTATCGTCTGGGCGGCGGGGGTGCAGGCCTCGCCCCTCGGTCAGTCGCTGGGTGTTCCGTTGGACCGCGCGGGCCTGGTGCTCATCAACCGGGATCTATCGGTTCCCGGCCACTCCGAGATTTTCGTCATCGGCGATATGGCGTCTCTGCACGACTCCCGCGGGCGGCCGTTGCCCGGGGTGGCGCAGGTCGCGATGCAACAAGGTGCGTGGGCCGCGGCCAACGTCATGCGCGCCATAGCCGGGCGGGGCGCGCGCCCGTTCCGCTACCGCGATCTGGGCAATATGGCGACCATCGGCCGCAACTCCGCCGTCGCCGATCTGCGCGGTCTGCGGCTAACCGGGTTCCTCGCCTGGCTGGCCTGGGCGGTGGTGCACATGCTCAGCCTGATCGGGTTTCGCAATCGGATGCTCGTCGGATTGCAATGGTTGTGGTCCTACCTCACCTTTGGCCGCGGCGCGCGATTGATCACCGGGGCTTCGCCAAACTGAAACTGAATCTGGAGCAATCCTCTGGTGCGAGACCCGACCCGATTCATGACCGTGCTCCACAGTCTCCTCGGGAACGCACGGCGCTGCGAAAGTCCCTCTCCCAGTGCGCTTTGCACTGGGAGAGCGGTCGGGTTGAGGGCGTCTATGCGGCCGGAGTGGCCACCGGGGTGCCCGTGGCGATCCCCGCTTCTGCAGCGCGCTCGGCTTCGTCGAGATTGTCGATCGTGATCAGCCCCGGCTCGATCAACGTGGTGTGCTCCGCCGGCTCGGTGCCGTCGCGGAGGTAGTTCACCAGGATCTCCATGGCGCCGCTGGTCTGACCGCCGGGGAACTGCTCGACGGTGGCGGCAAGGGTGCCGTCCTGAACGGCTTGCAGCGCCTCGGGCAACGCGTCGAAGCCGATAACCGGAACGTCGAGCCCGGCGCCAGACACCGCCTCGGCGGCGCCGAAGGCCATGTCGTCATTGGCGGCGACAATGGCGTCAATGTCCGGGTTGGCCTGAAGCGCCTGTTCGGTGACAGTGAGCCCTATGTCGCGCTTGAACTCAGCCGTCTGTTGGAAAACGATCTCGTAAGCATCGTTGCCTTCGAGCACCGCGTTGAACCCCGCCGAGCGGTCGATGGCCGGCGAAGCCCCGACGGTCCCCTGCAGCTCGATGATCCGACCGCCGTCCGGCAGAATCTCCATCAAGTACTCGCCTTGCTTTTCGCCGCCGCGCACATTGTCGGCGCCTACGTGCGCCAACGTGGTGGCGCCGGTCACGTTTCGGTCGACTGTCACCACCGGGATACCGGCGTCAATCGCCGCCTGAATTGCCGGAGCTAACGCTTCGACATCTCTCGGCGAAATGACGATGCCGTCGACACCCTGCGCGATCATCGTCTCGATCCCGGCCGACTGCGTCGCCGAGTTGTCCTGACCGTCGAGCTCGATCAGTTCGACGTCGAGCTCGGCGGCCTTATCCCGGGCGATATTCATCATGTGGACGAAGAATGGGAAATTAAGCCCAGGAACCGAGAAGGCGATCTGGAGCTGCTCGTCCTGCCGGGCCTGGACCGTGGCGCTGGCGAGCGGAACGCTGGCCACCAGTCCAAACATCAGGGCCACGATGAGCACGCGTCTGACCATCTGTTGTCCGCGCATAGTTTTCTCCTCTTCATGCGTTGCAATCGTCCCGGGTCGCGGGACACAAGTATATCGGGCGATAATTCTTGATGCTTGGCGAATGCCCTTCCCGCCCACGCCTCCTTTCGCGTTCGATTCACGCTGTCCTTGCTGCACGTTTCGATCGGAACCAGTGGTTGCCGTGGATGAGGAGGCTACGATCTCCTAACCTCGTCGCCGCCGTTTGGCGAGCTGATCCAGATAGACACTGAGAACGACGATCACGCCGATGATGATCGGTTGGAAATACGGATTCACGTTGTTGATCGCTAGACCACTGTTGAGGACGCCGATCAGCAGCGTTCCTACCAAGGTGCCCAGGATGCTCCCCTCACCACCGAACAGACTGGTGCCTCCGATGACCACGGCCGCGATGACGATCAGCTCGTATCCCTGACCGGCAACGACCTCGGCCGCGCCTAGCCGGGACGTCAGCAAAAAACCGCAAAGACCCGCGCAAAACCCGCTGATCACGTAGACGCTCATGATCAGACCGGTGGTATTGAGCCCGGAGAGACGGGCGGCCTCCGGATTGCCGCCGACCGCATAGATCGAGCGGCCATAGGTCGTAAAACGTAGAGCGAGGTAACCGGTGATAACGAAGGCGGCAAAGATGACGACAGGCACAGGCGCTGGTCCAATGAACTGCGAGCCCCAGTAGCGATAGTCATCCGAGAATTTGTTGATCGGCTGCCCCTGCGACATGACCTGCGCGGCCCCGCGCCAGGCGGCCAATCCGCCGAGCGTGACCACAAAGGCGGGCACTTTCAGCTTGGCGATCGCGAAGCCGTGGATCAGCCCGGCGCCCGCGCCGACGGCCATCGCCGCCAACGCTGCCAAGAGAACGGCGGTGCCACCGGCATCGGGATTGCCAACGTCGCGCCAGTTGCTTCCCTTGGCGACCGCCGCTGCAACCAGTCCGGCGAAGGCAAGCACCGATCCCACCGAAAGGTCGATGCCGCCGGTCAGGATCACGAACGTCATGCCCACAGCCAGGATGCCGTAGACGAAGTTCTGGCGGAGGAGGAACCAGAAGTTTTGCTCGCTGGCGAATGCCGGCTGTTGGCTAGTAAAGATTACCGCCAGGACGATCAAAAAGATGACCGGCGCAAATCGCCCTAAGAGTTCGATTGGGTCGAACCGCCGTTTTGTCTGCTCCGGTGCGACGGTCCCGGCGACGGCACCAGTCTCCGTGGTCATCCTGGCTCCTCAGGCCGCCGCGACGGCAGTGTTCGCTACACCAGTCGCCAACGCCATGATCGCCTCCTGCGTTGTGTCCCGGCGTGCCAGCTCACCCGCAATGCGGCCTTTCCGCATCACGAGAACGCGATCGCTCATGCCGACGATCTCGGGAAGTTCCGACGAGATCATCAATATCGCCACGCCATCGGCGGCGAGCTGGTGCATCAGGCCGTGGACCTCGGTTTTGGCGCCGATGTCGATGCCGCGGGTCGGCTCGTCCATGATCAGGATCTTGGGGTGCAGCGCCAGCCACTTGGCGATGACGACTTTCTGCTGGTTGCCGCCGGAGAGATTGAGCACTTTTTGCTCGATGGACGGCGTCCGCACGCGCAGCGCATCGACCATCCTCCGCGCCAGCGCCCGCTCGGCCCCAAGGCGCACGATGCCAAAGCGACTGAGCCGGTCGAGCATCGAGAGGCCCAGATTCTCGCGTATGGCCAAGCTCAGCACTAACGCCTGGAGCTTCCGATCCTCCGGCACTAGACCGATGCCGAGGTGGATCGCGCCACGCGGGGAGCGCACCCGTACCTGCTGGCCGTCGACGAGAATTTCACCGCGCTCATAGTCGTCGGCGCCGAATATGGCGCGCGCGATCTCTGTCCTCCCCGAGCCAACCAGTCCCGCCAATCCGACGATTTCGCCTGGACGGAGACTGAACGAGACGTCTTCGAGCACCAACGCCGAGGCGTCCTGGACCGTTCCAGTGCGGCCAAGACCGCGCACCTCAAGCACGGGAGCTTGCGAACGCTCGGCAAGTGCTTCCAGGCGGCGCTCAGCTTCTTCTGGCCGGAAAAGGTCGCCCAGCGGCCGGCCGACCATCAGCCGCACGATGCGATCGGGCGTCGCCTCGGCCAGCGGGAGCTCGCCGGCGAGCTGACCGTCGCGCAGCACCGTTACCCGATCGCAGATGGTGAAAATCTCCTCGAGCCGGTGCGAAATGTAGATCACCGCCAGCCCGCGCTCTTTCAGCCCGCGGATGATGGCGAAGAGTGCGGCAGCCTCAGTGTCGGTCAGTGCGGATGTCGGCTCGTCCATGATGACCAAGCGGGCGTTCAAGGAGAGCGCCTTCGCGATCTCGACCATCTGTTGCTCGGCCACCGAGAGGTCGCGGACGATCGCACCGGGATGGAGTTGGACCCCGAGCTGATCGAGCAGTTGCTCGGTCTGCCGCCGCAACTCGCGCCAGCGGACAAACTTGCCCGTGTTCGGCTCGCGGCCGACGAAGACATTTTCTTCGACGGAGAGATTGGGCATGAGGTTGAATTCCTGGTAGATGATGGAGATGCCCAGATCCTGCGCCTGCCGGGGGCTGTGAAGAACGGTCGGCTTCCCGTCGAGGGTGATCTGCCCGCCGTCTGGTTGATAGACGCCAGAAAGAATTTTCATCAGCGTGCTCTTCCCGGCGCCGTTTTCGCCGACCAACCCCAGGACTTCGCCGGGGTAGACCTCGAGACTGACGTCTTGCAGCGCCAGGACTCCGGGAAAATGCTTGCTGACCTGCTCTACACGGAGGAGGGGGGAGCGCAGCTCGATTGCGCGAGCGGTTTCATCCTGAACCATGCTCGTCCTTGTCCCACTCAACGCGTCGTGGCCCCGGCGCGCCCGCCACCCATGTCAGAATGCAAAGTGATGCGTCCGCAGGATGATTGACACCAGTCGGACTGTCAAGATGAGCCTACCGGCCTTACCGCAACGCGGATTGTACCCGGGCTGTGCCGCGTGCGGGAGCGCTTCCACGCCCGGTTCCATCAGCCGCGTCCTGGCGAGGCCGTGTCACCACGGTGCGCGAGTGACGTAGACTCCGTGGAGCTCTCCAGTCGTCGAGAAAGGGTGCGTCGCGTGGCTGCGACGCCAAGTGCAATGTCATGAAACTCTATCTGGCGGGGCCGATGTTCACCGCGGCCGAGGAGGCGCACAATCTTCGTCTCGCGGCGAAGCTGCGCGGTCATGGATTCGAGGTCTTCTGTCCCAACGAGAGCGAGCCGAGCAGCGACAAGACCCGCACCGACATTACCCCGCGCCTGATCTACGACGTCGATATCGAGGCGGTCGAAAGCTGCAATGTGCTGATCTGTCAGGTGAGTG
>JACCXM010000229.1 GCA_013697005.1 Chloroflexia bacterium | reverse complement strand
GTGTACGCAGTCTATCAAGCGTTGCCCGCCCAACGCGAGAATCCATTGTTCCGCGCCATTGGCTGGTGGACCGCGGGAGCGTTTCTCGCCAATGGAGTGTGGAGCTACGCCTTCGTCAACCGGCAGTTCATCATCGCGCAGGCGATCATCTTCGTCGGGTTCGTCTGCGCCGGGGGTGCCTATCTGCGCATGGTACGCGAGGCGCCGGACAGCCGGGATACCACCGTCGCCAACGCCATCGTCGGCCCCGCGGTGGGACTGCTCTTCGGTTGGCTTACCGCGGCCAACGTCGTGGGATTGGCGGCGACGCTGATCGCCCAGGGGTTGGCCAGCGCCGGACAAGGGGCGGAGGTTGGCGGCGCGGCATTGCTCCTGCTGGGTGGGGCCATAGCGTTCACGGTCATTCTCGTGTCGAGACGTGGCGCGGCGAGCGCCTGGATTGGATTTGCGGGGGCGGTGCTCTGGGCGCTGGTGGCCATTGTCGTCGAGCAGCGATCGGCCTCGACACTCACCAGTGCCGCGGCCGTCGCGAGCGCGCTGCTGGTGATTCTGGCGTTGCTCGGACCCTGGCAAACGCCAGCCCGGCCATTCAGACGGCCCGCCGCGGCAGTCTGAACCCGGCCCGGCTAAACCAGCGCCAGCCGCGCCCGCCAGATTTCGCCGGCGGAGACCCAGTAGACCGTCCCGCTCAATTCATCGACGACCAGATCTTCGGCGTCCGCCAGCGTCAGCGCGGCCGCATCGCCGCTGAGATCGTCCGCGGCGGACGCGGGAGTCAGATACTGCACCGCGTCTCCTGCCGTGTCGACCCGGACGATCCTCCCCACATTGCCGCCAATTGATCCGCCGCGGTCGACGATGTACAGCGCGTTGGAAAATGGCGCCGCGGCGAGAAATGACGTTGCGGTGAGGGCCGGCACGACGAACGGGCTCATCGTCCCGGCGAGCGCACCACGCGAAAACGTCATCGTGCGGCCGTCGTCGAGCAGCACATGGATCCTGCCGTCGATCGTAAAATCGTGGGCTAGCTCGAGGTCAGGTGCATCCTCGGTCGCCGCCCAGATCGTCGCTAGTGGACCCGACGCGGACGAATCGAAGCGAATGATGTCGCCATCCCAGGAGATCCCGTAGGCGGCGTCACCCCAACTGATGACTGGCGTGTCCGGCCGCAGGCCACCGATGTCGGCGATGGCGAGGGGCAGCCGTTGCCAGCGTCCCACGCTGTCCCGTATGTAGTTTGCCTCACCGTCGGAGGCGACGACGGCTCCATCATCGATCGAGACGTGCCGGAGATCTCCGGCGGCGCCATCGGCAACGGCGTCCCCACGCGACAGCAGCGCAATCAGTCGTTGCTGGTCGGCATCAAGCTCGTAGAGTGTCCCCGCGGCGACAAAAAGCGTCTGCCCAGAAATCGCCAAATGGACGGGACCGCTCGTCGTCTCTCGCGGCAGGGCCCCGATCTGGACGACATCGCCAAGCCGCCTGATGCCATACACCTCGTCTCGTACGCGAGCCAACTCCTGCTCGCGACGGGTGAATGCATCGCCCGTGGCGCCTGATTCTCGTGCCCGCGCGACGGCGCGTTCCGCTTCGGCAACCGACGACATTGCCGATCCCGGATTGTCCCGCACACTCTGCAATGCCACATCCGCCTCGATCAGCGAGGATTCCGCGCGCGCATCGCGGTCCCGCTGGTGTCCGACCGCGATACCCGTGCCGCCGAGCGCCACGAAGAGCATGAGCGAGACGGCGAGCAACCGGGCTGGCACATTCATTCCGGAACCACGAGGCAGATTGGCGCGCCACTCAGCAGGCAGCCCAGGCGATTCCCGATAACGTTGGACGCTCATTGCTCCCAGCGCGTCCAGCGCGCTTTGCCGCGTGGCGGAGACGGGGGTCCGCGCGCGATGGGCAGCAAGCGTCTCTGCCAGTTCGATTGCGGAATCGCGCAGCCCATCCACCACCGGCGGCCGCGTCAGCGCCGCGCGGAATCGCGGGCGATGCGGTAAACGGCCGACAGACGCGACGACGGCATAGGCGTCCGAAACGTCATGGCGCGCGAGCAGCCGTTCCAACCGGTCGGTCGAGCCTTCCAGGTCGGCGGTCAGCAGTGAGCCGCCATAGAGATTCAGGATGGCCTCCTCATCGCCCGCGAGCGCCCGTCCGACCCCCGTCGCACAGAGGACAACGAGATCCCCCGATGCCGCCTCGGATCGAAAAAGCTGGGGCGTCCCTTCTTCGGCGAATCCGAGCGGATGAGTCGCGGTTACTGGCGCGACCGGCACAAAGTCGCCTCGCCAGGACTCGACATTGGGGAAAGCATAGATCTGGCCATCCTGGACGAGAATCGCCTGCGATGGCGCCGTCTGGGCGACGACGATCTCCCGCCCGGCGAGGACGATTCCAGTCGCGCCGACGCAGATGCGACGCTCCCAACGCCCGGTCACGAGCGGTCGATTCTCCGCCACGATCATGGTGTTCGCGGCGGCAAAAGCGGCAACGAGCGCGTCCGCGGGTGCGCCCGGGGCTGAAGCAAAAGTCGTGCAAATCATCCGCAGCGTGGCCGCGGCCAGCTCCAACCCTCGTGGGGATAGGTCGAGTGGTTCGACACAGACGAGCAGGACGCGGCCAAGATGATCCGGTTCGGGGGCGATATAGACGACCCCTGAGGGATCAGCCGCCAGGCCTCCTGTCAGTGCGAAACCGGCTGCGGAGAGAACCGCGCGGCCCATGGGCCATCACCTCCCCGGCGATGGCCGGGGCGCAACTGCGTGCAACACAAGTTGAACCAGAAACGGGGCCGACATCAGCGTCGCGGGGATAAATCGAGTTTACCAGCAGAGTGTACGTACGTCTACGTAAGTCGGGAGTCGACCGTCGAAAGTACGACGGCGAGCAGACCGCTAGGGGCATCGCCAGTGTTCGCCGGAGCCCGATTGCGCTTCCGCGATCAGCCGAGAACTCCCTAGAGCGGGGGAAGTGTCGTTTCGCGGAAGACGGAGTCGCCGGAGCCTTCGGGTGCGGCGTCAACCGGCGTCGTCGCGGGAGCAACTGTCTCCGTGGCGGTCTCCGTTCGCACCGGTTGCTCGGTCGCGGGCTCGCGCCGCCGTGCCGATCGGCTCGGGGTTGGATCCAGCGATCCAATCCCCGCGATGAGGTCGTCGGCGCGCCGCGCCAGATTTTGCCCACGGGCGCCCAGGCGCCGCGCTGCCGCCCCGGCCTCCTGGAGCATCTGACTTCCTTCGACCCGGGCACCCTGTTGCAGCAGAAGCTGCCCGAGCCCAAGCGCGGCCTGGGCTTCGCCCGCGGCATCGCCCGCGCTGCGCGCCTGGTTCAGCGCCCGCCGGTACGTCACCGCGGCGGCGGGGTCATTGAGGGCGGTCTGGGCCCCCGCCAGCGCGGTCAGCGCCTGCGCCTGGATGGCCGGCTGCGCCATCGCCTCGGCAAGCGCGACACCGTTGGTGAAATGATCGAGCGCGGCAGCCGTGTCGCCCCGGCTCATCCCAAGCCTTCCCAGGCGCATCCGCAACCGCGCCTCGGTCAGCCGGTCGTTGCCCATTTCCGCTAGACGAAGCGCCTGTTCGCCAAACGCGGTGGCGGCCGGGAATTGGCCTGTCTCGGCGGCCAGCGCCGAAAGCAGATTGAGCAGATCGATCTGTTCGTCGGTCTGACCGAGACGCCGATTCAATCCGTATGCATGCGTATAGGCCTCTTTCGCGCGGGCCGTCTGCCCTCCCGCGGCGTACATCCGTCCGAGCTGCGTCAGGATGTTCGCCTGTAGACCCAAATCCTCGACTCGATGCGCCGCGGCCAGACCATCGGTGAGCGCGCGCATCGCCTCCTGCGGTTGCTCGAAGCGCCACAATACCTGGCCAAGCGTCGCCAGCCACCGCGCTTCATTACGACGGTCGCGCGCGGCCCGGGACAGATCGAGGGCGCGCATCAGGTGTTCGAGACTCTCCGAGCGACGGCCGGCTCGGGCAAAGCCCATTCCGATCCCACCGAGGGCCCGCTGCTCGAGCGAAACATCGCCCGCGGCGGTGGCAAGCTCCAGACCGCGGCTGAAGGCTTCCAGCGCGGCGGGGATGTCATCGAGATCGAGGAGCGAGGTCCCCATCCGGATCGCCCACTCCCCCGCTCCGGCGCGGTTGCCACGCCGATCCTCCAGCGTCACCAAATCTCGTTCGTGACCGGCGGCGGCCGCCAGCCGCCCGCGCGCGTGCTCGATGTCGACCAATGTCGCGAGGCACCGACCCTCCAGCGCCAAATCGCCGATCTGGCGGCTGACGGCGAGACCCTCCTCGAGATGACTGACCGCTTCCGGGATTTTTCCGTTGCGCCGCAACGTCTCGGCCAGACTGAGAACGATGCGGCTCTGTAACCCGAGATCGGCCGTACGCCTCGCCGCTTCGGAGGCTTGCCGTTGCAAGGCCGCCATGGTCTCCAGGTCGGTGTTGCGGGGCAGCATCTCGATCTGCCGCACCAACGCTTCCGCGATCCCATGCTGATAATCGAGCCGCTGCGCCCCGCGTCCGGCGCGACGGAAGAGCCCTTGCGCCTCGGCGCGTTCTCCCTCCTTGCGCAGCAAATCACCGAGGGCCAGCGCGGCGTTGACCTCGGCGATGTCATCATCCTCCTCGTCACCCAGCTCCAATTGCTGGCGCAGCAAGGCGCGCGCGCGTTCAGTGTCTCCGGCATCGATGGCACGCAGCCCGAGCCGGCTCAACGCGGCCCGCCCACCCTCGACATAGCCGGAGCGCTGGGCGACCCCATACGCGTCGCGCAGGAGGCGCTCGCGCTCGTGACTGGGATCGTCACCCGGCAGGAGCGTGTCGAGCCGCAGCGCGGCATCGACGAGCTGGTCGTCGAATCCTTTGGCGCGCGCCGCCGCATAGGTCAGCCGGGCGAGCACGACCGCGTACTCGCGGTCCTCGCCGGCCTGCTCCTCGATGACCATGTCGAGCCCCTCGAATTCCTCGGCCGTCAGGCGGTCGAGGACGCGGGGATCGCGGATTTCCGACAGCCCGCCCTGCACCGAACGCTGCCGATCGGTGACTTCCCGCGCAATGAGAAGCACGGAGTCCCCCGCGCTCTCTCGCCGCCGGAATCCCAACCAGTCTTGCAACGATGTCACCAGGCTTGCTCCATCGCGAGCGTCTCCGTCAAGGTGTCGAGGGTGAGATTGCCACCCGATACGACGATGCCAACTTTCTGCCCCGCCAGCTCTTCCCGCATCGCGTAGGCCGCCGCCAGCGCCGCCGCCCCGGCGCCCTCGGCAAGCACGCGCGCCCGTTCCAACAAGGTCAGAATGCCCCGCCGCATGTCGGCATCGGAAACCAGGCGAAAGTCATCGAGCAGCGGCCATAGAATCTGCGCCGGCAAACTGAACGCCACTCGCGTCGCCAACCCTTCGGCAAAGGTGTCCGCGGCAGCGATCTCCGCGAGTTGGCCACTGCGCCAGGTGTTGAAGATCACCGGCGCACCCGCGGCCTGCGTACCAACGATCCGCAACCGAGGCGAGATGCTCTTTCCGGCGAGACATGCGCCAGACAGCCCGGAGCCGCCGCCGGCGGGGACGATCAGCACATCCAGATCAGGTTCCTGTTCCAACATCTCTAAGGTATACGTCGCGACTCCCGCGATCAGACGCCAATCATTGGCGGCCACGACGTAGTAGGCGTCACGGGCGGCCGCATCCTCCTCCGCCACGGCGCGCGTCTCGTCAAAATCCCTTCCCGCGAACCGGACATCGGCCCCAAGCCGGCGCATCGAAGCGACCTTCAAGGCATTGGCCACTTCCGGCATCCAGATCGTCGCCGGCACGTCGAATTCGCGGGCCGCGTACGCGATCGATTGACCGTGGTTCCCGGTCGAGGCGGTGACGACCCCCCGCCCGCGATCCGCGTCCGGGAGCTCGCTCATCAGGAAGAGTCCGCCCCGCACTTTGAAGGCGCCGATCGGTTGCAGATTCTCGCACTTCAGAAACGCCTGGAACCCGAGCAGCTCATCAAGGGCCGGGGTGGACAGCAAAGGCGTTGGGCGTAGATACCCGGCGAGAACCTCACGCGCACGGGTGACGTCTGCCATGGTGGGCAGCCGCACCCCCGACAGTGGATCGATCTCCGGCAACCGGAGCGCCGAACCGACCGATGGTGATGTTGGCGATTGTCCAGTCGCGATCGGCGCCACTCCGGTGTCCCCCGCGGCGGGATTGCTCCCATCGCTCAGCCGCGCCTTGACGCGGTATCCCCTCCCATCCATCCTAGCACCAGGTTCAATGGCGGCCCTGTCACAGCAGCCACGGGTGTACGTACAGTTTGCGGATCAAAACGCCCCCGATCGTGACCGGGTGGCAAGCGGAGCCGAGATGCACACCGACAGTCTCCTTTGCATTGGACTCGATCCAGACCTGAGTCGGTTTCCCACATCATTGCGCGATTGTGACAGCGTGGCCGGGGCCATTATCGCCTTCAACGGCGAGGTTATCGCGGCAACGTCCGACCTCGTCTGTGCTTACAAGCCGAACCTGGGGTTCTATTTGGCTCATGGCCGGGCGGGGATCGAAGCCCTGGAGGAAACCCGCCGCCTCGTACCATCCCATATCCCGGTCATTCTCGACGCCAAAGTCGGGGACATGGGCAATACCGCCGATGCGTATGCGACCGCCTACTTTGATACCTGGGGATTCGACGCGGTGACGGTGAATCCCTATCTCGGCGAGGACTCGCTCGCGCCGTTCATGCGACGTGACGACAAAGGGGTCATCGTCGTCTGCAAGACCAGCAATCCCGGCTCGGGGGATCTGCAGAATTGCACTCTGGAAGAAGGCGGAGTCAAACAGCCAATGTACCTGACCGTTGCCGATCGGGTCGCCACCTGGGCGGATCGGTGGCCGGCGACTCTTGGTCTCGTCGTGGGCGCAACGTACCCGGCGGAGTTGGCTGAAGTGCGTAGTCGCTGCCCAGACCTGCCCATCTTACTTCCGGGAATTGGCGCCCAGGGGGGCGATCTCGAGGCGTCGCTGCGTGCTGGACTCGATGCCGCGGGCGCGGGACTGCTCGTCTCTTCGTCTCGCTCCGTGCTGTACGCCGAAGCAAAGGGGGAGGAAGACTGGATTGACGCGGTGCGGGCGGAGGCACTGCGGCTGCGCGATGCGATCGATCGGGTCCGCACGTCCTCTGGATGGGTGCAGGATTTGGTTCCTGGTTCCGGGAAGACCAGGCTCTTTGCCCAGGATCGTGCGGGCGCTTGACCGTATACTCCGCACCACAATGACCCGAATCCGGAACCGGATGTCCCACTGGCTGCTCGTTTCCATGCTGGCAGGCGCGTTCGTGGTGGGAAGCACCACTTCAAGTGCGGACAGCAGATCGCTCATGCAAGGGCCGCCCGCAACGGCGACCCCGGAGCGCGATTGTGCCGCCCGATCGAACGCGACGCCAGAGAGCGAGCCAGTTGCCAGGGGACGCGACATGGACATGGAGTTGATCGAAGCCGCCCGCGGCGGTGATGCCGATACCGTGAAGCGGCTGCTCACCGAGGGCGCGAGCGCCGGCGCCCGCGATGCCAGCGGGATGACCGCATTGATCGCCGCCGCCTGGGGGAATCATCTGGAGGTCGCCTGCGCGCTGATCGCGGCCGGCGGCGACGTCAATGCGCAGGACGACACGCAACAGAGTGCCTATCTGATCGCGACCGCCGAGGGATACCGCGAGCTGCTCGATCTTACCCTGGAAGCGGGAGCTGACGTGCAAAGCCTCGACAGCTACCGCGGGACCGGGTTGATCAGGGCGGCCGAGCGCGGCCACGGCGACGTTGTGGCGCGGTTGTTGGAAACGGAGATCGCCGTCGACCATATCAATCGACTTGGGCTGACGGCGTTGCTGGAAGCCATCATGTTCGGCGATGGCGGCGCCAGGTACGTCGAAGTCGTGCGGCTCCTCGTCGCGGCCGGGGCGGACGTCAATCTCGCCGATGGCAACGATGTCTCGCCATTGGCGCACGCCCAGCAACGAGGGTTCACCGAACTCGCGGCTATCCTGGTGAGCGCCGGGGCACGGTGAGTGCCGCGACACGCGAGAAACCCACGGGCAGAGTCGATGACGATAGCGAACCGCGAACAGACACCCACAGCGGACGAGACCTCATCGAGGCGAAAGCCACTCCGCTTCGATTTCAATCCGATATTTCGCTCCGGCATTCTGGCCGCGACGAGCAATCCGCTGATATCCCGCGCCGTGCAACGCTATGGCATGCGACTCGGCGCGGCGCGTTTCGTCGCCGGCGAGACGTTCGATGAGGCGATTCCGGTTTTACGCGGTCTAAATCAGAAAGGGATGCGCGCGAACACCGCGCTTCTCGGCGAGGGGGTGAAAGATCCTGAGACCACCCGCGCCGTCGTCGCCGAATACAAGACCGATCTCGACCGCATCGCTACTGAAGGGTTGCAGGTCAATATCGCGCTCAAACTCACCCACCTGGGACTCGATCTCGATCCCGAGATGGCGTACCGCAATGTGAGCGAAGTCGTCGCGCACGCCGCCCGCCACAACAACTTCATCCGCATCGACATGGAAGAATCGAACCGCGTCGACGATACGCTGCGCATCTACCGGCGACTCCGCGCCGATGGCCATAACAATGTGGGTACCGTGCTCCAGTCCTATCTCTATCGCACGCCGGACGATCTGGAAGGTCTCTTGCCCCTCGTACCAAATCTACGATTGGTGAAGGGCGCCTATCTGGAACCGGCGAATCTCGCCTACCCGCGCAAAGCGGACGTCGACCGCGCCTACATCACGCTCGCGGAACGGATGCTGACCGCGGGCGGCTTCACCGCCATCGCCACCCATGACGAGCGGATAATCGACCATGTCATCGATTTCACTCGCCGGCATGGCATCGGCAATGACCGCTTCGAGTTTCAGATGCTGTTCGGGGTGCGTCCCCAGTATCAGAGTGAACTGGCGCGGGCCGGGCACCGGGTGCTGATCGCCACACCGTACGGCCCCAATTGGTATCTCTTCCTGATGCGCCGTCTCGCCGAGCGCCCAGCCAATCTGGTCTGGTTCGCGTCAAACCTGATCAGACGGTAAGTCGGCAATTCGGCGAGTCGGCAATAAAGACTGCCACCCATAACCCGCAACCCGTAACCCGCAACCCGCGACCCGCGACCCTCCGTGCTACCATCACCACAAGGAGAGGCAGCACTGCGCACGAGATACGGATGGCGAGTGTGACGGCAGCAAGTCCGGCGGCGGCCCAACCGGGGCTCGACCCGGACAGCCGTGACGCGCGGGCGTTCCCCGTCGTCGCGTTTGCCAATCAGAAAGGTGGCGTTGGCAAGACGACCACCGCCGTCAACACCGCGGTTTCCCTCGCCCAGCGTGGCTATCGCGTGCTCCTCATCGACGCCGATCCCCAAGGCAACGCGACCTCATCCCTCGGTATCGACAAGCTCAGCGTTGGGCGCTCGATCTACGATGTGCTCGTCGATGGGGTGCCTCTGGCTGATGCCACACGGGCCACCGACCGGCCCGGGCTCGACCTCGTGGCCGCGACGCCGATGCTCGCCGGAGCCGAGATCGAACTGGTCGACGCCGCGGGGCGCGAAACCCGCCTGCGCCATGCACTCGCCGGAATGCCCCTCCGGTATGATGTCGTGCTGATCGACTGCCCGCCTTCGCTGGGGCTGCTCACGGTCAATGCCCTCACCGCCGCCCGCTCCGTCGTCGTGCCGATTCAGTGCGAGTTTCTGGCGCTGGAAGGTCTCGGGCAGTTGATGACGACGGTCGATCTGGTCAAACGAGGGCTGAACCCACTGCTGGATGTCACCGGAGTCCTGATGACCATGTTCGATGTGCGGACGCGCTTATCCGCCCACGTCGTCGCCGAAGTCCGGCGCTATTTTCCGCACCGTATGTTTGGCACCGTGGTGCCACGGTCCGTACGGCTGGCCGAAGCGCCCTCGTACGGTCAGGCGATCGTGGAATACGACCCGAGCTCGCGCGGCGCGGAGGCGTACGAAGCGTTCGTCAACGAGCTCACCACCCGTCTCCATCTCCCGCCCAAGCATCGCCCCGGCAACGAGTCAGCGGAGGGAAGCGCACGATGACGATCACGGAGTCTCGCCAGTTCACCGTCCCAGGTCTCGATTCGCCGTCGCCGTGGGACGATTCCCGCCACCCTTTCGATGCCCTCTCCGATACGGACAAGTTCGTTGGGCTCGGTCTTACCTTCGATGATGTCCTACTCGTTCCCGCGCAATCAGACGTTCTGCCGGCGACCGTCTCGACCACCACCCAGTTGACGAGGAACATCTCGTTGGCAATTCCCCTCCTCTCCGCGGCGATGGATACCGTGACCGAGGCGCGGATGGCCATCGCTCTGGCTCGCGAGGGAGGAATCGGCATCGTCCATCGGAACCTCTCGATCGAGGAACAGATCGGCGAGGTCGACAAGGTCAAGCGGTCCGAATCGGGGATGATCGTCGAGCCGGTGACCCTGCCGCCGGATGCGCTGGTGCGCGAGGCGCTAGCGGTGATGGAGCGGTATCACATCTCGGGGGTGCCGATTACCGAAGAGTGCGGACGCCTGGTCGGCATCCTCACCAACCGCGATCTGCGCTTCGTGCATGACGTCGAGCAACCGGTGAGTGCGGTCATGACCAGCGAGGATCTCATCACCGCCCCGGCGGGGACGACCCTGGAGCAGGCGCAATCGATTCTGCACCGGCACCGCGTGGAAAAACTCCCCGTCGTCGATGACCGCGGGTATCTGACCGGCTTGATCACGGTAAAGGACATCCAGAAGAAAATCCAGTTTCCGAACGCCACCAAAGACGCCAAGGGGCGACTACGGGTCGGCGCCGCGGTCGGTGTCGGCGCCGATGCCGAGGAACGCGCGGCGGCGCTGGTCAATGCTGGAGTAGATATTCTCGTCGTCGATACGGCGCACGGACATTCGCTTTCCGTGCTGCACATGGTGGAGCGTATCAAGCGCACCTTTGACGTCGCGGTGATGGCCGGCAACGTCGCGACCGGGGCGGCCACCGAAGCGTTGATCGGCGCCGGCGCCGACGCCGTCAAGATCGGCGTTGGACCGGGGTCAATCTGCACCACCCGCGTCGTGGCCGGAGTTGGCGTACCGCAGATTACGGCGGTGCTCGACTGTGCCCGTGCCGCGGCGCGTCACGACGTCCCGGTGATTGCCGATGGTGGCATCCAGTATTCCGGCGATATCGCGAAGGCCATTGCCGCCGGTGCGGATGCGGTGATGCTTGGCTCCCTCTTGGCCGGTGTCGACGAAAGTCCCGGCGAAGTGGTGCTCTATCAGGGCGAGCGCTTCAAGGAGTACCGCGGCATGGGCTCCATCGGCGCCATGAACTCGCGCTCCTACTCCAAGGACCGCTACTTCCAGGAAGGCATCGGCAACATCCAGAAGCTCGTGCCGGAAGGTATCGAGGGCCGCGTCGCGTACAAAGGTCCGATGGGAAATCTCGTCTATCAGATGGTTGGCGGTCTGCGCTCCGCGATGGGGTATGTTGGCGCGGCGGACATTGCGGCGCTCAAACACGAGACCCGATTCGTGCGGATAACCGCCGCCGGTCTGCGCGAAAGCCATCCTCACGACATCGTCATCACCCGTGAGGCGCCGAATTACCGGTCGAGTGGTGGGTGAACGTCGGATTGCGGGCAACCCATAACCCTCAACCTACACCGTTGACTTTCAGTCTCATATAGTCAGGCGGATCAACGATCGCTACAATGAATCCGAGGCTGAGGCGTTCAGGGCGGGGGACGGTTGTGGGAGCGGGAAGGCGAAGAGCTGGGTTGCGGCTGCTGGTGCGGGCGTTGGCCGTGGTTGCCGTGCTGGCGACTGCCGTCCTGCCACAACAATGGGCGGCAGCCCACGAGCTGAGTGACGGCTCTGCCTTCGTCGAAGTCCCGGTTTACACCCAGCAGCGCAATCTGAGCTGCGAGTACGCCTCGCTCGTCATTGCCATGGGCGCCTACGATGCCTGGATCTCGGAGTGGACGTTCGACGAGCTCGTTCCGGCCTCCGAGAATCCGCATTGGGGCTACCGCGGCGATATCAATGGCTGGTGGGGCAATACCGACGACTATGGCGTGTACCCGGAAC
>JACCXM010000187.1 GCA_013697005.1 Chloroflexia bacterium | reverse complement strand
CCTCGTTGGGTGATGGGGTGTTAGGGTGATAGGGAGAACGGATGAGAACCGTGTCCCCATCACCCCTTGAAGTAGAAAGTCGCCGGGTGCGAGCTCTGCGGCGTGCGGGCGTGCTGCATGTTCACCTGGCGGGCCGGGATGTTGCCCATCGTGTTTTTCACCACCCGGATCCCCATCACCGCCGGCGAGACGCCGACCGTACCGATGCTGAAGACGTTGTCGACGATGATCTTCCAGATTTCCTGGGCCGTCGCGTTGCTCTCCTCCGTGTTCTGCCCACCGGCCGAGCGGTACAGGTCGATCGCCTCGATCATCGCCTCCTCGGTCGGCGCCATCCCCTCTTCGCCATTGGTCACGAACCACGTGGCGATCAACGGCCCCATCATTGCCTCCGCCGGATCGACCGGCAGGGCGTGGCGGGGGAAGGCGTAGATCAGCTCCGAGCCGTCATTGGCCCACATGAAGATTTGATGCTCGTTGTTGCGCATGCGAGTCATGCCCAGGTTGCGTTCCAACTCCGAGACATCGAGTTGGATACCGATCTCCTGCCACTGCTGGGCGATCGATTGGCCGATGCGCGGGAAGGGCACGAACGCGCCGGAGATGGCGAAGACCTCGAGGCGGAGGCGGCCCTTGCCGTCGGTCCGCATGCGATAGCCCTCGCCGTCCTTCTCGGTCAGTCCGATTTCGTCGAGAAGCTGGTTGGCCTGCGCGACGTCGCGCGTGGCCCACTTGGTGCGCCATTCCTCGCCGGGGCTCTGCGGCACACTCGCCGCCGGGGCCACGCTGCCGGGGGAGCCGACACCGAGCCAGAAGGTCTCGTTGAGCTGATCGCGGTCGATCCCCATCGAAAGCGCGCGGCGGAAATCGGCGGTGTGCAGCCACTTGGCGGTCTCGGGGTCGGCATCGTAACTGTGGTTGATCTGGAGGGTGGCATCGGAACCGTAGGAACCGGGATCGAGGTGAACGCTGTAATTCCCTTGTTCCTGATTCTCCAGAAAAACCGGCAGCTTGGCGATATCGGTGTGGCGCTCCTGCAGATCGTACTCACCGGCGATGGCGCGCAGGTTGAGCACCTCGAGATTCTCGGCCAGCGTCATCTGGATCCCGTCGAGATAAGGGAGCTGGTTTCCCTCGGTGTCGACCTCGTAATAGAAGGGGTTGCGCTCCATGGTCCAGTTCGGGGTATTGACCGGCGAAACCGTGCGCCAGGGACCGAGCACCGGCAGATCGGGATTGAGCGACCACTGGTTCTTGAGCCGGAACAGCGCGATCCAGTCCTCGACGTTCTCGTCGCTGGCCATCTGGTCGATTTCGGCTTGTGGCGTGTACGTCGGGTGGAACTGCTTGAGATAGTGGGCCGGGGCGTAGGACCCGCCGTGGAACCCGCGGTTGGTCATGTGGCCAGAGCCCATGAACGTGGTGCCGCCCAGAATCGTCAAAAAGAGCGGGTACGGCTCCTCGAAGATGAAGCTGACCGTCGTCTCGTCGACCTTCTCGATCCGCCCTTGTTTGCCATTGATGGCGAAAGAGGCGTGCGGGGTCGGCACCAGATCCGGGTTGGTGTAGATATCCTCGTACCAGAAGACGAAATCGTCGGCGGTGAAGGGTGCGCCGTCGGACCACTTGTGACCCTCGCGGAGTGTGATGGTGAACACCCGGTCGCCATCGCTGAACTCCCAGCTCCGGGCCAGCGCCGGCCGGAACTCGGTGCCGGTGTAATCCCAGAAAACGAGCTTGTCGCCGGAGACGTAGCGGTTGCCGTTCTCGTCGTCGCCCGGTCCGGTGAAGCCCCTGCGTAGGGTGCCGCCGTAAGTTCCGATGCCTTCCAGCGGCTGAACGACCAGCGGCTGCAAGGGAACACGCTCCTCGACCGGAGGCAGGGTGCCGTCCTCGACCAACGCGTCGAGCATAGGGGCCTGCTTGAGCGTCTCCGGGCGTGGCGCATCCACGAGTACCGTGGGGCCTTCGAGCTCGCCGATGAGCGAGGCGCCGATCGGCTCGTCCTGGGCCGCGAACGACGCTCTCGGCGTCAGGAATGACGCGCCGGCGGCGGGAAGCACCAATCCGGCGGCGGCCGCGCCTTGCATCAGACCGCGGCGCGAAAGCCGCCGCTGCGCCACGTTTCGCATGAGCTGTTCTGCATCGCGAGTCTCGGGCCGCGTCATTACGAACTCCTTCTACGCTCTCGCGTTCACCGTCTCACTGGACCGGATGCGTGCGTCTGACCTGCCTGCTCCTTTACATTCCGGGTGATTGGCAGATTGTCCGATCGGTAACCAACCTATAAAAACACCGGGGTATCGGGTTGTCAAATGCGTGACCAGCCGGATAGCGTCTTCGCCCGCAGCCGTTCTCCGGCGCCGTTGAAGATCAGCACCGTGACAAAAATCGCCAATCCAGGAAAGCCGGTCAGCCACCAGGCGTCGAGAAAAAACTGCCGCCCCTGGGCCAGCATCGCTCCCCATTCCGACGACGGCGGCTGCGCGCCAACTCCGAGGTAGCCCAGCGCGGCCGTGGTCAACAACGCGGCCCCGATATCCAGCAGCGCCTGCACCCCGACCGGCGCCATCGAGTTCGGCAACACGTGATGCAGCAGAATGCGGTGCGCGGGACACCCCAGACTGCGCGCGGCATCGACGTACAGCTCGTTCTTGATCGACAGCACCTGCCCCCGCACCAGGCGCGCGTACCACGGCCACCAGACGATGATGATCGCGATGATGGCATTCCTTACGTTCGCGCCAAGCATCCCGACGATGGCCAACGCCAGCACCAGCGCGGGAAAGGCGAGAAACACATCGGTGATGCGCATCAGCACGGTATCGATCTTGCCGCCCGCGTACCCCGCGACCACCCCCATCAAGACGCCGATCGTCAGAGCGCTGATCAGAATGAAGAAGACGTTGGGGACCGTGTTGCGGGCGCCGGTCATCACCCGGCTCAGCACATCGCGGCCCAGGGGATCGGTGCCCATCGGATGCATCAGTGATGGGGGTTGCAACCGATCGGTCACCAACACCGCATCCGGATCGTAGGGCGCCAGCGCGCGCCCGGCCACTGTGACCACGAGCAGGATGACCAAAGGCAGCCAGACGATGCCGGCCCGCAACCAGGCCAGCCCGCCCGCGGTGGCTGGCAGTGCGAGGGCGCTACGCGTAACGGATGCGTGGATCGATAAAGACATAGGCGATATCCACCGCCAGATTCGTCAGCATGTACAACGCCGCTACCAGCAGGGTGGCACTGACGATCGGCGCGGTCTCGGCGCGCAAAATGGAATTCAGCACGTACAACCCAAGCCCGGGGAAGGTGTAGACGACTTCAACCAGAAACGCCCCGCCGAGGAGGGCACCAAAGAGCATCCCCAGTGAGGTCACCACGGGCAGCATCGCATTGCGCAGGGCGTGGCGATAGATCACCCGCTGTTCGCTGATCCCCTTGCCGCGCGCCGTCCGCACGTAGTCTTTCGCCAGGGCTTCCAGCATCGAGGAGCGGATCATGCGGCTGATAATGGCGGTCAACGGCAGCGCCAGTGTCACCGCCGGTAGCACCAGATGCTTCAGACTGCTGCCAAAGCGCGGCCCGTCTCGATACAGCAGGCTATCGACGGTAAACATGCCCGTGAGACGCGCCGGGGCGCCGAGCTCGGGGGAAATCCGGCCCGCGACCGGCAACCAGCCCAGGGTCTTGTAGAAGATGACCTGGAAGGCGAGTCCGATGACAAACAGCGGCAGCGCCACACTGGCCAGCGCGCTCCAACCCGCCGCCCGGTCCAGCCAACCCCCTCGGTGGGCCGCGGAAAGCACACCCAACGGCGCGCCGGCGGCGATGGCGAGCAGAAGCGAGGCAATCGTCAACTCAAACGTCGCCGGGAAATAGTCGCCGATGTCTTCCGCTACCGGCCGCCGCGAGGCATACGAATAGCCGAGGTCCCCGTGCACCAGTCCGGAGGCGTAGCGCCAGAACTGTTCGGGGATGGGCCGGTCGAGCCCCATCCGCTCGCGCATCGCCGCGTACTGCTCGGCGCCGGCCTTGCCCACCGCACCCCGCGCGGGATCGGCGGGCAAGACGCGGGAGAGGACAAAGGTCAGGACACAGATGCCGGCCAGCACCAGCACCAGACTGGCGATGCGGCGGACCAGATAGGCGAGCATCGGCCGGCTCCTAACGGAACGCGCTTACCCCAGAGACATCTTCGCGAAGGGCGCGTAGGCCATGCCATTCACGTAGTTGAACTCCCAACCGCTGACCGTGTCTTTCATCGCGGCCCGGTCGGCAAAGACGTGCAGCCAGATCAAGGGCTCATCGGCAAACGCCAGATCGAACCCCTCCTGCAGCGCCGCTTGCCGCTCGTCGGGGTCGAGTGTGGTCTCGACCCGGGTGATGATCGCGTCCATCTCGGGATTGGTGTAGTAGGCAAAATTGCAGCAGCCCGCGGGGGGCAAGCTACTCGAGCCATAGGCGATCGCCAGCAACTGGTAGGCATCGGGGTAATCAGCCGCCATGAAGCTGAATATCGCGGGCAGGGCCTGCGCCGGGTCACCGTTCAGGTGCTCGGTGAACATCGCGTTGCCGTCCATGGTGGTAATTGTCAGGTTCACCCCGATCGAGGCCAGATCGGCTTGATACATCTGTAACGTCAGCGAACCAAGCTCGTCCGCCTGAGAGACGGCGATCTCGATGTCCAGACCATCCGGATAGCCAGCTTCGGAGAGCAGCTCCTTGGCTTTCGCCAGATCGAAGGTGTATTGGGTCGCCGCCGGCGCGTAGCCCACCATCGGTGGGGTGACGCTATCCAGTTTCCGGCCGCCGCCGTAGATGCCATCGATGGCCGCATCGTAATTCAACGCATAGGCCAGTGCCTGGCGCAGCGTGACATTGTCGTAGGGCGCCATCTCGGTATTGAACGCGATGAATGTTTGCCCCAGCGCGGTGCCCTCCATCGTGACGATGCCGGGTATCGTCGCCAGTGCCGTCAACGCCTCGGCGGAGAGCCCCGCCACGAAATCGGCATCGCCTTGCTCCAGCATCAGGCGGGCGGTCGCCGATTCCGAGATCCACTGCACCACGATCCGGTCCAGATGCGGCCCGTCCGGCCAGCCCTGCCACCAGTCCATGTTCCTTGCCAGCGTGGCCTGACTCAGCTCTGGCTCGAAGCTTTCCAGCAAGTACGGGCCAGAACCCGCCGCGTGCGAAATCAGATACTCGTGCGCGTACGGATCGTCTTCCGTGGCATTGGCCGCCACCACCGCCGGATTGACGATGCTGTTGGCAAAGACGCTGCCGAGCGAGTTCAGGAACGGGGAAAACGGCTGCTTGATGGTGAAGCGCACCGTCTGCTCGTCAACCGCCTCGGTCTCGGCGATCTGATCGAGGAGAAAATCGACACCCAATTTGAGCGCCTGCGTCCGGTCGTAGCTGAATTTCACGGCCTCGGCGTTGACCGGAGAACCGTCCGGGAAGGCCGCCTCCGGCTTGAGCGTGATCGTGTACTGCAGCCCGTCCTCGGATATCCCGCCGTTCTCGGGTGTCGGCACTTCGCGCGCCAGGATAGGCACGATCTCGGAGGTTTCGGCGCCTTCAAACCGGAACAGCCCATCGTAGACCTGGGCGATGATCGTGAACCCCCCCGCTCCCTCCCAGTTCTCACCGGGGTCGATCGTATCGGGTGGGCCGCTGATCGACACAAAGCGAAAGGTCGTTTCGCTCTCTTGCGCCGAGACGCGATGGGCGGCGCCCAATCCCAACGGCAACAGACCAGCCGCGGCGGCGGACTTGAGGAATGTGCGCCGGTGCAGACCGTGGTCCAGCATGGAAATCGCTCTCCTTCGTGGAAATCGGATCGCGGACACGCCGCCCACGATCGTCAATCGGATGATCGCTGAAGGCTTAGAATGCTACCCCAGCCGGCACATTCGATACGCTTTGGCGCCACAACAACGGTAAGCGAGCGAGAGGGGATGACCGTGGAAGACCGGGCTCTGCAGTTTCTGCGCCGGCTGCTGGATGCACCCGGACCATCAGGGTACGAGCGGATTCCCGCCCAGATTTGGCGCGAAGAAGCCGAGACCTTCGCCGACGAGGTGACGCACGACGTCCTCGGCAACTCCTACGCCCGGGTCCGCGCGCGGGGTGATGCCGAGGATGTGCCAAAGGTGCTGCTGGCCGGGCACATCGACGAGATCGGGTTCGTCATCACCCACATCGACCCGGAAGGCTTTCTCTGGTTCGCCCCGCTCGGTGGCTGGGACGATCAGGTCGTCGTCGGCCAGCGGATTCGCATCGCCGGACGCGAAGGCGACGTGGTGGGGGTGATCGGCAAGAAAGCGGCGCACCTGCTCCAGGAGGAGGATCGGAAAAAGCCGACCCGGCTCGAGGACATGTGGATCGACATCGGTGCGCATCACCATGACGATGCGGTGAGCCGGGTCGAAGTGGGCGATGCGGCCGTGATCGACTCCCACGTCCTGGAGCTGATGGGTGAGATCGTCGTTTCGCGCAGCATGGACAACCGGATGGGAGCATTCATTGCCCTGGAGACGGCGCGGCTGATCGCCGCGGAGCGATGCGCGGTCGATGTGTTCGCCATCGCCACCACGCAGGAAGAGATCAGCTTTGGCGGAGCGTACACCGCCTCGTTCCGTACGCCGTCAACCGTCGCCATTGCCATCGACTTGACCCACCCCACCGATTATCCAGGAGCGGACAAGAAACGGAGCAATGACGTCAAGCTCGGTGGAGGACCCGTTCTCAGCCGGGGCGCCACGGTCAATGATGGCGTCTTCCGCGGCCTGCGCGAATCCGCCCGCGGTCAGGGTATTGATACCGCCGTCCAGGCGTGGGGCAAGTCCAGCGGCACGGACGTCGATGCGATGATCCATTCCGGCGCCGGCACCGCCACCGGCATCGTCTCGGTTCCCAGCCGCTACATCCACTCGCCGAATGAGATGGTCCATCTCCGCGATCTCGAGAACGCCGCCAAGGTGATCGCCGGGTTCATCCGCACCCTGACCCCGGAAAGCGACTTCCGGCCGGGTTCATGGTGAGACGAGTCGGACGGCGGACGGCGGACGGCGGACGGCGAAACGCATGGCATGCCGTGCCCTCCCCGCAACCAGACGCTACCCTGATCCCCACCCGCAGCCCGCAACCGCCAATCGTACGTCCGACTTCCGACTTCCGACTTCCGACTTCCGACTTCCGACTCCCGACTCCCGACTCTGTGTGTGGTACAAAACACCCCGAATCCCAGACCCCAATGATGGGGCAACGGCCGGCGGTCGGAGAGGATCGGCGGCGAGAGGAGCACCGATGCGATCCCCGCGACGATTGATCCTGTTCCTGACGGCGAGTCTCATCATCCCGGCGCTGGCCGCCATCGCCGCGCCGCCGGCTCCGGCCGCTGCGCAGGCGGAGTGCGCGGTCGACGGCTTCACCGATAGCCCGATCGAGATCATGGCCCCCGCCGCTCCCGGTGGCGGCTGGGACACCACCGCGCGCGAGATGCAGCGCGTGCTTCAGGAAGAGGGAATCGCGCCCACCGTCGAGGTCTATAACGTCGAGGGCGCCGGCGGCACGGTCGGCATCGCCCAGCTCGTCAACGACGAAGCCGGCAACGACCACCAGCTGATGATGATGGGGCTGGTGATGATCGGCGCCATCGCCACCAACGCCTCCCCCGTGACCCTGGAGCAGACCACCCCGATCTCCAGTCTCACCGCCGAGTTCGAAGTCATCGTCGTGCCGGCGGCGTCGGAGTATCAGACCCTCGACGATCTAATCGCCGCGTTCCAGGCCGATCCCACCGCCATCTCCTGGGGGGGAGGTTCCGCCGGCGGCACCGATCACATCCTCGTCGGATTGATCGCGCAGGCGGCCGGAGTCGATCCGACGCAGATCAACTACGTCCCCTTCTCCGGCGGCGGCGAGGCGCTGGCGGCGATTCTCGGCGGACAGGTCTCGGCCGGGGTTTCCGGGGTCGGCGAGTGGCTCGATCAGATCGCATCGGGCGAGCTGCGCGCGCTGGCGGTCTCCGGCGTGGCCGAGACGGGCGATGCCACCCCGGAAGCCAGCGCGGACGGCGCGGCGGCACCGATTGCCCCCACGCTGCAAGAGCAAGGGATCGACGTCGAGCTGGCCAACTGGCGCGGTCTCGTCGCCCCGCCAGATATTTCTGACGAGGGCCGCCAGTGTTTGATCGCCCTGGTCGAAACGTTAGTCGCCAGCGATGCCTGGATCGAGACCCGCGCCACCTACGGCTGGCAGGATTTCGCCCGCTTCGGTGACGACTACGGGACATTCCTCGGCGAGGAGCGGGACCGAGTGACCGGGATTCTCACCGAGCTGGGGCTCGTCGCCTAAAACCCTCACCCTATGACCCAATCACCCGGACACCCTGTCATCCCTCGTCTCGGCGAAACCCTGCTGGCCCTGGCCACGGTCGTCTTCGGCGTCCTCGTCATCTGGCAGACGACACTGATCCGGCTCACCCCCGCCTATTCCAAAGTTGGGCCGCGGGTGATCCCCTACATCGTCGGCGCGGGGCTGGTGCTGGTCGGGCTCTGGCTGGCGGTCGAGGCGCTCACCGGCCGCGCGGCCGTGGGCAGCAGTGACTCGGAGGACGCCGACCCGACACTGCCGACCGACTGGCGCACGGTGGGACTGCTGGCCCTGGCGCTGCTCGCCTACCTGGTGCTCATCGAGCGGGCGGGATTCATCATCGCCAGCGCGGTCCTCTTCGTCTGGGCGGCGATCGCGATGGGCAGCCGCCGCTATGTCCGCGACATCGCGATCGGGGTCATCATGGCGACCGTCCTCTTTCTGATCTTCAACCGCGGTCTCGGTCTCGACTTGCCGGCAGGCGTGTTGGCCGGGATCGTTTAGGTGGGTGGGGTGAGTGCATCTGGATATAGCGTGATGGCGGGAAGGGCGCCAGGGAACCGTCTGGTCGCGGACCGGGCACGGCATGCCGTGCCCCTACACCACGTCTCGCCATCTCGCCGTCTCACTCACGACTTCTTGCCGTCGTACTGTCGACTGTCGCCTCTCGACTCTCGACTCCGTTAGATGCAAGCCTTCGCCGATCTCGCCCGCGGTTTCGAGGTGGCGCTGACCCCGGAAAATCTGGGCTGGGCGCTGATCGGCGTGTTGCTGGGGACGGCGGTCGGGGTGCTGCCGGGGATCGGCCCGGCGCTGACGGTGGCGCTGCTGCTGCCGGTGACCTACAAGCTGGCCCCGATCAGCGCCTTCATCATGTTCGCCGGCATCTACTACGGCGGTATGTACGGCGGCTCGACCACCTCGATCCTGCTCAATACCCCCGGCGAGTCGGCCTCGATCGTGACCGCCATCGAGGGGAATCAGATGGCGAGACGAGGGCGCGGTGCGGCGGCGCTGGCGACCGCCGCCATCGGCTCCTTCGTGGCGGGTACGGTCGGCACAATTGGACTCACCTTTCTCGCCCCGTTCATGGTGCAGATCGGATTGAAGTTCGGTCCCGCCGAGTATTTCGCCCTGGTGGTGCTGGCCTTCACCACGATCACGGCGTTACTCGGCAGCTCGCTGGCGCGGGGTCTGTTGAGTCTCTTCCTCGGATTGGCGCTGGGACTGGTCGGGATCGACACTCTCTCCGGGCAGAGCCGCTTCACCTTCGGTATCCCGCAACTGCTGGACGGTATCGACGTCGTCACCGTCGCCGTCGGGTTGTTCGCGGTGGGTGAGACCTTCTGGGTCGCCTCGCGCATGCGACACGATCCGGACCAGATCATTCCAGTCAAGGGGACCGTCTGGATGACGCGGCAGGAGTGGGCCCGCTCCTGGAAACCGTGGCTGCGGGGAACCGCGATCGGCTTTCCCATCGGCAGTCTCCCCGCCGGCGGCGCCGAAATTCCGACCTTCCTTTCGTATGCGCTGGAGAAGCGGCTGTCGAAACACCCAGAGGAGTTCGGCAAGGGCGCCATCGAGGGGGTGGCCGGTCCGGAGGCCGCCAACAACGCCTCCGCCGCCGGGGTGCTCGCCCCGCTGCTGACCCTGGGACTGCCAACCTCGGCCACGGCGGCCATTCTGCTCGCCGCCTTCCAGCGTTACGGGCTCAATCCGGGGCCGACCCTTTTCCAGCAGGACCCGGAGCTGGTCTGGGGTCTAATTGCCAGTCTCTACATCGGCAATGTGATGCTGCTGGTGCTCAATCTGCCGCTGGCCGGGGTCTGGGTGCGGTTGCTGGCTATCCCGCGGCCGCTCCTCTACGCCGCCATCCTCGTCTTCGCCGGGCTCGGCACCTACGGCATGAGTGGTTCGGCGGTCGATCTGGTCGTGCTCTATGCGCTGGGGGCGTTGGGGTTCGCGATGCGCCGCTTCGACATCCCGGTCGCGCCAGCGGTAGTCGGGGTGATTCTCGGTCCGGTGGCGGAGGACCATTTCCGCCGCGCCTTGCAGATCGCCCAGGGCAACTACGCCACCTTCGTCACCCGCCCCATCTCGGCGGCCATTCTCGTCCTGGCCGCCCTCGCTCTGATCGCGCCGGTGGCGATCCGGTGGTGGCAGAGCCGCCGAACTCTCACCCCCGTACCTCCCTCGCCTGTCGAGCCCTAGGGTTGAGGTTTGCTCACGGCCAGACGTTCTCCGTACAAACTACGGATGCAAGGTGGCGAGTTTTGCGGCAAGATGCGGCATTGGTCCCGGCGGTCGCTTGGCGTGTGACAGGTAGTGCACTGATGATTGGAGACCGCTATGCGCGAGTCCGATCTGAGTATCCCGGTCAACCTGCACAATTTCCCCGCGGATGGCAAAGACCCCCGCGCGGAGCCGATCGGCGACGACGGGTGGCAGCCCGGCGAGCAACGCCGCTTCGGTATCCAGTTCACGAAATCCCTGACCGAGGAAGAACGCCGCGATATCGCGGCGTTTCTGCGAGATACCGCCGGTCTCTCGCTCGACGCCTATATTTCCAAATGGATCTATCTGGAGCTGGTCGACCTGGAGACGCTGCAACGGGTATCGCGGCACCCGCTGTTCAACGCCGCCATCCCCTTCGCCGCCGAGTACAAAATCTCTCCCGGTATCGCCCAGACCACACCGCCGGGCGATCGCGGCCGGCGCCTGCGGGCCGCGCTCTTTCCGGAAGCGGATGCCGAGGCCGTCGCGAAAGACCTCGCCAACCTCGGCGCGTGGGAGATTGACGTGCTCGATCTCCGGCGGCGCGGCGGGGTGGCGCGGATCGAGTTCACCCTGCCCAGCCAAACGCCGGTCGAGGCGGTCGCCGCCATCCCGGCAGTCAGTTGGATCGAGCCGGTCACGGAGGCCGTCCCGGACAGCGCCGACCATCTCGGCTATCTGGAAACGGGGACCACCACCAGTGCTCCCCTCTCCGCCGCCGGGATCACCGGACACGATCAGATCATCGGGGTCATCGATGGCGGTCCCTTGAACTTCACCCATTGCTGGTTCAAGGACGAGCCCGACAACACCCCGGGCACCGGCCACCGCAAGATGCGGAACAACCGCAACGCGTCCAACCGGGGGCTCTCGACCCACCCCAACTTCGTCTGCGGCGTGCTCGCCGGCGATGACATCGGCCAACCACCCGGGACCGCGTTTGACCGGGGGATCGCCTGCCACGCCAGGATCAGTTACAGCAACCGCAGGGATTTCGGTTTCCCCGGACCCGGTCACACCTTCTTCGACTATCTGCTCGATGCCGAGGCCGACGGCGCCTGCATTCACACCAACAGTTGGCACTTCCCGGACGACCCGGCCTACACCCTGATCGCCTACGACGCCGATACCTTCACCTGGGATCACGAGGACTGCCTGGTGGTGGCGTCATCCGGCAACCGCAACGAAAAAGTCGGTCCCCCGGGCGCCGCCAAGAATGCCCTCTGCGTCTCCGCGGCCTACATCGGGCCGAATGCCGCCGGCGATCACGTCACCTGTTTCGCCGACGGCGCCTGCAAGAAAAACGCCGCCGGTGCCTGTATCCCGCTCTCCGATAACCGGCGGCGGCCGGAGATTCTCGCCCCTGGATGCATGCACGTCTCCGCGGGCGAGGGCAGCATCTGCAAGACCCGGGCTGCCCAGAATGCGGGCGCGAAAAAGCCTCCCAGCGATGGGTGCGCCCCACACGATGTCTATTGCGCCACGAGTTACGCCACCCCGGTCGTCGCCGCGGCGGCGGCCATCGCCCGCCAATATCTCACCGCGGGCTACTACCCGAGCGGGAGTCCTTCCGCCGCGGGGCACAATCCGACCGGGGCGCTGCTCAAGGCGCTGCTGCTCAACGCGACCGCGGCCACCAACAGCGGATTCGGCTACCCCAACGACCGGGAAGGCTGGGGGCTGCTCCAGCTCGACCGGGTGCTGCCACTGGCGAACGGCGCGCAACGGCTCTGGTTCCGCGATATTCGCCATGCCGGTGGGCTCGCTGGGGGCGGGCGCAACGAGGAAACGGTGACCCTCCAACCCGCGAGCGAACCGCTCAAGGTGACGCTGGTCTGGAGCGATCCTCCGGCGGAGACTTTCAGCTCCCTCGATCCCGTGGTCAACAATCTCGATCTCGAGGTCATCGCCCCGGACGGAACCACGTTCCTCGGCAACAGGTTCAGCGGCGGCGAGTCGCTGGCAGGCGGCACGGCGCTGGACACCGACCCGCGCAACAACGTCGAGATGGTGCTGGTGAGCACCCCGGCCGCCGGCGACTGGACGATCGTTGTCCGCGCCACCGAGGTGAACTTCGCCCCCACCGGCCAGGGCT
Organism: Chloroflexia bacterium; assembly: GCA_013697005.1. GTDB lineage: Bacteria > Chloroflexota > Chloroflexia > Thermomicrobiales > UBA6265 > JACCXM01. The sequence goes on along the minus strand of JACCXM010000187.1, from coordinate 4,101 downwards.
ACGCCCTCGTCGTCACCGCCGATCTGGTGTAGTCACGAGAATCCTTCTCCCCGTGCGCACTGACAGGGTGAGGTATGGCGTTGGGGAGCGAGGTTTGCCGCGGGCGCGGTCGAACTTCGGGAACTTCGGGTCGTTCTGGGGACCTGGGGGCGCACGGGTGATACCTGGCGAAGACGTCTGATCGCTTTCGGTTTGCTACCGACACCCGTACGCGCATCGTTAACAATGTCTCCTGACGTGAAGGTAGGGGTCGTTGAGATAGTAAGCGGAACACTGTCCGCCACCGCCTCAGACCAGTCCGTGGCGGGTGGCGAGGGTGATAACCTCGCGCCGGTTGGCAGCGCCGAGTTTGCTCAGGATGTTTGCCACGTGGTTGGACGCCGTGCGCGGGCTGAGGTAGAGCTTCCCGGCGATCTCCGCATCGGTCAGATGCTGGCACACCAGCGCGAGCACCTCCTGCTCGCGCCGGGTAAGATTGAATGGCGACACGGGGCGCGTGACGACGGTCGATTCCTCAGTCAGCAGGAGTGCCTCAGCCGTCGCCTGCTCCAGCGACAATGCTTGACCAGCGGCCCACGCCTCTTCGAAAGCAGTATTGGTCAACGTGCGACGGGCGATAGCAAGCGTCTGCTCTTGCTCCCGGCGCTCGAACACGGTTGGCAAGGTTGTCATCGCGTCGCGGAGAGCCGTGGTGGCGCCGAGCAGCCGCACCGCAGGCTCGACGTGCCCACGCCTCACCGAAACTGCCGTGATTCCCTCAACGCACTCGATCGTGCCCTGCCGTACACCCAAGGATTGGTGTAGTGTCAGAGCTTCGCGGAAAAACGTGAATGCTTCGAGATCTTCGCCGATCTGCTGTGCAGCGCACGCCAATCCGTGCAAGACAAATGCTTCTCCTTGACGATCACCAAGGTCTCTGAACATGGCAAGGCTCTCGCGATATTGGACTCCGGAGCCCGCGACATCGCCCTGGAGGCGGGCAATCGTTGCCAATGACCAGATGGAGTAGGCGATGCCGTCGGCGTTCCCGAGCTGCCGTCGAATCGCCAGCGCCTGTTCCTGTCGGGAGCGCGCGCGCTCGTATTCACCCTCGGCAACCGCGACGAGGCCAAGACTGGACTGAGCAAGTGCGATGCCCGAAGTATCGTCGAGTGCGGACCAGATCGCGAGCGCCTCTTCGAGATGCTCGGTGGCCTGTTGGTACTCGCCCGAATGCCGCGCGACAACGCCAAGACCGCTTACCGCGGCGGCCACCCCATCTTGGTTACCTAACTCGCGCCAGATCGCCAGGCTCTCCGTCAAGTAGGCGCGGGCCTCGGCTAGATCACTGAGGTCAAGGGCCAGGATGCCCAGGCAATAAATCGCCCGGACCCGTACCGCCGGGTCAACGGCTTTTCCGAGTTTCAGAGCTCGCTCGAGGGCAAGCCGTCCTTCCCTCAGATATCCTCGCTGTGCCCAGAATCCCCAGAGCGACACTCCCAGCCGCAGCGCGGTATCCGGATCATCGCGTTCAATGGCCCGATTGAGGACCGCGCGTACGTTGTCGTGCTCGGCGGCCAATCGAGCCAACCAGACGGTCTGCTCCGGGCCGTCGATCATCTCCCACGCTTTGGTGCCCATATTCAAAAAGTGCTGGCTATGACGTCGTTCTGTGGAGATTTGGTCGCCACTGGTTGCGAGCTGCTCGAGTCCGTATTCCCGAATCGTCTCCAGCATGGCGAAGCGCGGTTCGCCATCCCAGCTCGGAGACCGGGCCACCAGGTTGTCATCAATCAGCCTCGACACCCCCTCCAGAATATCGAGATCGAGCTCTTCGGGATTCCCAACGACCGTTTCCGCGGCGTCCAGCGTCCAGCCACCGACGAAGACGGCGAGGCGACGGAATAGAGCCCGCGCGGGTGGATCGAGCAGCGTGTAGCTCCAGTCGATCGCCGCGCGCAACGTCTGATGCCGTTGCGGACTATCCCGTGAACCACCCACCAGTAGGGCGAGGCTATGTTCCAGCCGGTCGGCAATGGCGGGGAGCGGTAAATGGCGGAGTCTGGCGGCGGCGAGCTGGAGCGCCAATGGCAGACCGTCCAGACGGGCGCAGATCGCGGCAACGTCCTCCGCGTTCGCGGCGGTAACGGCGAAATCGCCGCTAGCAGCGCGGGCGCGCTCGGCAAACAAGCGCACGGCTGGCATCCCTACGAGCTCCGTCAAGGCCGGCAGCTTGTCCGGGTCCGGGAACGCCAGGGGAGCAAGCGGGAGATGGTGCTCCCCGCTGAGTCGCAGCACGATCCGGCTGGTCACCATCAGTTTCAGCCCGGACCCAGCGGCGAGTAATTCGGCAACGAGCGGGGCCGCGGCATCGACCTGCTCGAAATTGTCGAGCACGATGAGCGCATCGCGATCGGGAAGCTCCTCGAGGAGCGTCGTGAGCGCTGGTTGGTCGCCCGCATCGCGGATACCCAGCGCCCAGGCGATGGCCGGCGCCACGGCCTCCGGATCGCTCACCCCAGCCAGAGACACAAAGTGCGTGCCATTTCGGAAGGCGCTGGACAGAGCACGTGCGATCTCGCCCGCAAGACGCGTCTTGCCCACACCACCGGGACCGGTGACGGTGAGCAAGCGCACGTCGGGATCGCGCAGAAGCACCTCTGCCGCGGCCAGTTCGCGCTCCCGGCCGATGAGCGGGGTCAGCGAAACCGGGAGCCGGGCAGCCGGGAGGTCAACGAGGTCTGACGTCACTGACATGTGTGGTACTGGGCGTTTCGTCCCCCGAGTACGTTGAATACCGCGGGACTGGTCAGGGCTATGTCACGGTTTTCTGCACACGCCGGTGCAAGCGTCATCACTCCAGGGGCTGACGGCATAGACGGCCACCGAGATGACGGCGGTGTCGTCGCCGCTATTGCGTAAGGCAAACCAGACGCCTTTGTTTTGGGTGATCCAGTCATTGCCATGCAGTGTCACCGGCGTATCGAGGGCCACGACCGTATTGTCATCGTCACTGGCGTCGCTGTCGCCGCGCATGATCTCCGCATCCGCGTCTGGTTCCGCGGCATCGGCCCGCGCGGTGTAGACGATCGTCCCCTGCTGCACGAAGAGCACCACCGCTCCCTCCCGGTAACGGTAGTCGAGGCAGGAGTCGGGCAGCAGCGTCACGATAGCGAGATAGAGCACCCGGCCGCCACCGGCGCCCGTTTCATCGAACGGGGCAACAACCCCCGAGATGTCCCCCGGCGGCAAGGGCTCGACAAGATCGCCGAGCGTCAGCTCTTCGGCAGTGCAGTCGGCCGGGGGCGCGGTCAACTCGCCGGTGGGGGTTTCGTCGGTTGGTGTCGCGCCCAAGGCGGCGGAGTTTCGGGGAGCGGCGCTCACCAGCCCGCTCAGCAACAGTGTGATGACGACGATGGCGGCAAAAACGGCGCTGCGCATGACGAACCCCTCTCTCTGATGACGACGACGGCCGGGTTCCGCAAACACGCGTGACAAGTTATGACTTGTGGCTACGCTATCGGATGCCGCGCGATATTGCAAGCGGGTGTTGGCTATCAGCCCACGTGCCAGCGGCCCGGTCATGTGACCGGGCCGTGGCGGAATCGGGGGGAAGGAGGAGAGGCGGCCGCTAGGCGGCCGCTGGGCGAGGGTTCAAGGATGGCCGCTGGGCGGCGATGGGGCGTGCCGTGCGCGACGTCGCCAGGTGAAAGAATCCGCCGCGGGTGCGGGTGCCGGCGATGGCCGTGTTCGCCTGTCGATCGCGCGCGATATCGGTATGGATATCGCGCTGGTGCAGCGCGTTGGCGCGAGCTAGCAGGGGAGGAGTGATCATGGCGGGCTCCTTCGGTCTCACCGCTCTCGGTGCCCGGTTTTTCCGGTCCCGGCGCCATTCCGTCTGGCACCTTCTCATCCTGATGCCGCGGCGTTCCCCTGCCATGAGTAGGATCTACTCAGGTACTTACTCAGTTCTTGCCGTCTCTCGCCTGTCGACACTCGACTCCGTCCACGTGCGACACTTCTCGTGCCGCAGGGTGCGGCGCGTGAAACGAGCGAGTGTCGCCAGGAGTGCAGTGAATGTCGTCCCGTACCTCCGTGATCCCCGAGTCCTACGCCGATCTG
>JACCXM010000181.1 GCA_013697005.1 Chloroflexia bacterium | reverse complement strand
AAATGGAAGAGCGCGGGACGGTTCTTGACCAGCGGCGCGGCGATCCCGATCCCCTCGGTGACGTTGTGCAAGGTGAAGCCGAGGATCAGAAAGACGCCCAGTGCGGCCTCGCCGAGGGCAAACGCGGCGCCGATGGCCAGACCCTCACCGAGGTTGTGCAGCCCGATGCCAAGCGCGATCTCGTAGGACAGGGTGAGCGCGCCGGCCTCCTCGCGCCGCTGCTGATTGCGGCGGCGGAAGGTCTGGCCGATGACGATCAGCAGACCCATCGTCAGCAGGGCGATCAGCGGGATCAGGAGCGGAGCGTCGAGCGCGCCCACCGTCGCCAGCGCGGTCTCCTGCGCCGCTCCCCACATATCGACCACGAGAAAGGCGAGCAACCCGATGGTGAGCGCCAGGACGAAATTCATGCCATTGCGGCCCAGCCGGCGCAGGAACGGGTACCACAGAAGACCCAACGCGACCGGCACGATCCCGACGTAAAACCCGACCAGGGCGAAGCGGAGAAAACTCTCCCGGTCCGCCTGGGGGCTGGCAATGGCCACCGGGACGTCGGTTTCGAAGAGAACACCGGTGGCGCTGACGAGCGCGATGGCGTGCCCCTCACCTTCGACCCACGGGTAGGGAATCGAAACGGTCGCCGCTTGCAACCGCTGCAGCGTGCCATTCGGCTCCATGCTGAACTGCCAGTAGGCGTCGTCGACGAGCACCTGGGCAACCGTGATCGGATCGGGACCGCCGTTGACGACCTCCAGCTCGATCAGTCCCGGCGCGGGGAGCACCACGCGCTGCACGCTCAGCGTCTCGATGGGGGGCACGGTGCGGTCGCCGAGCCCGCCATTGGTGCGGACGATCAGAACGAGCACCGCGGCCAGCAACAGCAGGGGGATGACCGCCCACACGAGCGACGGCGGCGAGAACCTCCGCCGCGACTCGGTGCTGGCACTCTCGACCGGGGGAGCCGCGGAATCGACGACGCTAGCGGACATCGAACACCCCCATCCAGCCGAGCTCGGCGAATTCGGAGACATGCGCGTGGAACATGTACAGACCGGGATCGTGATCCTTGTAGGAAAACTCCAGAATGCCGCGCTGTCCCTGGGCCTGCATGATCGTATCGACGCTGCGCAGGGTCGGTTCCAGCCGAGTTCCGGGATCGTAATAGTCGAAGAAGTTGGCGTGGAGGTGGAACGAGTTGATCAGATCGAACTCGGTGATGTTGACCAGATAGATGCGCACCGGACGCGCCCGGTCGATCGGGATCGGGTGCTTCATGTAGTGGAAGGCCACGCTGTTGACGGCGTAGACCTCATTGGCGGCATCGAAGGTGGTATCGAAGGCGTTCATCACCATGACGAACTCCTGCCATTCCTCCGACTCGGCGTGGTCGGGGTGGCGGGTTCGCGCCAGATCACCGTGCCGTTCCGGGTCGGGGTTGACGATGTAGGCGCCGTACAATCCCTTGTGGATGTGGCGCTTGAGCGGGGTGGAGTGGCAGTGGTAGAGATGGCAGCCAAACGGTTTGGCGGTGAATTCGTAGGTGAATGTCTCGCCGATCTGGATATCGCCGCGGCCGATCCCGCTCACGCCATCCTGAAAGGCGCTGTGGATGCCGTGAAAGTGCATGGTGTGGGGGTGGGTGCCGGCGTTGGTGAAGTGGATCCGCAGGCGGTCCCCTTCGTTGGCGCGCAGGGTCGGTCCTGGTACCTGGCCGTTGTAGGTCCAGGCCGGGAAGAACACACCCGGCGCGATCTCGATCTCCTTGTCGTAGGCAGCGATCTCCCACTCGCGGACCGTGCTGCCGTCCGCCATCGTGGTGGCCTCGCCGTAGTCGAAAGCGCTGACCAGCACCGAGGGATCGAACCCCATGCGCGCCACGTCGACGTCGCCGACGGTCATCGACTCCGTGTGACCGGGGTGATTGGTCACCAACGGGTTGTCCCCGGTCTGCGCCCGCGCCGACCCACCCGTGCCGCCCAGGGGATGCCCCAGCAGCGGCAACGCCGCCGCGCCAAGCGCCACGCTCCCCAGGGCGCCCGCGCCCCCGGCGCCAATCTGCAACAGTGCGCGGCGGGGTATGCGCACCCCACCCGGTTCCGGTTTCACGTCGTTCTGATCCATTCTGTCCTCGCAAAAATCATTCAGGCTCATCAGGAAAATCAGAATTAGTGTAGGCTAATTTTTTGTTGCAGTCAACCGTTTTGAGGAGGCGGACGACGAGAGGCGACAGGCAGGCGGCGGACGGCCGAAATCGGATGTAGGGAACGCAGGCGTCGCCCGCGTTCCCTACCCCGGGCCCGGCCTGCCTTGAACTCGAGGTCCGCTGCGGCCCTTCGAAGCCACTCCGCCCGCAACACGAGCCCCTCTCCCTGTGCGCAGGGAGAGGGGTTGGGGTGAGGGTTTCTCAGGGAGAAGAACGAACGGTGGGGACCGTCTGCGCCACTGGCATCCTCAGCTACGCATCTCCTCGGCCTCGTGCGCGCGGTGCGGCGGCGTCAAGGACGGTCGAGATCAGCGCATACCCCAGGGCTGGTGACATTTGGGCAAGAGGTGCCGAGACCCTTCACGGGAAATACCTGTCCCGTTGAGCGGTCTATAATCGCGGTCACGCAATACGGCTGCGAGAGGTCGATACAGTCCTGGTCAGTCGAGCACGGGACACACGTATATGAATACCCATTTGTACAAAGCGGCGCACCAACCGGGCGGGAGGCACAGTCGGCTATGGGCTGAGGGCACAACTGGGCACACGTCGGTGGCGGCGGACGGCCGCCTCTGCGTTTTTTGCCCTTCTTCTTGGCCGTGGCCTCCTCGACCCCCAGGGCCCGCGGCAGTGCCACCAACAGCCCCCCAGCCAGACTGGCCAGCACCCCGCGCCGGGAGGGACCGGTGCTCAGGCCACGCAGCAGATTGTCGAAGCGGTCGGTGCCCATGCGAGATGCCTCCGTGATCCAGATCGCGGACCGCGAACCCGTCCGGCCCGCGACAAACGAGTGTTCGCCACGAAGCCTTGACGCTCGTCTCCACGAGCATGGGGCACCGACCGAGCAAAGACCATAGTGAAAATTCACTACAGAGGCAGGCAATCGTGCCTGAATCGGTGCCCGGTGTGTCAGACGAGGCGGTCGCTGAGGGCCACCACGACGGCGCCCGCGGCTGTTCCGGCCATCAGCGACACACCGCTCGGGTGGACGTCGTGACGCAGGCGGAAGGCAGGAGGCGGGCGGCGGGGGAACGGAAAATACGCCACGATGTCGAGTGCCGCGATCGGCTTTGTTAGAATCAGTTCGCCGAGCGGAGCGAATCCCCCGCCGGGAGTGAGCGAGCGGTGCAAGTCAACGCCAAAGTCGACTATGCGCTGCGAGCGTTGGCTGAGCTGGCCGTCGCCGATCCCGGTCCGATGAAAGCCGAAGCGATATCGCGGGCTCAAGGCATTCCCCCCAAGTTTCTCGAGAACATCCTGCTGGAGCTGCGCCACGCCGGGATTGTGTTATCGCAACGCGGCGCGGAGGGGGGCTACCGGCTCGGCCAACCGGCGAACGAGATCACCCTGGCCGATGTCATCCGCGTCGTCGATGGTCCCCTCGCCAATGTACGCGGGTTGCGCCCGGAACGGCTCGAGTACCTAGGCCCCGCCACGTCGCTGCTTCAGGTCTGGATCGCGCTGCGCGCCAATATGCGCGCGGTGCTGGAGCGAGTGACGCTGGAGGATCTGGTCACCGGCAATCTCCCGCCCGAGGTGGTCGAGCTCACGGAGACACCCGATGCCTGGAGCCGGCGCTGAGACGAGGCGAACGGTGATGGGGAGGGATCATGGCGGAATCGATCTTGCGCATCGGCTTGGCCGCCGCGCGCAATGCGCCGACGGTTGAGGAGCGCCTCGCGAACGTGCAACGCTTCCTTGGGGAAGCGGCCGCGCGGGACGTGGCGATTGTCTGCTTCCCGGAAACGTACATCCCCGGCTTGCGCGGGCTCGATTTTCCCGTGCCTCCTCCCGATCAACGGCGCCAGGACGACGCGCTGGAGACGATCCGCGCCGCCGCGCAGGCGCACCGGGTGGCGGCCGTCATTGGCTTGGAGTGGGAATCTCCGGTTGGCTTGCACAACGTGGCGTTCGTCATCTCCAGGGGTGGCGAGATCGTGGGCTATCAGGCAAAGAATCAAATCCCGCGCGAGGAAGAAACGTTCTACGTGCCCGACGGGCGGCGCCGGCTGTTCGAGATCGATGGCGTTCCCTTTGGCATCTCCATCTGCCATGAGGGGTGGCGCTACCCCGAGAGCGTGCGCTGGGCGGCCACCCGCGGCGCCCGTTTGGTCTTCCACCCACAGCTCACGGGTAGCGACCACTCCGGTGTGACCATCAAGCGCTGGGGAGACCCCGACTCCCCCTACTACGAGAAGGCGATGACCATGCGCAGCGTCGAGAACACGATCTATTTCGCCAGTGTCAACTACGCGCTGCGCTACCAGGACTCCGCCACCAGCGTGATCGGTCCCGAGGGGGACTGCCTGGCGCACGTCCCCTACGGCGAGGAGCACCTGCTGGTACATGACATCGATCTCGCGCAAGCAACGGGACTCATCGCCAAGCGGTTCAACCCTTCGCTCTATCCGCCAGCCTGACTACACCGTCCACGCTACGGTGTCATTCCGAGGAACGAGGAATCTCGTGCTCCGCGAACGGACGCGGCCTTCGGCCGAGATTCCTCGCTGCAAGAAGCTCGGAATGACACATGCTTCCCATCACCCTATCACCCCATCACCTCATCACCTCATCACCCTTTCACCCGCGCAATCACCGGGGCGAATCCCTCGACCGCGGCCACCGTTGGTTCCTGCAACCAGACCTGCACCTCGCTGAAGCCGGCAGCAGCATAGACGCGCAGTTTGGCCGCCATCTCCTCCGGCGTGCCGCGCAGGGCGTTCCAGCTCGACCGCTGCGGCGCGCCGGGGAGATCGACCCAGACCCCGACGGTGCGCGCCAAAGTGGCGGGATCGCGCCCGATGGCGAGGCAGGCGGCATCGACCTTGGCCTGCGATGTTGCCAGATCCTCCGCGGAATAGGGCTCGACGCCGGGATTGACGGCATCGAAATCGCGGTTCCAGATGTCGGCGTAGCGGGCGGATAGGCCCAGCATGCGCACCCCCGTCGACGACGATCCGACCAGAATCGGCGGTCCCTTCGGCCGCGGGCCGCGCGGCCGCAGCTCGCAATCGCGCACCTGATAGTACGTCCCCTGAAAATCCATGTGACCATCACGCAGTAGACCGGCGATGATCTGCAACGCCTCCTCGAAACGGCCGACGCGATGATCGAACGGGTAACCGAACATGCGGAACTCCAGCGCGCACCAGCCGGCGCCCAGTCCCAGAATCAAGCGGCCGCCGCTGATCTCATCGACCGTGTCCGCCATCTTGGCGAGCAGGGCGGGATTTCGAAACGCGGTGCACGTGACGAGTAGGCCGATCGTGATGCGCTCCGTCGCCGCCGCCAGCGCGGCCACCAGCGACCACCCTTCCCAGGCGCCTTCCGGTTGAGCGCCGGGGCGGGGGATATCGATGATCAGATGGTCCGGAATCCAGACCGAGTCGTAGCCCAGTTCCTCCGCCCGGCGCACCGTCGCCAGCATCTCGCGCCAGCGGGGGACCGTGCCGCGCGCCGGGTTTTCGGTCGGCATCAGGAGAAACCCTATGCCGAGCGGGCGTTGCCGGGTTTCCGTCACGAGGTGACTCCTTCGACGCGCGCCGCGTCGTGTATATACATCCATCGGGGACCGCCAGAGAGCGGGCGCGCGCAGTGTATCAGGAGCGTGTTTTGGTGAAACGACGCGATCTTCTTCGTGCTTCGACCGCCATCCCCGCCCTCGCTGCGGCCGGACTCGATCTGGAGAGTGAAGCGGCCGCAAAACCCAGGAACAAGAACACGAACTCGTCCAAGCCAAGGGACCGGATCAAGAACAGGACCAGAAACCGGCGTAGGCGCCGCAAGAATCAGCACACCGGCGGGCAGGGGCCAAAGCGCGATGTCACTGGCATGAACGTGATCGTCTTCATCACCGATCAGCAGCGCGCCATCCAGCACTTCCCGCCAGATTGGGAGAAAAACCATCTTCCCGGCGCCACCCGCCTGAAGCGGAATGGATTGAGCTTCAACCAGGCCTTCTGCAATACCTGCATGTGTTCCCCCAGCCGCGCCACACTGCTGACCGGCTACTTCCCGGCCCAGCACGGCGTGAAGTACACCCTCGAGGAGGACATGCCCGCCGACCAATACCCCCAGGCCGAGCTTCCCCTCGATCTGCCCAACATCGCTTCGGTCATGAGCGCCGCGGGATACAGCGTGCCCTTCAAGGGAAAGTGGCATCTAAGCAAGTCACTGGGCGCTGATTGGGCGCCGGAGGACGTCAACCAGTATGGATTCGAGCGCTGGAACCCACCGGATGCGGGGGCCAATCAGGACATCGATCAGTTCGGGGGCGGCAATCCCAACAACGATGGCCGCTTCATGAATGACGCCGGTGCGGTCGAGACCGGCGGCGAAGGGGTGTTCGAGTACCTGACCT
>JACCXM010000180.1 GCA_013697005.1 Chloroflexia bacterium | reverse complement strand
GAGTACCGGGCTCCTCGACGACCTCGGGGCGATGACCGGCCACCGCCCGGCGATCGTGCACTGGTACCAGCCCTGGGGCTACACCAAGGGACCGTACCAGCCGGTTCTCGATCGGGCGGCGCTGGATGCGGTCGCCGCGCGAGGCGCCACGCCGATGATCACCTGGGAGGCCTGGGGGCCGCTCAACGGGGTCGACCCGTCGCGACTGAGGAACATCCCGAGCGGCGCCTTCGATGCCTACATCGACCGGTGGGCCCACGAGCTGCGGGCGTTCCGCGCTCCGGTCTACCTGCGGCTCTTCCACGAGATGAACAACCCGCGCTATCCGTGGGCGTACGGACAGAACGGCAACACCGCCCAGGACCTCATCGCGGCCTGGCGCCATGTCCACGGCCGCTTCACCCACGCCGGCGCGGCCAACGTGCGCTGGGTCTGGAGCCCGAACACCGAGAACGACCTCGTCTCCTTCAGCGCCATCTACCCCGGCGATGCCTACGTCGACTGGTTCGGTGTGGACGGCTACAACGGTGGGCGGGAGCTCGACTGGGATGGTTGGCGGTCGCCCTCGGACGTGTTCTCGCGGTCGTTCGACGCCTTCCGCGCGCTCAGTCCGACCAAGCCGGTGATGATCGCGGAGACCTCCAGCGTGGAGCAGGGGGGCAGCAAGGCCGAGTGGATCCGCGAGCTGCACACCGCCCTGCCGGCCGCGTTCCCCAGCCTGCGCGCGATCGTCTGGTTCCACGACGACTACACCTCACAGGGCGAGGCCGATTGGCGGATCAACACCTCCGACGCCGCCCTCGACGCGTTTCGGACCGTGGTCGGCCAGCCATGGCACGCCAAGACCAGATGAGGGAGCCTCGGGGCTGAGGTGCCGCGTGTAGGATGGCAGAAGGCCGTCCAGGTTCGGTATGGCCATCCTCCTGGCATGTTCGACTTGTTCACCGTGCCGCTCGGGGAGGGCGCGTTGGGTCCCGCCGAGCCAGGCGAACGCGAGATGGCCGTACGCGCGGATGCGACTCGGGAGCCGGGCGGACGGATCAGCGCGTCGCCACGAGCATGCCCCAGGCTGCGGCGAGCCGCTGGCGCGGCGGGCCCCTGCCGTCAGCCGTGAGAACCCGCTGTGAGGCGGCAGAAGTCTGTACCGGCTCGAAAGTCGGCGCTCGGATAGGCGATCCTGCCGGCATGTCCGAACGGCTCACGCTCCTCCGGAGATCAAGAGTACCTCACTTACCTGGCAGGTTTGTCACGAGCAACGCGCAGCGGCGTGAATGTCCGAGAGAACGGAAGGCCCGCCGATGGCTGGGGTTTTGCAGAACTGAACGTGCATGCCCATGCACGTCGCCCGGTGATAAACCGGGAGCCGGCGGCGGTGTCCCGTTTCGCGTGACCGTTGCCCCGTAAACGTCTCTTGCTGCCGCGGCCTCGCGCTCGTCATAGGGGACGACCCGACCGTGCGGCAAAACGACGGCCGATGGTCAGTCGGGCGGGAGGGCGTCTTCGAGGGTGGCGTGCCCCTCCCGCAGGGCGTAGAGTGCTGACTGAGTGCGACTGACGAGCTGGAACGCACCCACGGTGCCGCTCACGTGGGTGCGCACCGTCGTCGCGCCCACCGGGAGCTGCTCGGAAATCTCCTGATTGCTGAGCCCTGGGCCACCGGCTTCAGCACGTCCAGCTCGCGTCCGGTGAGTGGGTCTACTGTCCGCGGCCTCTCACGCTCCGTTCGGCGGTTCAGCTCGAGCAGCACCTTGCGGGCAATCTCCGGGTGCAGCGACAGGGGATGAAGCTCCCAACCGCGACTCCAACTACGGCATACGGAGCGTCGGATCGATCTCCTCGGTGAGCCAGTCGCCGACCGTGTTCACCGCGAATACCGCGAGAGCGACTGCCAGACCCGAGAATGCCGAAATCCACCAGCCGGTCGCCACGTATTGGCGACCGTCAGCCAGGATGACTCCCCAGCTAATCGTCGGGGCCTGTACGCCCAGGCCGAGAAACGACAGGGTTGATTCGAGGACGATGATGCGTCCAAGCTCGAGCGTGGCGACGACGATGAGCGGCCCCGTCAGCTGTGGCAGCACATGGCGGATGATGATGCGTGGCGCACCCGCGCCGAGCGCGCGGGCGGCTTCCATGAACTCCTGTTCGCGGATGCTGAGGACCCGCGCCCGCGTCAGCCGCGCGTACACCACCCAAGCCGAGAGGGCCAGGACCACGATGAGCGTGGTCGTTGTCGGGCTCGCGACGGAGACGATGGTGATCGCGAGCAGGACGAACGGAAAGGCGAGTTGCACCTCGGCAAGCGCCATGATGGCACCGTCGAGCATCCCCCCGAAGTAGCCAGCTACCAGCCCAAGCGCGATGCCCGCGCAGGCGGACAGAACCACCGCCGTCAGGCCGATAAGCAGCGAGGCACGCGCTCCATGGACGATCCGACTCCAGAGGTCTCGGCCGAGCTGATCCCCTCCCAGGACGTACGTCGGATCGCCCGAGATCCAAGTCGGCGGCTGGATGCGCCGTGACAGTTCCTGGAACGACGGGTCCCAGGGTGCTACCTGCTCCGGAAAGCCCGCCGTGACCACGAAGATGATCAAGAGAACAACGCCGACCGTTGCACGGCCGCTGTGCAGCAGCCGCCGCACTCGCGTGCCGCGGCGGCGGACGCTCGGAACGACGACCTCGTGGGCCGTAGCCGGAGTGTTCGTAGCGCGAACGGCGGACGATGTCATCGCCGTCCGCCCAGGCGGATGCGGGGATCGAGCCAGTGGTACGAGAGGTCGACGAGCGTGTTGACGAGAACGAATCCCACCGCGACGACGAACACGGACGCCTGGACGAGCGGGTAGTCACGCGCCAGCACGGCTTGAACCGCGAGCCGACCGACACCCGGCCAGGAGAAGATCAACTCGGTCACCACGGCCCCGCCGAGCAGTGTCCCAAGCTGGAGTCCGACGATGGTGATGATCGGGATTGCCGCGTTCTTGAGCGCGTGTCCCACCAGCACCTGGCGTTCGAACAGCCCCTTCGCTCGGGCTGTGCGAATGAAATCCCTCCCGAGGACGTCGAGCATGCTGGCACGGGTGAGTCGCGCCACACTCGCGGCCGAGTAGCTCCCCAGGGCAATCGATGGCAACACGAGGTTCTGCAAGCCCCCGCGACCGGATGTCGGGAGTACGCCCAGCCAGACCCCGAAGATCCAGAGCAAGACGATGCCCAGCCAGAAGACGGGCACAGACTGGCCAGCCAGTGCGAGCAGACTCGTGATCACGTCGAGCGCCGAGCCGCGCCGTGTCGCGGCGACGATCCCGGCCGGCAGTCCGACCAGCACAGCGAAGACCATCGCCGAGACCGTCAGCTCGAGAGTTGCCGGTAATCGCTCCAACACCAGCCCCATGGTCGGCAGGTGGTACTGGAATGACGTCCCGAAGTTGCCCGTCAGGGCGCTGGCCATGAAGCGGAAGTACTGGAGGTACGCCGGCTGATCGAGCCCCATCGCGTGGCGAAATCGCTCGATGTCCTCCGGCGTCGCTCCAACGGAGAGTAGCAGCGCGGCCGGATCTCCAGAGACACGCGTCGCGAGGAAGACGACCAACGTCAGCCCCACGATGATGCCGAAGCTCTGGACGATCCGTCGCGCCGCGTAGGCTCCCACAGTGCTCCCCTACTGCGCCCAGGACGCGGTGTAGGCGTCGATGAAATCGTCCGGGCGTGGCGTCCAGACGAGACCCTTCTTGGCGCCGAAGAGTGCAGCCTCATCATAGGCGAAGATCCACGGCGCCTCGTCCTGGACGAGCTTCTGAGCGTCGGCGGCAAGCTTCAGGCGCGTACCACGGTCGAGCTCGCTGCTGATGCTCTCCAGAAGCTGGTCGAGCTGCGGGCTGTTGTAGTAGATGCCACGCTGCTTGCTGTAGAAGTGCAACCGGTTGCAGAACTCGAAGTCGCCGCCCACGAAGTTCTGGCAGCCGAACATGTAGAGGCCGGTCACGACACTCGCCCTCGCCCGCTCACCCGTGTCCATCGGCAGCTTGGCGTCAGAGAGGTACCGGGTGAAGAACGTGTTGAACTCGTTGCCGTTGTACTTGACGACCTTGACGCCGACCCTGGCAAGCTGGCCGGCGATCGTCTCGGCGATCTCCTTGTCGGCGTTGTAGCGGCCGATCGGGCCGTCCAACTCGGTCTCGAATCCGTTCGGATACCCGGCCTCGGCGAGCAACGACTTCGCCTTCTCGGGATCGTACGGGTACGGTTTGAGGTTCGCGTCGTGGCCGACCGTCAGCGCTCCGACGCTCGAGGCGTTGCGATACGCGTACCCGCCGAGTACCCGCTGGATGATCTCATCCCAGTTGACCGCATGATTCAATGCCCGGCGGACGCGCACGTCGTCGAGCGGCTTCACGAACGAGTTCATCCCGATGATGATCTGGTTCATGCTCCGAATCGCCGACAGCTCGAGGTTCGCGTTCCCCTTGACGGCCGCCGCGTCGGACGGGGCAACACGGTCGATCAGGTCCACCTCACCGGAGAGCAGTTGGGCCAACCGGGCGGGGCCGTCGGTGACACTGCGGTAGACGACCCGTTTGATCTTCGGCGCTCCGCGCCAATACTCGTCATTAGCCTCGAGCGTGACGTGATCGTCCTTGACCCACTCGACGAATTTGAACGGTCCCGTGCCGATCGGCTTCTGCGTGAACGCCTCGGCGCCGACTTCCTGGAAATACTTAGCAGGCGCGACGCGCATCCAAGTGATCGACTCGACCAGCGCCGGCCACGGACCGTTGGTGGTCAGGCGGATCGTGTGGTCGTCGACGACCGTGGCCGCCTGGAGCTTGGCATAGAAGACCGGAACCTGTCGTGACTTGGTTTCCGGATCGAGAATGCGGTCGACGTTGAACTTGACGTCTTGCGC
>JACCXM010000173.1 GCA_013697005.1 Chloroflexia bacterium | reverse complement strand
ACCGATCTCATGGGCCAAACGCCTGGCGTTCGGCCGCGATCCGCGGGCAATCTGGATGACCGCAAAGCTGATCTGACCGCGATAGGAGAGGGGCACTGCCCCCGAGTATTTGGGCTCGGGGGCAGCGTCCTCGATGTTGAGGCTACCCCGCAGCCTCTTCCACATTGTCGATGTTGTAGATCGTAAACGGTCCCATCAGCACGCGCAGCGCCTCGACGTCGGGGCGGGTTGGGTCCTGGGTGATCTCGTATTCGCCCAGGCGCCCCGCCACGAACCGCTCGCCCTCGGCGCCCTCGATTGCGCCAGTGGCGAGGAGATAGGAGACGTAGTACGTGAGGTAACCGAGATCGACGAAGCTCCAGAGCGCGAACTCAGGGGCGCAGCCGTTCTGGGTGTATTCCAGCATTTCCGCCGGAACCCCGAGACCGGAGACCTTGATCTCTTCACAAAGCCCCTCGTCTTGCAGCGCCTTCGCCGCGGAGACAATGCCGACCGACGTCGGGGCCATGATCAGTTCCATGTCCGGGTGCTTGGAGATGAGCGCCTGCGCCTGCTCGTAGCTCTTTTCGGACTGGTCGTCGCCATAGACGATTTCCAGCAGCTCGAGATTGGCGTACATCGGATCGGCGAGTGCGTCCTCCATCGCCGCGATCCAGGCGTTCTGATTGGCGGCGTCGGGCGACGCGGAGAGGATCGCGAATTGGCCGCCGTCTTCGCCCAGGATGGAGAGAGCCATGTCGGCCATCACCGTGCCGGTTTCGGTGAAGTCGACCTGGGCCACGAAGACGCTCTCACCGCTTCCGTCGGGGATCGGGGAGTCCCAGGTCACGACCCTCGTACCAGCCTCCTGCGCCGCCTCGGCGGACGGGACGATCTGATCGCCGGAGTTGTTGGAGAGCATCACGACGTCGTAACCACCGGCCGGCGCATTGGTCATGAACTCGATCTGACCGGCGACGCTGTTCTCGGCGGTCGGGCCGACGAAGTCGAACGCGGTCGGATTTTCGAGTTCGGTGGCGGCTTCTTCCGCCCCTTGATTCGCCTGATCGAACGGCAAGATACCGAGGAATTTGGGCAGCAACATCAGCTTGACGTCCTGCCCTGGAGTCGCTGAGACAGCGTCCCCGGAAACAGGAGTGCCACCGACCGGGGTTTGCGCCAGGGTGGCGGTGCCCATGGTCGCGGCCAGCAATCCGGCGCACATCACGCCGCTCAACACGTGACGGGTTTTCAGGTTCACGTGATCCTCCTCTTCATCCTCGAAGATTCGCGCGATCATCATAATCGCTCGCTCGCAAACGCGTGCGGGGAGTTTCCTACCCAGGCGCGGTCTGCGAGCGGGCGGTCTCGCTCAGGTCGGCTGGTGGTGCACGCATGCTCGGGTCGGACTGCCGCCGTCGCAGGCGCTCCCGCACGCGCCCGGCCAGATTCGGGAGCAGCACGGACAGGATTAGCAGCAGACCGATGATCCCGGTTTGGGTGTTGCCGGTAATACCGGCGATCACGAGACCATTGCGTAAGTTGAGTACCAGGTAGGTCGAGAGGAGCACGCCGATCATGGAACCGACCCCGCCGAAGATGCTCACCCCTCCCAGGAGCACCACGGTGATGATGTCGAGCTCGAACCCCTCTGCCGTGCTCGCCCGCACCGCGCCGAGACGCGCGGCCATCAACACCCCGGCGAGAGCCGAAACGAGACCGCTGATGGTGAAAATGACCATTTTGGTGCGCGCCACCGAGACCCCGGAAAACCGGGCCACCGCGGCACTATTGCCGATAACATAGGTCAGGCGTCCAAACCCGCTGAAGTGAAGCGTCACAGTCGCAACAATGGCCAGAATGGCAAAGATGAAAATCGAGAGGGTCAGCGGTCCAACCATACCCCGTTGACCCAGGTTCGTGAACCAATCGGGGAAGCCGCCAACGGAGCGATCCTGAACCAGGAGCCGCGCCAGACCGCGGAACCCGACATAGCCAGCCAATGTCACCGCCAGCGAGCTCAGCCCGACGACCGCCACGAAGTACCCGTTCAGCAGCCCGAATCCGGCTCCGACTCCGAGCGCGACGAGGATGGCCACCGGCATCGGCGCCCCCGATTCGAAGAGCGCGGCAGCGACCCCGGCCGAAAGCCCCATCATCGAGGCTACCGACAGGTCGATCTCGCCACTGATGATGACGAACGCCATGGCCAGAATGACGATCGCCTTTTCGATTCCCAACTGGAACAAGTTGATCTGATTCGAAACCGTCAGAAAGTTCGTTACCCGCGTCACGTTGTAGGCCAGGGTCACGAGCAGGAGAATGAGCAGCAGCCCCTCCCAGCTCCACAGGCGTCGCACCAAATCACGCGCCATGAACCATCTCTCCCTCGCCGGTGGCGACGACTTGGGCTCGCTCCTGCGCCTGTGCTTTGTCGCGACGGCGGACCCGCACCCACATTTCGCGGAGCCGGCTGAGGATGATGGTGTCGGCGGTGACGGCGATGAGAATAAGCAGCCCGAGGATGGCGTCCTTGACGAACTCGCTCACCCCGGCCCACCGCAGCAGACTCTGCTGCAACGTTTCGATAAGCAGCACACCGAGCAGCGCCCCGATCATCGAGCCGGAACCGCCGAAGATGTTCACCCCGCCGACCACCACCGCGGCGACCACTTGCAGCTCCAACCCCTGCGCGGCGGTCACGGTGATATTGCCGAAGCGGACCAGGAACATGAATCCGGCCAGCCCGGAGAGCGTGCCGCAGATGACGAACGCGGTAAAGACATCGCGCTTCGCTGGGAGCCCAGCGATGCGCGCCGCCTCTGGATTCGAGCCGATGGCGTAGAGCCTCCGCCCGAACGGCAAATAGCGCAACGTCAGTTGACCCAGGATCACCACCACCAACGCGATACCGACCATGAGCCGCAGGTCATAACCGCCGGCCGCCACCACGGTGGCGCTAGGTACGTCGTTCAGCCAATCCGGGAGATCGGCGGTCGTGACCGTTCTTGCCCCGGAAAACTCGACCAGCACCACCCGGTACAGCGCCAGGGTGCCGAGGGTGGCGATCACGGCGGGGACACCACCGTAGGCGACAATCAGCCCATTGATGGCGCCCAGAACGAGACCGATCGACATGGCAACGGCGAGTGCGGCCAGCGGCGACAGCCCGTCCGTGCGCGTGAGCAGGGTTCCCACCATATAGGCCGACAGACCGACGATCGACGAGACCGACAGGTCGATATTCCGGGTGATGACGACTAGTACTTGGCCAACGGCGACGACCAGGGGAATGGCAAGTCCTGTCGTGAGCCGGTTGACACTGCGCGGATCGAAGTAATTCGGGATTTGGGACGCGAAGAACCCCAGCAGGCCGACGGTGACGATGAGTAGAATGACTTCGCGAAACTGTTCCGGCCGGACACGGCGGAGGATCGTGTCGGTCACGAATTTGCTCCATCCGGCACAGTAGCTCCGGCGACCAACTGGTCGATCACGGCGATGGCCTCAGCTGCCGCGGCGCGGTCGAGACCCTCATCGTCCGGAAAGAGATCGCCAGATTGACCCATCGCCGCCGAGAGGACTCGCTCCTGGGTGGCATCGCCGTGATCGAAGATGGCCATCTGGCGGCCTTCGCGCATCACCAGGATGCGATCGCTCATGGCCAGCACCTCGGGCAGATCGGAACTGATCAAGATGATCGCCATTCCCTTTGCCGCCAGATCATCGACGAGCTGATGGACCTCGATCTTGGAGCCAACATCGATCCCTCGCGTCGGTTCGTCGAGAATCAGCACTTTCGGGTTCGTATCGAGCCATTTGCTGATGACGACCTTTTGCTGGTTCCCGCCCGATAAGGAGCTGGCAGGAGTGTCGACCGATGGGGCGCGGATGCTGAGCCGCTGGCGAAAGGTCTCGGCGGCGGCGCGCTCTGCGCCGCGGCGCACCAGACCGCCGGGTGACAAATAGCGCGTCAACGACGGCAGCGAGACATTCGCGGCGATCGAGAGTGGCATGATGAGACCGAGCTGGCGGCGGTCTTCGGTGCTGTAGGCGATCCCGAGCCGCATCGCATCATGCGGGTTGGTCAGCTTCACCGGGACACCATCGAGATCGACGGCGCCGCCGTCCGCCGGGGCGATGCCGAAGAGGGCCAAGCCAACGTCGGTGCGGTGGGCGCCGACGAGACCGGCAAACCCGAGCACTTCGCCCGCGCGCAGCTCGAAGGAGATGTCCTGAAACACGCCTTCCCGCCGCAGGTCGCGCACAGAAAGACGCACCGCGCCCGGTTCGCGGCGCTCGCGGCGGAACAACTCCTGCACCTCGCGCCCGACCATGCGCTTGATCGCCATAGCGGGGGTCAAATCGGCGCGGGGCGTGGTCGAAATCCAGCGGCCGTCACGCAGGATCGTCACCCGGTCGGCGATCTCGAACACCTCTTCCATGCGATGCGAGATGAAGAGCACCGCCACCCCTTGCTGGCGCAGCGCGAATACGATGCGGAAGAGTTGCCGGACTTCATGCGCCGAAAGCGAAGCCGTCGGTTCATCCATGATGAGAACGCGGACGTCGAGCGAGATCGCCTTCGCGATCTCAACTGTTTGCTGCTCGGCCAGGGTAAGACCGCGGGCCGGCTCGCCAACGTCGAGGTGCATGTCGAGCCGCGCCAGAACCTCTTCTGCCTCCTGCTCCATGCGGCGGCGGTCGACGATGTTGCCGCGATTCCGGTGGCCGATAAAGATGTTTTCCGCCACCGACAGATCGGGGAAGATCATCGGTTCCTGGTAGATCGCGGCCACGCCAAGCCGTTGCGCGTCCTGCGAGGACGCTATGCGCACGACTTCATCGTCGATGCGAATCTCGCCGCTGTCTTGCTGCTGGATGCCGGTCATGATCTTGATCAGGGTCGATTTGCCGGCGCCATTTTCGCCGAGGAGGGCGTGAATCTCACGACGGTGCAAAGCCAGGGAGACATCGTCCAACGCCTGGGTGGCTCCGAAGCGCTTCGAGACGCGGTCCATCTCCAGCACGGGGCGAGTCGCATCCAGCGCCGGGGGCGCCGACTCGAGCATGTACTCCGCTGCAATCGCGGATCCGGCCATTGCGCCTGCGCCCCTCGCCTCCAGCCGCGGCGCCAATGCCGTGACTGCCTTCACCTGGACCAGTTCCTCGCCTCTGAGGGCGGTCATGAAAACACAGGCGGGGGAATGGCGCAATATGAGGGTGTTGCGGTGATGGGGTGATGGGGTGATGGGTTCAGTGGGGATTCGGATGAAACAGGCTGTACCGGCGTTGCGATAACGAGACACCCTGGGCGGTGAGGCCCAGGGTGTCTTTGGCTCGCCGTCTTTATCTTCGCCAGCCGCTTCCGCCGTAGGTTTGCGGTTAGCGGCCTCTGGCTCGGGAGACCAGTACCTGGCGCTGGTTCCCCAGTGCGAAGACCAACAGGCTCAGTGCGCCAAATGCGAGGAAGAGCGTGCCACTGGAGTCGGTCGCGGCCAACCCGACGCCGGTGCTCGGTAGCGCCCTCACCTGGCCGCCACGGCCGCCGCCGGCGTTGCCGCCGCCAGCAATAACATTGCCGCCGCCGGCATCTCCACCACCGGAGGGACTGTGAG
>JACCXM010000169.1 GCA_013697005.1 Chloroflexia bacterium | reverse complement strand
ACGCTGAGACGAAGACACCCCGGGCCTCAGAGGCCCGGGGTGTCTTCTGTCGCATGCCTCCTAGAAGTCCATCATCCCGGTTGGGAACGGATCTCCAACGCGCTCCACAGGCTGCTCGGCGGACCTTGGAGAGCGTACCGTACCTACGTGGTGTAGGCCATCTCCTTGACCAGCATGAACCCATCAAGTCTCGGTTCCCAGATCAGATTCTCTGTTGTGCCGTAGAGGAAGGCGAGGTGGAGGATGGGGATCACCGAATAGGCCTCCTGGAAGACGCGGGTGATCTCGGCGAAAGCCGCCGCGCGCTCCTCCCCGATCAGGGGATTGGCGGCGTCAATCAGGGCATCGAGCGCCGGATCACAATAGCTGGCGACCCCGCCGCTGCAGCGATACCACGAGGCGGCGGTAAGGCCGACGTCCATCATCTCGTTGCCGTGAGACATGGTGCCGATCCAACCCCGATCCTCGGGAATGTCGTCGTACGGCAGGATGTATTGCTCCATGTAGGCAGCGTACTCGATGGCCTCCGAGGTCGCGTTGAGCCCGATCTCGTTCAATGCGCCGGCCACATACTCGCCGAGCTCCTCGGCCCGCAGGTAGACGCCCTGGCGCACGGCGACGACCACTGGCGCATCGACCGGCACGCCATCCGCCGCGGCTTCGGCCACCAACTGCTTCGCGAGCTCGGGATCGTACGGGGTTGGCTCCAGCTCCGCGTTGTAGCCGGTCGCGGACGGCCCCACCAATTGGGTGGCAATGGCGCCGCTCCCGAACAACGATTCCACTACCTGCTCGGTATCGATGGCGTGGGCGATCGCCTGGCGGACACGGATGTCCTTCAGCGCGGGGTGGACGGTGTCGAGGCGCAGCGGCACGGTCTCGACACTGAGCGCTTCCTTACACACGATGGGGGAGGCGCAGTCCTCGGGGGCCAGGAAGCGGCCGAGTTGCGCCTCGCCAGCGGCGACCTGACCGGCGCGGACGGTCGATTCCGGGCGCCAGACGTACTCGACGTCCTGGATCGATTGGGCGCCGAGGGCGGCGTCCGGGTCGGTGTTGCCCCACCATTCGGGGAAGGCGGTCAAGGAGATATGGTCGCCGCGGGACCACTCCACGAAGCGATACGGTCCGGTGCCGATCGGTTCCGCGACGAGGGCGTCGGGCGCCTCGCGGATCTGGCGGGCGCTGGGCAGGGGGGCGAAGTAGAGGACGGCTGGAAGGAGCGGATCGGGTTCGGCGGTCTGGACGTCGAGGGTGAGCTCGTCAACGGCGGTCGCGGTGATCTGGGAACCCATGAACTGGGCGATGTCGAAGGCGTTGACGGGCGACCAGGTGTAGTTGATGCCGAAGGCGGCATCCTCGGCCGTGAGCGGATCGCCGTTGTGAAAGACCACGCCCTCGCGCAGGGTGAAGCGCATCGTGCGCTCGTCCTGCCATTCCCAGGCGGAGGCCAGCTCGCCGACCAGCTCGTTGGAGACGGGATCGCGGTTGAGCAGCGCCTCGAAGACATTGCGTAAGATGGGGTGCCCGTCGATGCTGTAGGCGTTCCACCACTCGAGGGTGGACGGCTCGGCGGCGAGGGAGATGACGATGTTTCCACTCGGCGCGGCGTCCTGGGCGTGCGCGGAGGCGAGGCCGAAGACCCTCCCGGCTCCCGCCGCCAACCCCGCGGTTGCCGCCCCCTGCACCAGTGTCCGGCGCGAAAGGGGCCGACGGACCAGCGGCCGCGACTTCTCGACCAAATCCACGCTCGGGTGTTCAGACATGACGTCCTCCAGAGTTACCAAGGCCTTCCATCATCAGGCCCGGAGTTGCACAATCCAACGGCTTGGCGGACATACTAGAGTTGTAGGTCAACAAAGTCAATAATGATGGCGAGACGATTGGTGTGGGTGGCGGAGGCGATGGCCTTCGACCAGACGAACACCCCTGTGGCCGATCGCGACGAGGAGACAAAGGACCGTACGCATGAAGCTCGGATTCACCCTTTCCAACCGTGGCGTTCTTTTTGGCGCCACCACCGCCGCGGAGATGCTCGATCTGGCGGAAATCGTCGATGTCTCGGGGCGGTTCCAATCCGTCTGGGTGGGCGATAGCCTGTTCGGCAAGCCGCGCATGGAGGCCATCGTGCTCCTGGCGGGCATCGCGGGACGAACGAAGACCGTGCGGCTGGGTCCCGCCTGCATGGCCAGCTTCACATTGCGCGATCCCGCCCAACTCGCCTATCAGTGGGCGAGTCTCGATCTCCTGGCTGAAGGTCGTTCGGTCATGGTGGCCTGTACTGGGATCGTCGAACAGCGTGGATTGCAGGTTGAGGCCGCGACGTACAACGTGACCAATAAGGATCGCGTCGAGCGGCTCACCGAGTGGATCACGATTCTGAAACTGCTCTGGACCGAAGATAACGCCAGCTTCGAGGGCAAGCACTACCGGTTCGAGAATCTCACCATCGAGCCCAAGCCGGCCGCGAAACCGCGTCCGCCGATCTGGATCGCCAACAACGCCCGCGGCGATCGCGAACTCATCCGCAGGACTCATCGCCGCGTGGTGCGGCATGCCGACGGCTGGCAGACGGCCATATTCGATCCTGACGATCTCGCCTGGCGGCTCAACGATGTTCGCGAGCAGGCGGTCGAGCATGGGCGGAACCCGCTCGAGATCGAAACGCATCTCTATCACAACATCAATATCAATGAGAACCGTGAGGCGGCACTCGCGGAATCGAAGCGTTTTCTCGATGAGTACTACATGACCGAATTCACGCTCGAGCGGCTGGAGGGGTGGGTGGCAACCGGCTCACCCGAGCAGTGCATCGCGCACCTGAAGGTCTTTGAGCGCATTGGATTCGATGAAGTCACGTTGCGCATCACGAGTTGGGACCAGCGCGGGCAACTCGACCGCCTGATTGCCGAGGTCGCACCGCACTTCGAACCGGCGAGAGCAGAAGGCGCCAGAGTGACCACCAGGTGACCCGCGATCCGTCCGTTCCCGGCCCTCTCCGCTCACGGTTGGCGGGCCATGCGGACCGTCGACACAATGATCACCACGCCAAGGACCAGCTTCAGCACGGAGGCCGCGACGACGCCAACCAACATGCCGCCGATAACGGCCCCGACAATGGAACCGGCGCCCATGGGCACGACGGTGGCAACCACCGCGGCGCGATCGTACGCCCCGCGCCGGGCATAGCGCGCGATACCCGCGAGGACGCCCGGGACGCTCACGAGGAGACTGGCCGTTCCCGCCGTCTTGACGTCGATGCCGTAGGCAAAGATCAGCGTCGGGATGATGACCTCGCCCCCGGCGACTCCGAAACTACTGACCAACCCGATGACCAAGCCGAACAGCACACCGGCGGGAAGCCAGATCGCGACCGGCAGGGGCGCCGCGGTAGCCGTGGGAAGGAACCCCTCCACGATCAGGGCACAGCCGATGACGAATAACCCGATCAGGACCGTGCGTTCGACGGCGCGAT
This sequence comes from Chloroflexia bacterium, assembly GCA_013697005.1. GTDB lineage: Bacteria > Chloroflexota > Chloroflexia > Thermomicrobiales > UBA6265 > JACCXM01. The sequence goes on along the minus strand of JACCXM010000169.1, from coordinate 3,221 downwards.
CCGACAGCCGATGGAACAGACCCGTCCCGGCCAACGCGGCCACGACGGCCCCCGCGGTCAGCGCCAGAAGCACCGGCGCATACGGCGCCACGGGATCGAGCGAGAGGGACCGGGACCGAGCGGCCAGCGAGGCGGCGATGGTGACCAGACCGACCGCGAGATTGAGCGGAACCGCCCGGCGCGCCCCGTAGCCGAGGGGACCCATGAGGAACGGCAGCCGGAACCCGGCGCCCCCGACACCGGTCAGGCCACCGAGGATCGCGATCGGCACCGCCGCGCCAAACGCGGTGGCCGCCCCGTGACAGCCCGGAGTCGTCGCGAACTGAGCAGGCACGGACCGAGCATCGCGTTCCTCCTCGTGCAGTTGCATCGATTATGAGTGTGATGCCACGGGGCGGACAGCGGCAGACATCAGCCGCCTTACGCGGCCGCGCTCGGAGAAGCTGATGGGCACCTGCGCCGCGTCGAGCCAGTCGGCATCCCCGTTCCCCGTCACCCTATGGGAGCTGATCGGACGAGATCGGGGGTGCGCAACCCGTCAGCGGCTGAACTGGATGAAGGTCTCGCCCTCGGTGATCTCGGGGGCTCCGATCGATCCGCCAGTGAAATTCTGACTCACCCACTCGGCGGCACGGCGACTCGACTCCTGAGTCCCCGCCTGATCGTCGCAGACCGTGACCGTGGCGAGCCCGTCGCCACCGCGGATGGCGTAGTACGCCACGAATCCGGGAACTCCCCGTAGGAGCTGCTCGACTTCCTGGGACCGCTGGGCGAGGAGATCGTTGAGGGCAGACGCCCCCGTGTAGCGACGGACGACCGCGTGCATGACATGCCTCCCTCGGGAGAATCGCGAAATGCACCATGCCGGAGGTAGCGCCAGTCTACGCCCGGAAACAGCCGTGTCAAGCCTATCGACGGGTCTTACGCGAACCGCACGGCGCCATACCAGCGCGAGCTGTAGTAATCGGAATCAAGCTCGCTGACGATGACCCCGGTCGATTCGTTTTCGGCGTGGATGAACTGCCCACCACCGATATAGATGCCAGTGTGGGACAGCCCGCGCTGAAAGGTATTTTCGAAGAAGACCAGATCGCCGGGCTGCAGCGCCTTCCGATTGACCTGATTCCCCATGTCGTATTGGACCGCCATGTCATGAGAAATGTCGATACCGAGCGCCTTATCGATCACGAACATCGTGAACCCCGAGCAATCGAAAGCCTTCGGACCCTCCCCGGCGTAGACGTAGCGACGGCCCTCGTACCGCATGGCGACGTCGACGATGGCCTCCCCGCTATCGCCGTTCGGTTTGTCCGCTTTTTGCTCGAGGTCAACGGATTCCGGGGATGACGCACTCAGCTCCCAGGCGAGGAGCGAGGTGTGGACGTAGCCGCCCATCCCAGCGCAGTTGACGGGCTGCCATTCGTCGCTGGTTTCGCCGCGAACCTCGACCTGCTGGCCTTCAGTGAGAACGGCGAGCGTCTCGGTTCCATACTCTGGGGCCGTGTGGCACGTCGCGCCCTCGTCACCCGTGCCCGCGATGTACGCCGTCGCGATCGGCTGACCCCACGGCTCGGTTCCCCCAAGCACACCCGTGTCACCCGGAGCAGACTCGAGGTCCAGAGCAGGATCGACTGGGGCGGCATCACCTGGAGCGGGCTCGACCCATTCGCTCGTCACGGGATCGACCGAGCTTGCAATGTCGTCCGCAGTCGTGGTAACTCCCGGGTCCGTCGCGGCATCAATGGTGTTTGGGTCGACCTGGTCCTTCGTGTGATTGGATTCAGCCCCTTGCTCGGTTGCGACGGGTTCCGCAATGATGAGGTCCACGGTCGCCGGTTCCACCCCCTCGGCACCCTGTGTGGCATCCTGGAAGAGGGTCGCGCCGCCTTTGAGCGTCGCGACGCTGGTGACGGCATCGACGGGGGCAAAACCTCCATCGACCGGGTACCACAGACTGCCATCGGGGGCGGTCTGCTCCACACCCCAGACGGTGACCGAGGAGCCGTCCGCGATCTCGTACGCGATCTCGGCATCCCAGCCGGGCGTGGCCCGTACCAGCAGCGGGGCTCCGGCGGTGACAACCGCGCTACTGCCGGCCGGGATCCCGTACTCGGCGGTGGCGACGGAGAACCGCAGCATCGTCACAATCAAGGAACATGCGATCAATGCCGCCACGCGGCCGCGCACAAACAGTCGACGCAAGGTCAAGACCCTTCCCTCCACCTTCTCATGTCCCAGACTATGGCGTGCCGCCGCCCTGTCAAGAGCCGCGATGTCACAGGAGCGATCGCGATCGCACGTTTTGGGGCAACGGTGCGTGATCCGTCGCAAGCATGGGTCACCTGTGAACGGTACAGTCGAGGCCGGATCGGATGCCTGGGCACACCGTGAGCGGGTGTAGCCCACCCCGGCGTCAGGAACCCGCACGATTGGAGACGTGGCGACGAACGGATGGCACCGCGGTCGCACTCGAGGAGGATGAGCCATGTCGGCCGACCTTGGCCGCTCGCCGATTCACGACGCGCGGGTGTTCGACCTGGAGCAGCCGCGGACGGCGGACATGCCGGTCCACCCCTTTCACCAGCCCGGCTACTTCTATGCGCTCTACGCTCGCCATGAGGATGGCTACCGGCCGCACGAGAAAGGGCCCCGCTCCGGCGCCTCGGGAGTGATTGTCTGCAAGGAACACAGTGGCACCCACATCGACGCGCTCAGTCACCAGGCCGACGACCTGGTGCTCTACGGCGGCGTGAGCGTCGCCGGCGTCCAGTCCCCGTCCGGTTTCACCCGGCACGGTGTCGAAGAGATTCCGCCGATTGTCGCCCCGGGGGTGCTGCTCGATGTCCCGGTCAGCCTCGGCGCGGACGCGCTCGAACCGGGACGGGCCATTCTGGCCGCCGAGCTACAGGAGTGCTGCGCGCACCAGGGGGTCACCATCGCGCCCGGTGACGTGGTGCTGGTGCGCACCGGAAACGGGCGCTTCCGGAGCGATCCCGAACGCTACCTGGCGGGTCCAGGGATGGACGGCAGCGCCTCGCTGTGGCTGGCCGAGCAGGGTGTGCTGGCGGTCGGCGCCGACAACATGGCCTGGGACGTGATCGGTCTGGTGGACCCCGAGTTCGGGACGCTCCCTGGTCACTTGCTCCTGCTGGCCCGGAGCGGCATCTACATTCTCGAGAACCTGCTGCTGGAGGAGTTGGCCGCCGCCGCCGCCTACCGGT
>JACCXM010000168.1 GCA_013697005.1 Chloroflexia bacterium | reverse complement strand
TCGTCATCACAGTACCGCTGCGATCCGAGCGACAAACGCGCCCCCGACTGCCCGCATCCGACGATCAGCGCGAGCACGATTGACCCCATCGTGTGGGAGAAGGCGGCCGGCGTCCTGCGTGACCCCGGCATAGTCGCCGCCGAAGTGGCGAAGCGGCGCCAGGACGGCGGACTCGACCGCGATCGTGCGGCTATCGACAAGCACATCGCCGGCCTCGCGGATAAGCAGGGGCGTATCGCGAAGCGCCTGGCCGACATTGATGATGACGACGTGGCTGCGCCGTTGGTGGCCGAACTGCAAACATTGTCGGCGCGCAAGAAGGCGGCCGAAGCCGAGCGGGACGCCCTCCGGCGGCGCATTGCCGACCGCGATGCCGAAACGGCCCGCGTCGCGACCTTGGCCGAGTGGTGCCAGACCGTCGCCGCCAACCTCGACGTGCTGACCTACGACGAAAAGCGGCTCGCGCTCACGGCATTGGGTGTGAAAGTGCGCGTCTTCAAGCAAGACGCAACCGATGCGGACGGCACGCCGTACCCACGCTGGGAGATCGACATGTGCCCGGCATCACCCATCGAGCATGTTGCGAATAGTTCTATACGTAGTAATTGACGGCTTCCTCGGCGTTGCCGTCGAACCAGAGGCATGGGGCAATCGGCCGCGTCATGGACTTCTCCTCCGCTATGGAATGCGACCCGCCGATCGGGTGGCGGCTCGCTTCTGTTGAGTAGTCGAACGGGGGAACCCGGAATCGACAAAGGCCGAAAAGGTGGGGAAGTGCGGCAACGGCCTGGTGGAGATCGCGTCGCGCGGGTAGTGGGGGGCTGGTCCCCAATTGACACCTGGGCTGTCAGCGGGGTGACGGTGCGCACCCGTGGGCGGCCGTCACGACGAGGCGCGGGCGGACAACCACGGCACCAATGAGGATTTCAAGAAGGACTGCGAGAAGCTCGGGGGTGTCTTCATCGATTCCCCCAAAGACAAGCTGACCATCTGCGTCTACCCCGACGGGGACAAAAAGACCTGCGATCAAAGTGGCAACCAATGCAAAGTCGTCACTAACCCCAAGCGCTTCGAGAATGGTCCGCTGCGTCCGATCGGTGGGATCGACGAGCTGCCGGCTTTCGACAGCGCCAATCCGGTTCTGGCCGACCCCGCGCTCGATCAGATCATCACCGCGGCCGAGGCGCCGGGAACGCGCGCCAGCGGAGGCAAGAAGCGCCGATCCGGCGGCAATCGGCGCAAGTAGGCGAGGAGCGGCGAGCGGCCCTCGCTCTCCGCTTCACCCGCGCTCGGCGAATGGTGCCATCCCGGCAAACTCGACCGGCAGCGCACGATCGTCAGTGGCCGCCGGCGACAATGGCGAGGCCGCCAGCACCTGCTGCAAGAACTGCCGCGTCCGTGGATGCTCCGGCTGACTCAGCACTCGCTTGGCCGGACCCTCTTCCACAATCGCCCCGGCGTCGAGAAAGGCGACGCGGTCGGCGATCTGATACGCGAAGCCCATCTGATGCGTTGCCAGCAGCATCGTCATCCCCAGCGCTTTCAGCTCGGCGATGATGGTGAGCACCTCGCCGACCATCTCGGGATCGAGCGCGGAGGTGACTTCGTCCAGCAGCAGCACGCGCGGTTTCAGCGCCAGGGCGCGGATGATGGCCACCCGCTGCTGCTGCCCGCCGGAGAGCCGGTCCGGATACTCGCCGGCTTTCTCTTCCAGCCCGAACCGTTCCAGCAGCGTGCGCGCCTCGGTCTCCGCCTCGCGCCGGCTGATACCGAGCGCTTTCACGGGGGCGAGGGTGATGTTCTCCAGCACCGACATGTGGGGAAAGAGGTTGAACGACTGGAAGATCAACCCGATCCGCTGCCGGATGCGGTCGGCGTCGACCTGACCGCTGGTGATCGCCTCGCCACCCAGATAAATCGCCCCGGCGTTGATCTCCTCCAGCAGATTGATGCAGCGCAGCAGGGTCGATTTGCCGCAGCCGGAGGCACCAATGAGACAGATCACCTCGTGCTCGCGGACCGCGAGGTTGATGTTTTTCAGCACCAGATGCCGGTCGTAGGCCTTGTACAACCCCTCGATCAGCAGCAGCGGTGTGCTGTTCGTGCCGGTGCTCATCACACCGCCCTTCCGACCTCGCGTCTCATTCACGACTTCCGACTCGGAATCACACCGCCCCCCCGATCTCGCGGCGCTGGGCGGTGCGTTGCAGCAGATAGTCGGTGAGGCGCGCCAGGGGGATGGTGATGGCGATGAAGAGCACCCCGGCCACGACGTAACTGGTGAAATTGAAGGTCATCCCGGCGTAGATCTGGGCTTGCCGCGTCGCCTCCAGGGGACCGATCACCGAGACCAGGGCCGTCTCCTTCTGCAACCCGACGAATCCGCTCAGCGTCGGTGGGATCACCCGCCGGATGGCCTGCGGCAAGACGACATACCGCATGGCCTGGGTGTTGGAGAGCCCGAGCGAGCGGGCGGCGGCGCGTTGGCTGGCGTGGACCGATTCGATTCCGGCGCGAAAGGTCTCCGCCTGGTAGGCCGAGGAGCTGAGGATGATCGCCATCGTGCCCCAGAAGATGGCCGAGTTGGGCAATCCCTCGATGCGCAGCGCCGGCATGCCGAAACCGAGGGTGAGAATCACCAGCAGGGCCGGCGCGCCACGAAAGATATCGACGTAGACGACGGCCGCGGCCCGCGCCGGGAAGAGCACCGGGCTGCGCGTGCTGCGCACCACCGCCAGCAGCAGCCCGAGCGCCAGGATGACGGGCTCGGCGATGAGAAAGATGCGCACGTTGAGCAGGAATCCGTCCCAGACCATCGGGAACGAGGCGACGAAATCGGAGGGACTGAGGAAGGCGCGCTGCACGTCCCGCCAGCCGGTCGATCGGCTGATGACATACCCCAGCACGCCGAAGACGACGAGGGTGCTCAGCAGCGCGATCGCCACCGAGCGTTGCAGCTCGCGCTGGCGCCAGAGGGGCGGGCGACGCAGGAGAGCCTGGACCTGCTCGGGGGAGAGCTCGCGGGAAGGGGGGGCGGTGGGAGCGGTCACGCCGTCCCCGCGGCGCGTTCCTCCCTCTCCCGGCTCGACGGGAGAGGAGGGTAGGGGGGTGAGGGCTTACGGTCAATCATCGCCAACCGGCCTCAACGCGCCGAGTGGTGTCACGAGTGCGTCGACAAAGCGGTCCAGGAAGCGCCGCTTATCGACGGCGGTCACGATCTGAGCGGGCGCGCGCGGTGGCAGATGCGCCGCTTCCGCATCGTCCCGCCCGACCCCGCGATGGACGTTGGCAACGGGTTCCACATACATCGGGCGCGACACCATCCCCGCGATCAGAGTCGGATCGAGCAGCACCGCGGGCACCAGCGGATCGTGCATGCACGACGACCAGCGTCCCAACCGATGCTGATAGAAATCGAAATAATAGGGCAGGATCTTCCAGGCGAATCGCCCCTGCGGTGTGGTGCTGGCGCGCAAGCGCGCGATGTGATCGTCATCCAGCTCGGAATAGTGAAAGCTGGTATCGACGGGAACGACGAACAACGGCGCCGTCGCTGCAAACAACCGCTCCGCGGCGTCGGGACTCTTGTAGATATTGGGATCGACGGTGACGGCATCGTTTGGCCGCGGTGGACGCGAGTAGCCGCCGAGGATGGCCACGGTGCGAAACCGGGCCAGAACGTCCGCATCGTGTTCGAGCGCCAGCGCCAGATTGGTCATCGCCCCCACCGCGAGCAGATCGAGCGCACCGGGCCGTTCTCGGGAGAGCCGCAGGATCTGATCGACCGCCGATTCGCCACTTACGTTACGCCGCGGTGGCGGCAGACCGACATCGGCGAGACCGTCATGGCCGTGGACCTCAGCCGCGAACATCGGGTCGGCGAGCGGACTCTCCGCGCCGAGCGCCACCGGCACGCGATCGAGGCCAACGACCTCCAGCACCTTGAGCGCATTGATCGCCGAAAGCGCGGCGGAGCAATTGCCATGACAACTACCGACGGCAACGATCTCCGCCGCCGGTTCGGCGGCGAGATAGAGCATCATCACCGCGTCGTCGATGCCGACGTCGACGTCGAGCAGGAGTTGTCGGGGGGCCGTTGGCTGCTGGCTATTGGCTATTGGCTGCTGGCTCATAGCGAGTGCCGTCTTGTCATCTTGCCGTCAATTCGCCAATAGCCAATAGTCGCCTCTACTCCGAAATCTGCGGATACTCCGGCGGCGCTGGCAGCCATTCTGCGATCAGATCGTCCAGGGCGCCGTCCGCCTTCAGGTTCGCCAGCGCCTGGTTGATGAAGGGCACGAGTGGGCTGTCCAGCTCGAAGACCATCCCCAGCTCGGTACCGGGGCCGGGCAGGATACCGACGATGCCGAGCTCCGGGAACTGATCGGCGATGACTTCCTCGGCGATCTGCAACGATTCGACGTTGACGTCGACCTGCTCGTTGGCCAGCGCCTGCAACGCATCGGCGTTGGTGTTGTAGACCGAGATGTCCGGTTCGGGTTGGATCGTCTCGGTGATGTAGCTGGCGTAGGAGGAATTGACCAGGGTGCCGAACCGGTACTGGCGCAAGTCCGCCAGCGCGGTCGCCTCCTGCACCGGCGAGTCGTCGGGGGCGATGATCACGAAGGGGGTGCTGTAGTAGCCGTCGCTGAAGGCGACCGCTTCCTTGCGCGGCTCGGTGATGGAGACCTCGGTGATGTAAAAATCGAACGGTTTCGGACCCGGCGCGTAGGAGGCGTTGAAGGCGGTGTAGCCCCACTCGACCTGATCTCGGGTGAACCCCAGCTCCTCGGCCAGCGCGTAGACGAGCGCGCTTTCAAACCCCTCGCCATTGGTGGGATCGTTGTCGATGAACCAGGGCTCGTAGAGCGGCTGATCGGCGTGGACGGTGAGCTGCCCTGGTGTCTTCAAGGGCAGCTCGGCGATGTCGATCGCCACCGGCGTGGCTCCTGGCGTTGCCTCCGGAGTCGCGTCCTGGGCGGCGGCGAGGGGCGCCAGCGAGGACGCCAGCGGCGTCGCAACCCCGGCGGCGAGACCGGCCACGATCCGGCGGCGGGTCAACCGGGCCGGAGCCGGGACGGCCTGCAGATTCCGGTATTCACGTTCGTTCCGCATGCGGGAGTCTCCTTCGCTTGCAATTGATCTCGCCGAGGGCGAGCGCGCCATCCGGCCCATGGTCTGTGCCTGCATCACCACGTCGAATTGGGAGGCTAGTCCAGCCTCCTGCCGGTGTCAACGCGTCGTGCGGCGAGAGGAGAGAGGGGGCGTGAACGTCACGTCTCCATTCCGGGAAGTATATTGTTGACAAATAGGATGCACAACTGCACAATCCAATTGATGTGGATTTCCGGTCGAAGCGATACACGTGTTGACGGAATCCGAGGTCAAACGAAATGATGCAAACACCCCCGTCGCGGACGACCGATGTGCGACGCGTTTTCAGCCGCTTGCTGGTCCTGGCCGTAACCGGGATGTCTTCCTACTGGAGTGCGTTTGCGCGTAGTGCGGGGACGCCGTCCGCCATTTCCAGGTCCGGTCCGATCGCGATCATGTTGTCGATGTAGGGTGGTGTCGTCTCGGCTACCAACCGACGTTTGCGGGATGAGTGCGTGAAGCACGGTCGTCCATCAGGCGCGTCGTTGCCCTGGCGCCGGGCGCTAAAGACACCTGGCTGACCCCACGAAAGCACCGTAAACAGCGCTGGCGCAGGCGTCGCCTGCACCATGGCGCGGGACCCAGCGTGTGTCATGATGAGGAACGAAGCATCTCGTTGCTCGGGAACGGACGTGGCCTGAGACGAGATTCCTCGTGCGCTCGGAATGACACTGGTCGCCTCGGAATGACGGTGGGCGCTCGGAATGACACGGTAGGGAGGGAGGGACCCATGATTCGCGGGATCGACCATATCGTCATCGCCGTACGCGATCTGGTGGCGGCAGCGAAGGACTATGCCGGGCTGGGCTTCACCGTCACCCCCGGTGGCGAGCACACCGGCGGCGCCACCCACAACGCGTTGATCTCCTTCGCCGACGGCGCGTACTTCGAGCTGATCGCCTTCCGCGAGCCGGACCGCCCCCAGGAGCACAAGTGGTGGGGGAGATTCGCCAAAGGGGAGGGCACGGTCGATTTCGCGCTGCTGAGTGACGACGTCGCGGCCGAGGCGGAGCGGCTCGCCGCAACCGGGTCCGGGATCGCGATCGATGGTCCCGCGGATGGAGGGCGCTTACGTCCCGACGGCGAGCGGATCGCCTGGCGCAATCTCGGTCTGATCGCCGCTGGCGCGCCGCTGCCATTCGTCATCGAGGATGTCACGGCGCGTGAGCTGCGCGTGCCGCCGGGAGCGGCGACCGAGCACCCGCTCGGCGTGACGGGCATCGCCGGGGTGACCCTGCTCGTGAATGATCTCGAGCGCGCCGCGACGCCGTTTGCGGCCCTGCTCGATACTCCTGGCGAAGCGGCGCCTTTCGATATCGCGGGCGTCCTGCGGGCGCGGCGCTTCCCCTGCGACGCGCACTGGATTGATCTGGCCGAAGTCGATCCGGGTGCGGCGGAGCTACACAAACACATCCGGGAGCGCGGCGCCGCGCCGTACGAGATCGTGCTGGCCGGGGCCGACGAGGGTACGGAGCCGCTCCCGCTCGATCTGACGCACGGGGCGCGGATTCGCTTCCAGCACCCATAATGCAGCGTGCGAAAATCGTGTCATGCCGGGGAACGCGGCATCTCGGCCGCAAGCCGCGTCCGTTCGCGAAAAACCGAGATTCCTCCTGCAAGTGCGTCGGAATGACACGTTCTGGGCGCGGCGTCTAGAGCGCCGCACGATTCCAACTGAAACTGAAACTGACGCGGAGAGGAGGACAGGCATGGCCACGTGGGAGTACTGCCAGCTCATACACGAGACCGACCGTCGGGGTGCCGGCTCGTTCCGGGTTTCGTACTTCTCGTCGGATCTCAACGAGCATGTCGAGAACGACGAGATCCGGGAAGCGTTCGCCGATTGGGAAGATGCCCTCGGGTATCTGGGCGCCAACGGCTGGGAGGCCTTCTCCATCGACCCGGACGGTAACTGGTTTTTCAAGCGGCCCGACGACTGGGACACGGAGTGGGAGATCGAGTCATAGGCAGAGGCGGGCATCCGCGCGGAGGATTCGGACGGTTCTGTGCACGACGCTTGCACGATGAGCACGGCTGACTCAGCCAAGAGGCCAACGGGTAGCGGCGGTTCTGGCGAGGTCTACTCCACGACCAGATGAACGTCTTGTTCTATGAGTTCCGGGTGTCCATTGGAGAACAAACGTACCGCCTGCGTGAATGCAATCTCAGTCGAACTGGAAAACTGATCGTAGGCCCGATCTATCCGCTCTTTCAGGAGTCGAGACTCTAACGCGGAAAGAGTGCGTGGGTCGGTGATATTCACCGTGCTGCCAGCAAAGTTGCCCCAGTGCCGTACGATAGTATCGCCTTCGTGCTCGTCAAACCACGCGTTGCTTTCGACGGCGCAAATGAAGTGGGTAGAACCGCCCATTTTGACGAAGATCCGGATATTCTTGCCGACATCAGTGGACCGTGGCACAGGGAACCAGGACATGACAATTTCCGGCTGATCCCACCGCCAGCGCTCTGTTTCTATTCCGCGTAAACGATGTTCAACGGCAATGCTGAGGAACACGGTTTCGACCGCATCAAGGATCGCGTTGATCGCGTCGTAATTGGCCCCTTCAAGGATGGCCTGTGCGCTGTTGGACGATCGTTCAATCACAACGGCTCCCAGTCACTTGAGACAAAGTCATAGCACCCAAAGAGGTAGATCGGTTCAGTGGTGCAGACTTCAATGCCGCCTCCAGGATGACCGTACGCTGGCTGAATCCGTTGCGGACCACAGACATCGACCACGGGCATGTCATCTGCTTGGATTGGTCCCACTCGGTACCGCGGTGCTTCAGCGAGGGCCAGCAGACGTTGTACTTCATTCGGATCTTGATACCGTGTTGGCGTAAACCAAGTCTTGCCGCTGTTATTGGGATTGGTGATGTGGACGATTCGCTATGGTTGGTCTATTGGTCTGCCTGAGGGGAACACTCCTGGCCCGGAAGGGATTGGCCGGTTATCCGATTACCCGGAAGACCCCAGGGAGTCGTGTCACCGGCCATTTGAACCACGAGCAATGCTATGTGATCTGACTCCCACCCCGCTTCTTCGCCGAAGCCCGCGCGCTTCTTCGTTCCGCTCCATCGTTACTCCGCGGCAGTGGCGTGGGCGTACTACTGCCCGCCGCCAGTGCTGATGCTGCCGTGCCATCCGCCAGTGCCCGCGGCACGAACTCCTCGGCGGAGTCGGCGAAAATGAACTCCATCTCGCCGCGGAGCTCCGCGGGCACGTCTTCCAGATCGCGCTCGTTGCGCTGGGGAAGGATGACGGTCCGGATGCCGGCCCTTGGCATCGACGCTGCACGCCACAAATCCCCTCTCCCCGCGCACACTTGCAGGAAGAGGGGTTGGGGTGAGGATTTGGCTCGCTTACTCCACCGTCAGCGTGCCGAGCATGCCGGCCGCTTTGTGACCGGGGACGTTGCAGTAGAACTCGTACTCGCCGGCGGGCGCGTTGATGACGGTCTCTGCCGTCGCCCCGGGGTCGATATCGACGTCGATGCCCAGCTCGTCGATCGAGAAGTTGTGCAGCGTCACGCCGTCGTTCGGCAGCTCGACGGTGACATCGGTATCGGCGGCGATGGTCAGTTCCGTCGGTTCGAAATAGATGTCGTAGGATTCGACTTCCACCGAGTCACCACCGCCCGCGCCGGGTGTCGCCCCCGGACACGGTGTTCCCTCGGCGTTCGCCGCCGGGCTCGCCTCTGGACTCGCTTCTGGGCTTGCCTCCGGGCTGGCCTCGAGACAGACCCCCGGGCTTGCTTCCGGACTGGCGTCCTGGGCGACGCCGATCGGGGCGTCAACCAGTGAGAAACCGAGCAGTGCCGTCAAGACGGCGATGACCACGACAAGTGGCAGAAATCCGCGGGCTGGTTTCATGATGTCCTCCACCTTTTTCCCGAATGAGGGAGGCGCGCTCTGCGCCTCCCTCCAGCACGTCTGCCGAGAACGGCGACCGCAAGCCATGTCATTCTGATGCCGCAGTGATACGAGATTCTTCGCCTCCGGGCTCAGAATGACACGATTTCTGCACGCCATTTTCCATCGCGGAACTCACGAGGAGCCGATGATCTCGCCTGGGGCGTTCACGTACTCGTTGACGAGGCCATCGCTCGCCAGATAGGCCAGCGCGCCGACCGTGCCGGTCGGGTTCATTCCCGCGTTCTGCGGGAATTGCGAGGCGCCGACGACGAAGACGTTCGGGGTGTCCCAGACCTGGCCGTACTTGTTAACGACCGAGTTGCCGGGGTCGCTGCCCATGATCACCCCGCCCGTGCAGTGCGTGCTCTGATACGGGGCGATAGTGTATGGGTTCAGCTCATCCTGGGTGGAAATGTTCGTCGCCCCCATGCCCTCCAGAATCTCCCGCATCTTCGGTGACAGATAGCGAATCAGGTTGTAGTCGTTCTCGTGCCAATCGAAGGTGATCCGCAGCAGCGGGAAGCCGAAGCGGTCGCGGTAGGTGGGATCGAGGTCGACGTACTGGTCGTCGTAGGGCAGGCTTTCACCCTGGATGCCAACACCGCCGAGGCTGTCCCAGTTCGTGCGCAGCGCTTCCTTCCACTCCGCGCCCCAGGTCTTGCCGCTGGCGGTCGGCACGCCGCCAACGCTGCCGACCGGAGTTCGCTCGCCGCCGCCGGAGCTGATCGAGCCGCCGCCGATGAAGTCGAGATCGGA
>JACCXM010000159.1 GCA_013697005.1 Chloroflexia bacterium | reverse complement strand
GCCCCGGGTACCGCGATGCGGACGGTTCCGTCTTCCGCCAGCAGGGGCAGCGGGTCGAGATGGAGCGATTGACCGCGCACGCTGCGGCCCGCTTGGCGCACGTCGTAACGCTCGCCACACCCGGCGCAAACCAGCATTTTGCCGTCCAGGCTGCCTTCCTGCCAGACGAAACCACAGGATGGACAGCGGTTGCCGTAGGCGTAAAGATCGCCGCCGGAGCTACAGACGACGACCGCGGCGCCAGCCACATCAGTAGCGATGAGCGTTCCCGGCGCCAGACCCACCAGCCCGTCGACAGTGATCCAGGCGCCAGCCGCGGCGTGCGCACTGCCGTTGCCGTTGGTTCCGGCATCCCCGTTGCGACGGAGGGAATCGAGCGAGATCACTGTCCCCGTGCGCGGCGGCGTCACGCCTTCGACTTCGATGCCGGTGATCTCGGGCGCCGCTTCCTCGATGGCCCGCTCGATGGCGAGTTTCACCGTGACACTCGAGGATGGGCAACCCTGGCAGCTTCCTTGCAGCCGCAGATGCACGATGCCGGAGTCGTCGATCCCGAGTAGCTCCACCCCACCGGCGTGGGAACCGAGATAGGGGCTCACCTTGTCCAGGGCCTGGAGCACGCGCGCTTCCGTGTCGTGCGGGTGCAGATCGTGGAGCACGAGCAGGCTCGCCACCAGCTCGTCAGCGGCGAGGCGGCCGAGGAGCTCCGCGCCGTTTGGTTCCGCAAACGCGGTCTCCATGATCCGCCGCAGACCGGCGCCGTAGACGTCGACCAGGAGGTGGACGAGGTCCTCCACTTTCGCGGACGTCGCCGGGTCCGTTGTCGCGCGGAGTTCTTCGAGAAGCTGCTCGATGCGGGTACTGGAGTCACGGAGATTGCGGGTCTGGGCCATGCCTCTCCCTTTGCGGGCTGCTTCGATACGACGCACGTGGCGCCCTTCACGGTCCGCTGCCGACAAGGTGTCATTCTGAGCCCTCAGGCGAAGAATCTCGTTACCCGGAAGCGTTCGCGAAGTCCTGACGAGATTCTTCGTGCGAGTTCCTCAGCGTGACACGTTGGGCGTATCGACGAATTTAATGCGCCCTCACGTTCGGCAGGATCGGCGAGTGGACCTCCTTCACGACCCGGCCGTTACCCAGATACATGTGGACGCCGCAGGGCAGGCAGGGATCAAAGCTGCGGACGGTCCGCATGATGTCGATCCCCTTGAACGTCTCGGGTGGGTTCTCCTCGAAGATCGGCTGACCGGTCACCGCGTCCTCGTATGGCCCGAGCGTGCCGTAGACGTCACGCGGATTGGCGTTCCACGGTGTCGGCGGGTAGGGGTGGTAGTTGGCGATCTTGCCGTCACGAATCACCATGTGATGGGAGAGCACCCCGCGCACCGCCTCGGTGAAACCGACACTGACCGCCTCTTCGGGGACCGTGAACGGCTCCCAGGGCTTGGTGTGCCCGGCCCTGATCTCTTCCAGCGCCTTCTCCAGGAAATGGAGGGCGGCGGCGGCGGCATATGCCTGGAAATAGGTCCGCGCCCGGTCGCGCTCGATGGCGTTGCTCCACTTGGGAATCTTCCACTCGAAGCTGACTTCGGGCTTCAGCATCGTCCGCGGGAGATTGATCTGCACGCTGTTGCCGGTTGCCTTGACATAGCCGATATCGACCAGACCGGCTAGCGCGGTCGCCCACAGGCGGGCGAGCGGACCGCCGCCGGTGTCGAGGGCCAGGTAGTCCGTGCCGTCAAACCAGCGCGGTGACATCACCCAGGAGTACTTCTCATCGAAGTCCCGCTTCTGTGGTTTCGGGATGGTGTGCTGGTTCCATGGGTGGCGGCGGTCAACCGGGTTGCCCAGGGGATCGTGGCGGACGAACATCTCCTGGTCTTCCCAGTCCTCGTAATAGGAGCTGCCGAGGAGGATGCGGATACCGAGGTTGATCTCGACCAGATCGGTCGTGACGAGCTGGCCGTCGACGATGATCCCGGGGGTGACGAACATCCGCCGTCCCCACGCGGTCATGTCCTTGTATTCAAAGTTGCAGTACTCGGGGTCGTTGAAGGCGCCCCAACAGCCAAGCAGAACGCGGCGGCGTCCGACTTCTTCGTAACCAGGCAGCGCCTCGTAGAAGAAGTCGAAGAGGTCGTCGTGCATGGGGACAACCCGCTTCATGAACTCCACGTAGCGCATGAGACGGCTGGCGTAGTCGGTGAAGAGCTGGATCGTGGCGACCGTGCCGACGCCGCCCGGATAGAGCGTGGAGGGGTGAACGT
>JACCXM010000142.1 GCA_013697005.1 Chloroflexia bacterium | reverse complement strand
GCATCATGCCGCGCGCCCTGCTCACCCGCGAAATCGCCCACCCCGGTATCACCCGGCTCCACCTCGTGACCAGCATGCACCGGCGCAAGGCGCTGATGTCGAGTATGTCCGACGGGTTCCTCACCATGCCCGGCGGGTACGGCACCCTGGAGGAGTTTTTCGAAACACTCACCTGGGCGCAGCTTGGTCTCCACACCAAACCGTGTGCGCTCCTCGACGTCGATCGATTCTGGGATCCGCTGCTCGCCATGGTTGACCAGCAGATCGCCGCCGGTTTCGTGCCCGCCGAACATCGCCGGATCATCCTCACAGGCAGCGAACCAGACGAGTTGCTCGATCGTATGGCTGTCTACATTCCCCCTGGATCGATCGACCCGGTTTCCGATCTCCCTATCGACGGACCGCCGGTCCATCGTGATCTCGAGTTGCGGCCGGGGGTCGACGCGAACCCGAAACGTGGCTGATCGGACGCGGTCGGGCCATCCCGGGCGCGCGTTGATTCTTCCCGAAACTGACCGCCGGACATCGCTCTTCCGGAACTTCGGCACGCCGCCGCTCGTATACTTTGCGGCGAACTGGCCACGCGCCCCTGAAATCTGGGAAAACGTCGAGGCAAACCCATGCGAAATCTCCTGACCAAGTTTTTTGGCGATCCGAACGAGGCGCCGCTCAAACCATTCCTGAAGGTCGTGGATCAGGTCAATGCGCTTGAACCGCAAATGGCCACGCTTGCCGACCTGGAGCTCCGCGAGCTGGCGAATGGGTTTCGCGATCGGCTCGAGGATGGCGAACCACTCGACGCGCTCCTCCCCGAATCGTTTGCCGCGACCCGCGAAGCGGGCCGGCGCACCCTGGGCCAGCGGCACTTCGATGTCCAGCTCATGGGCGGCGCCGTGCTACACGCTGGCAAGATCGCCGAGATGCGCACCGGCGAAGGAAAAACGCTCACCGCCACTCTTGCGGTCGCATTGAACGCGATCGCGGGAACCGGCGTCCACGTCGTGACTGTCAACGACTATCTCGCCAAACGCGACACGCAGTGGATGGGCCAGGTCTACGATGCCCTCGGACTATCCGTGGCCTGCATTCAGCATGACTCCGCATTCATGTACGACGCCGAGTGGGTTTCCGAAGACGAGCGGCTGGCGCGGTTGCGGCCCATCTCGCGGCGTGAAGCGTACGAAGCCGACATAACGTATGGCACCAACAACGAGTTTGGGTTCGACTACCTGCGTGACAACATGGTCCCGACACTCGACCGCATGGCGCAGCGCGATCTCGTTTTCGGCATCGTCGACGAGGTCGACAATATCCTCATCGACGAGGCGCGCACGCCCCTCATCATTTCCGGACAGGCCGAGCAGGCGACCGACCGCTACTACCAGTTTGCCCAGATCGTGAAGCAATTGCGTGAAGGCAAAGATTTTGAGGTCGATCACAAGCACAAATCGGTGGCGTTGAGTGAGGGAGGTATCGACCGCGTCGAGGAGCTCCTCGAGCTTCAACCAGGGGAAAGCATCTACGACGAGCGCTACATCGAGCTGACCCATTTTCTCGAGCAGGCAATGAAGGCCCAGGCCACCTTCCAACGCGACAAGGATTACATCGTCAGTGACGGTGAAGTGATCATCGTCGACGAGTTCACCGGGCGCATGATGCTCGGCCGGCGCTACTCCGAAGGATTACATCAGGCGATCGAGGCGAAGGAGGGGGTCCGCGTTCGCCGTCAGAATGTGACCCTGGCGACGATCACCTTCCAGAACTACTTCCGCATGTACCAGAAGTTGGCGGGAATGACCGGAACCGCCAAAACCGAAGCCGAGGAGTTCCGCCGCATCTACAATCTCGACGTCGTCGTCATTCCGACGAATCAGCCTATGGTGCGCACTGATCGAGGCGATCTCGTGTTCAAGAACGAGCGCGGCAAGTTCCGCGCCGTCATCGCCGACATCAAGGAGAAGCGCGATATCGGCCGTCCCGTCCTGGTCGGCACCGCCTCGATCGAGGCGTCGGAGCGGTTGTCGGAGCAGCTCACGCGCGAAGGCGTGCCGCATCAGGTGTTGAACGCCAAGCAGCACGAGCGTGAGGCGGCGATCATCGCCCAGGCGGGCCAGCCAGAGGCCGTAACCATCGCCACCAACATGGCGGGCCGCGGCACGGACATCGTCCTCGGCCCTGGGGTGCAGGCGGCTGGTGGGCTCCATATCGTCGGCACCGAACGACACGAAGCGCGCCGCATCGATAACCAGTTGCGCGGCCGCTCCGGACGTCAGGGCGATCCCGGATCTTCGCAATTTTACGTCTCACTTGAAGACGAGCTGATGCGCCGCTTTGGTTCCGAGCGCATCTCCAGCCTGATGGAGCGGCTCGGCATGGAAGAAGACGTCCCCATTGAGCACGGCGTGATCTCCAAGTCGATCGAGAACGCCCAGGTCAAGGTCGAAGGTCACAACTTCGATCTGCGCAAGCATGTTGTCCAGTACGACGACATCATGAACAAGCACCGCGAGGTGATCTACGCCGATCGCCGCCAGCTCGTGCTGGGTGAGGACATCCAGGAGCGCGTCTGGGAAATGGTCGAGCGCGAAGTGGAAAAGATCGTGGACGCCAATATCGGCGACAACCGTGATCTGGAGCGATATGACGACAAAATCCATGAGGCCTACGGCGGGCTCGTTCCCACGACGGACGTCACCGTCGAGCAGATCGCGGAGTTGGAACGCGAAGAGCTGATCGATTTCCTCATCGCCGATGCCGAAAAAGGCTACGACCTGGTCGAAACTCGCTTCGGCACGGACGTGATGCGCAAGGTCGAGCGGCACGTCATGCTGACGATCATCGACAAGCTCTGGGTCGAACACCTGACGGCGATGGACGAGCTACGGGAAGGCGTCGGTCTCCAAGCCTATGCCCAGAAAGATCCCTTGACCGTCTACAAGACACAGGGGTATGAGTTCTTCCAGCAATTGCTAGCCGGCATTCAGCACGACGTCGTCCACACCATCTTCCGCGTGCAACCCGTGGTGGCGCAGCAACCCGTGCGGACCAAGGTGACGGAAGAATCCGACAAACACCACGGTTCGGCGGAAAACGGCGACAACGGCGCAAAGCCGCGCAAATCGCGCAAAATTGGCGTCAATGAGCCCTGCCCCTGCGGCAGCGGCAAGAAATACAAGCACTGCCACGGCGCACCTGCGGCCCGCACGCTGGCGTAGGGTGTCAGGGTGTCAGGGTTTCAGGGTGTCAAGGTAACGCTCGCTCGTTTCCCGCCACCCCATCACCCCATCACTCCGTCACCCCGTCACCCTCAATTCTTAGCACCTCCAGCG
>JACCXM010000123.1 GCA_013697005.1 Chloroflexia bacterium | reverse complement strand
CTCGCGCACGCTAACGGCGTCGGAATGCAAGCGTCTCGGCGTGGCTGATGGGGTGATCCCGGAGCCGAGTCCGGCCGCCCACGCCGACCCGGAGGCCGCCGCCCGCGCACTGGGTGCGGCGATCGCGATCGCGTTGGCGGAGCTGGCCGGGGTCGGTCCGCGCCGTCTCCTCGATGACCGGGCGGCGAAGCTACGCACCCTGGGGCAGACGACGCCGGAAGGGCGCGAGGCGGCCCGCCGCGAGGTGCGCGAGTTGCAGGAGTTGCAACGCACCCTGGCGCGCTCCCTGGGCGATTTGCGGGAGCGGCTGGAGGGGCACGGTCTGCCGAAGGGGCTGCATCTGCCGCAGTTACCGCTGGCCGACGCGGTGCGCGGCCGCGTTCATATCGACACGTCCGGGCTGCCGACCGTGGAGCGCGCCCGCGCGGAACTGGTCGAGCGGGCGGTGCGTCTGGCGGCGCGGCGGCGGCCCTGGGACCCGGTGAGCGAAAAACCGAATCTGGTGCCAACCCGTCCGGGGGAGGAGCGGAGCGAGGACGCGTCATGAGCGGATCAGGCACCATGGACAGCGGCCGCACACCGCCGCCGTACCAGGTGGCGGCGATCCAGTTCGAGCCGGCACTTTTCGCCAAGACGGCCAATCTGGAAACCCTGCTGCGGCTGACCGAGGAGGCCGCGGTGGGGGGAGCAAAACTGATCGTCACCCCGGAGATGGCGACCACCGCCTACTGCTGGGCAACGCGCGAGGAGATCGCCGCCGACGTCGAGCCGATTCCCGGGCCGACGACCCACCTGTTCGAAGAGATTGCCGCCCGTCACGATTGCTGGATCGTGCTCGGTCTGGCGGAGGTCGCGCCGGAAACCGGGATTTACTACAACAGTGCGGTGCTGATCGGTCCAGCGGGACCGGCCGGGCTCTATCGCAAGACCCACGCCTATATCTCCGAACCGAAGTGGGCAAAGGATGGCGATCTCGGTCTGCCTGTCTTTGCGACGCCCCTCGGGCGCATCGCGATCACGATCTGTATGGACGCGGCTTACCCCGAAACCGCACGCATTCCGGCGTTGGCGGGGGCGGACGTGATCTGCTTCCCGACCAATTGGCTTTCGGAAAAGAGTCCCTCGCCGAGCTGGATGGCCCGCGCCGCGGAGAACGGGGTCTATTTCATCGCCGCCAACCGCTACGGTCTGGAGCGCGGGGTGCAATTCTCTGGGGGCTCGGCGGTGATCGATCCGGACGGCAGCGTGCAAAGCGCGCTCGATTGCGGCGATGGGATCGTGTGGGGCTGGGTCGACGTCGCCCGGGCACGCAACAAACGCCCGCTGCCCGGATGCCCGGAAGACCTCCTCGCCGATCGCCGTCCCGATGCCTACGGCGCGATGACGCTCAACAGCTACCTCTGGCCTCCAGACGATTTCCACGGTCTGTACGATATCCGCCCGCTGCCGGAGGCGCGGGAATCGCGGGCGGCCGTCGTCCAGTTCGCCCCCGCGGCGGGAGCGGTCGAGGAAAATCTGGAGCGGATCGCGCACGAGACCGCGACGCTTGCCGCGCGGGGGTGTGACCTCGTCGTTTTCCCCGAGCTCGCCGTGAGCGGTCCGGTGGTGGATTGGGAAACCGCTGATGTGCTGGCGGAGGAAATTCCCGGGCCCAGCACGCGGCGGCTGCGCCGGATCGCCGCGACCGCGAAGGTGTATCTCATCGCGGGTGTCATTGAACGTGATCCTGAGACAAACCGGCTCTTCAATAGTGCGATGCTGATGGGTCCCGATGGAATCGTGGGAATGTATCGCAAGCTGCACCTCGCCGCCGTAGACCGCCCCTGGGCGACTCCGGGCGATCTCGGTCTGCCGACCTTCGACATTCCAGTTGGCCGGGTGGGGATGCTGATCGGCTACGACGCGCTCTTTCCGGAAGCGGCGCGGGCGCTGGCGATAGACGGGGCCGACATCATCGCCTGCCCGTCGCTGGTTTCCTGGCCGCCGGTGCTCCCTTACGGCGAAACCGTAATCCCCATGCCACCTTTCGTCGATGCCGGTGCGACGGACGCGCACTATCACCTCTGGCGGGAACGGGAGCGGGAGAACAATGCGCACGTTCTCTTCGCCAATGGCGCGGCGCCGGCGATGGGCTGGAGCGGGTGCTTTGCTGCCGTGCTGGAGAGCGAGCCGCGGCGCGAGTCGATCGTGCGCGGCGATGGCGAGGGCACGGCGGTTATCGAGATAGACACGGGGGGAGTCGTTCGCAGCAAGGATCTGGTGCGGATGCGGATGCCGATCTGGTACGACGCCTTGCAGGCGCCGCCCGAGCACGCGGCGCGGGTGGCGCGGGAGCACGGCGCGCGCGCGGGGGCGTGGTTGGCGCCGGTGCGAGAGCTGGTGGGGGCGGGATAAGGAGCGCGCGTGTCACGCATCACGCTGGTGCAAGTCGGGATGGGGACGGTCGGGGGCGAGACGATCGCGCAAGTGATCGCCAACCGCAACCGGTGGTGGGTCGATTTTGGGCTCGATGTCCGTATCGGGGCGGTGATCGGGCGCGGCGGGGCACTGGTGACGACGGAGCCGGATGGTCTCGCCGACGAGCTGCTGCGCGGGTTGGTGCATTCGCGGCGGGCCGGTACGGCGCTGCGCGAGGCGGCGGCCGGACACGAGCTGGTCGAGGCGCCGGAAGCGATCGCGCTGCTGATCAACCAGGGTCCGGTGATCGTGATGGATGCCGCCGCGGGGGAGGAGACGGCCGCGCTCGATGCCCGCGCGCTCGCGTCGGGGGCGGGGGTCGTTCTCTCCAATAAAGCGCCCTTGGCGCTGCCGCGGGAGAATCCGATCGGGGCCGAGCTGTGGGCGAGCGCCGGGCCGCGCGGACATCTCCGTTACGAGGCGACCTGCGGCGCGGGACTCCCAGTGATCTCGACGCTGCGGACGCTGATCGATGGCGGCGACGCGCCGGTGGAGAACACCGGCGCTCTCTCCGGGACGTTGGGTGCGATCTTCACCGATCTTGGGAACGGCGCCAATTTTTCAGAGGCGGTGTTGGCGGCGAAGGAGAAGGGGTTTACCGAGCCCGATCCGCGCGACGATCTGAGTGGTCTCGACGTCGCGCGCAAGGCGCTCATTCTGGCGCGGACCATCGAGCGGCGGGTCAATCTGGACGAGATCGCGGTCGAAAACCTGGTGCCGGAGGAACTGCGCGAGACGAGCGTGGCGGAGTTTCTCGCGCGCGTGTCCGAACTGGACGACGAGTGGTCACGCCGCGCGGAGACAGCGCGCGCGGCGGGGGCGACGCTGAAGTACGTGGCCACCGTTCCCGCCGATGGGCCGATCGCGGTGGGGGTGCGCGAGGTGCCGACGAGCAGTCTGCTCGGGGCCTTGCAAGGACCGGAGAACATTGTCGTCATGCGGACGACGCGCTATCACGAAAACCCGCTTACGGTTGTCGGTCCCGGTGCGGGGGCGGCGGTCACGGCAGCGGGAATGACGGGCGATATGCTGGCATTGGGGACGCTGCTGATGAGTCGTGGGTGATCAGGCGCGGCTGAATGGCCTGGCTTGACGATACACATGGTCGACGGTAAGCTACCCATGGTGGCGGGGCCAGTGACAAGAGCCCATGGGGCTCTGCCGAACAGTGGTTCGGATAGCCGGCCAATCCTCCAACCTCAGTAGTACGTCTTCGTTCCCCAACGAAAAATATCGAACTCCGAAGCGATCTTGTCCGCGATCAGGACATGTGATCGTGGATCGGTTCGTTCCCATTTGCGCTGAATCGCCCAGCAGCAGTAATCCGCCACCTGTAGACACGGTTCTGACGCTGCGGTCCACGCGGCAGTTTGGAATGGGATCGATCCAGCCGCCGTACCGACGACCTCAGCAATCGCCTCGTTGGCAAACCGTTGCTTGCGTTTGAGACTGAGTGTCGCACCGATGATGAACAACTCATCTCCTGCACCGCTCACGAGCGCGAGGAGATGCCTCATATGGTAGAACCAGACTGTCTTGTAGAACGCCAAATCGTCCGATCGAAAATGCGGCGCCGTCTTGGTCTTTTCGAAGATTGTGGCGTCCACTCGAAAATCGTGCTTGGCGAGTAACCGGAAGACTTCATCACGAATCGTCTGACGGTCCTCGGCCGCGTGGAAACCTTCCCGGAGGTCGGTTCCTCGGCGAACCAGGTCGCGGCGCAATTGGGCTAGCTCCTGCCCGACGAGACAGTCATCGAGGACAACCGACGTGAGCGTGAAGTACTGAGAGCCAGATGGCGAGAAATCGAAGTTTCCGGCCTCGTCGACAAAGATATAGCGCAGCGCCATCTACTGCCTTGCGCGTGAAGAATCGCGGCTGGCACTACGTCCCATTACCCCATCACCCCATCACCCCATCACCTTCTCTCCAGTCGTACTCCATGTCGCGGGCGGTGCGGCGGGCGATGTCGTCGCCGTGGAGGCGGCGCACGACGTGGAGGGCCATGTCGATCCCGGCGGAGACCCCGGCGGAGGTGATGATCTCTCCTTCGTCGACGATTCGGCTGTCGGCGAGCACCTTGGTGGATGGGTGTCGTGCGCGCAGGCCGTCGATCGTCGCCCAGTGGGTCGTGGCGCGCAATCCGTCGAGGAGCCCGGCGGCGCCAAGGAGGAAGGCGCCGGTGCAGACGCTGGTGGTGAGGGCGCCGGACGAACGCTGACGTTTGATCCAATCGAGGACAACCGGGTTCTCCTGCTCGCGGCGGGTGCCGTAGCCACCGGGAACCACGGTCAGATCGAGAGGAGGATGACTCCCGAGGGTGTGATTCGGTTGCACGAGAAGCCCGCCGCGACAGGTGACGACTTCGGTCCGCTCGGCGACCGTAAAGACCGCGAAGAGCTGGGGCTCGGGACCGTCCTCGGTTTGCGGCGGTAGCGTGGCGCTGGCGAAGACCTCGAACGGTCCGCAGAAATCGAGGATCTCCACATCGGGGAAGATCAGGATGCCGACCGTGCGCGGCGCCGTGGATGATGTCATCGTTCCACTGTCCTTTCGTTTCCATGCGATGCCCTGCACTGGGACTTGACTTCTCGACACACATGCGTAGTCTGCGACACGATCGCACGCTTGGACAGTCGAACCGGACATCCGCATCCGAGGAAAGGAGATCCCCTTGAGCGCGACCACGGCACCCTCCACCTCCGCTACGCCGGACGATCTGGCGGGGCGGATGTTCTCGTCCGTGATCAACGCGATGGAAGTGTTTTGCGTGTACGTCGGGGACCAGCTCGGGTTCTATCGCGCCCTGCACGAGGGGGGAGCGATGACCTCGACGGAGCTCGCCCGACGCGCCGGGACCAATGAGCGTTACACCCGCGAGTGGCTGGAACAGCAGGCGACCGCGGGCTACCTCGCCTGCGACAATCCCGAGGCTCCGGCAGGCGAACGCAGCTTCTCCCTGCCGGAAGGTTATGAAACCGTGTTTGTGGAACCGGAGAGCCTGAGCGGGATGGCCTCGTTTGTCCAGCTTCTGGTGGGCACGCTGGCGCCGGTGCACCAACTGCTGGAGGCGTTCCGGACGGGCGATGGCGTGCCGTACGCCGATTATGGCGAGGACCTGCACGAGGGACAGGCGCGCGCCAACCGCCCCGCGTTCACGCATCTGCTGGCGCAGGAGTGGATCGCGGCGATGCCGGATATCGCCGTACGGCTGCACGCCGATCCGCCGGCGCGCATCGCCGACATCGGCATGGGTCAGGGGTGGTCGAGCATTGCGCTGGCGAAGGCCTTTCCCAGGGCGCGCATCGATGGACTCGATCTTGATGAGGCGTCCGTCGCGGCGGCACGCGAGAACGTCCGCGCCGCGGGGGTCGCGGAGCGGGTCGCGATGCATGTCCGCGATGCCGGGGATCCCGAGCTGGCCGGGCACTACGATCTGGCGCTGGCCGTGGAGTGCATCCATGATATGGCTGACCCGGTGGGCGTTCTCGACGCCATGCGCCGGCTAGTGGGGCCCGATGGCACGGTGCTGATCGTCGACGAGCGGGTGCCGGATGCCTTCGCCCCGAACGGCGACGAGATCGAGCGGATGATGTACGGCTTCAGTGTGTTGCATTGCCTGCCGGTGGGGATGGTGGACACGCCGTCGGTGGAGACGGGTACCGTGATGCGCCGCGCGACCTTCCGCCGTTATGCGGAAGAAGCGGGATTCAGCCAGGTGGATGAGTTGCCGGTGGAGCACGAGACGTTCCGGTTCTACCGGTTACGAGGGTGATGGGGTGATGGGGTGTTAGGCCAGTAGTGTAGCGGGCTGGTCGCTACCCCCGTCGACTCCTATCACCCTATCACCCCATCACCCTATGACCCCATCACCCCGCAGATCGTGGAGTGCGGCCTGGAGTGATGCCACGGGTTCGTGCCGCGGGATGTATTCCATGCCGATGTAGCCGGCGAAGCCAGTGGCGGTGATGGCCCGGTAGATCGCGGGGTACCACAGCTCCTGGGAGCGGTCCGGTTCGTGGCGGCCGGGGTTCCCGGCGACGTGATAGTGGGCGAAGGCGTCGTGGTGAGTTTCGATGGTGCGGATGACGTCCCCTTCCATGATCTGCATGTGATAGACGTCGTAAAGCAGTTTCACCCGCGGTGAGGCGACCCGATCGATGACGCTCAATCCCCACGCGGTGCGGTCGCATTGGTAGCCGGGGTGGTCGATTCTGCTGTTGAGCAGCTCCAGCGCCAGGGTGACACCGGCGTCTTCGGCGGCGCGCGCGACCCGCGATAAGCCGAGCGCCGTGTTCTCGAGCCCGGCGTCGTCCGAGGTTCCGTTCCGGTTGCCGCTGAAGCAGATGAGGATCGGGATGCGCCACCGTTGAGCCAATTTGAGATTGGCGAGGAGCTCGCGCTCGATGCGGTCGTGGTTCTCCTGCCGGTTGAGGCCGTCTTCGAGCGTGTCGTGGCCGCGATGCGTCGCGATTGCCAGACCCGCGTCCGCGATCCCCGGCCAGAGGGGTTCCTCGGCCAGCTCGATCCCGTCGTAGCCCATCGCCGCCGCGGCGCGGATGAGGTCGTGCGGCTCAACACCACGATCGACGAACGACCACCAGGTGAGTGACGCTTTCGGCGCGGTCATCTTTTCCCCTTACCCTCATGGACAACCATTGTGGTGGAGCCAAGCGTAGCGGGAATGGCGCGCCAGCGGCGATCAGCTGTCGATACCGGCGAAGAGATCATCCACGGTGCTGGGTAAGGAACCGAACAATGGCGAAACGGGGGTGTCGGCGCCGGATACAGACGAGACCAGATGCAGGGAATCACGGTCGAGGGAAAGAATCTCGATGGTGCGTGCCTCGGGATCGACGAGCCAGTATTCGCGCACCCCGGCGCGGCCGTAGAGCGCCCGTTTCGTCAGGAGATCGTGCGTACGATTCGACGGGCTGAGTACTTCGATGAGGAGATCGGGCGCGCCTTCCGGACCGCGCAAGGGCAAGGCGCCGGACCAGCCGGGGAGGATGACCACGATATCCGGTTGAACTGGATTGGCTCCCGCGAAGAAGACATCGAGAGGCGCCGTGAACCAACGTCCACCGAGGCTGGTCAGCAGCGGGATCAGCATCGCAATGAGGTTGGCGATCACCGTGGCATGGTGCAGGTTCGCCGCGGGCATTTCGTAGAGTTCTCCCTCGATGATCTCGTAGCGTTTGCCATCGTCGGGAAGCGCAAGGAGATCGTCGTAGGTCCAGGTGCCGGCTGGTTTGGTGAGCGCCATGTCGCGTCCCTCCGGGGTCATGTGCAGTATAGCGAGGGACCTCGCGCGCCCTGGCTCCTATCACCAGGACGCGCAC
The DNA here is from genome assembly GCA_013697005.1 of Chloroflexia bacterium. Classification (GTDB taxonomy): domain Bacteria; phylum Chloroflexota; class Chloroflexia; order Thermomicrobiales; family UBA6265; genus JACCXM01. Next base: position 2,805 of record JACCXM010000123.1, on the reverse strand, counting down.
GAATCACGAATTCGTGGATCGGTGGTGGGAGTGCGTCGAGAACTGACCTGTGCATGAGAAGCCAAGGCCAGAGAGCGGGGATCTTCCGGCGTTTCCGGGTCACCCTTCGACAGCGGAGCGCTCCATCTCGTGGGCGAGGAGAACCGCTTCGGCGACCTCGCGCATCGACTTGCGGGTGTCCATGCTGGTCTTGCGGATGCGGTGGAAGGCATCGGCTTCGCGCAGACCGTGCGTCTCCATGAGAACACCCTTGGCGCGCTCGACGACCTTACGCGTCTCCAGCGCCTCGCGCAGATCGCCGACCTCGCGCTCCAGGGAGCGAAACTCCTCGAAGCGAGCAACAGAGAGCTCGATCACGGGGAGCAACTCCGCCGGGCGGAAGGGCTTGACCACGTAGCCGACGACGCCCGCCTCGCGGGCCCGTTCGACCAGGGGTTGATCGGAGTAGGCGGTGAGGAGGACGACCGGGGCGATCTTCTCCCGCGTCAGCTCCTCCGCCACGGCGATGCCGTCCATCTCCGGCATTTTGATGTCCATGATGACGATATCGGGGAGGAGCTTGCGTGAGAGCTCGAGCGCGGTGCGGCCATCGCCGGCCTCGCCGATCACGTCGTAGCCGAGCTCGCTGAGCATCTCGCGCAGATCGAGCCGGATCAGTGATTCATCGTCGGCAATCAGGACGCGCCACGCGCGGGTGGCGGCGGGGGACTCGCTCATGGGCGGGGTCCTCAACGTCTCAGGCGGCGCGGTTGGCGCGGCCACGGCTAAAGCACGGCGATCGATCTACCGCCGTGGAGACCAGTCTTCATGACCGAGCGGCCATGGATGACCATGGCCCGCCGAGGGGAAAGGGTCGGGGCGAGAGGATTCGAACCTCCGACCACCGGTACCCCATACCGGTGCGCTACCGGACTGCGCCACGCCCCGACTAGGGGGGGAGTGTAGCACTTTACGGGAGGCGGGAGGCGGATGTGAGACGGCGAGAGGAAAGACACGCGGCGGCTCGGGAGTCCACACGTTGGGCACCGGTGCGGGCAAAGGTGTTGAAGGTGTTGAAGAAGTTGAAGATCCAGGGGATCGAGCCGCTAAGGTGGGCGCACCGGTTGCGGCCTGGAAGTAAGGCGGCAATTCGTCGAGGAGGATGGGGGTCGGCGTTGCGCTGTTTGGCGATCTCGCCCCAGAGCCCGTACGGGGTGTGCGTGTTGCGGCCAGAAAAGGCGACGACAAGGAATCTTAGCCGATCGCTCCCGAATGGGGTTTTGCGACCTACCCGGCACCGTAGACTGTGAACGAACGGCGATTCCCGGCGGATCGAGGCAGGAGGCACGGATGGCCGATGGGCAGCGGATGAGCGAGCAGGAATACGAGGCATTTGTCCTCTCCGGGGTGGAGGGGGCGTGAGAACTTCATGACGGACGGCTAGTGGAGAAGCCAGCGATGAGCCGGGATCATGCGGAAATCGTGTCACGCCTTGCGCGGCAATTGCAGGCTCAACTCGATCAAGACGAGTACGAGGTTCGCATCAACAACGCCGTCGTCCGCACGTCCGAAGACATCCCGTCGACGTCTGAGTGACGGTTCGCCAGCAGCGCGGCGACGGTTCATCGAGAAGGGGTGGCCAGGCCAGCGGAACGCCGCACGCTGGAAATCATCTCGGCTGCAGGCCGCGTCCCTTAAAGACGAGATTCTTCGCCTCTGGGCTCAGAATGACACCGTTCTGGGCTCAGCACTGCATCGTCGATGTCCCGCGGAAATACCCGCGCCCGGCGCGCCGGGCCGGGCGCTGGAATCCGTGGCGTTCACCGCGCCGGGCCTGTTGTCAACCATTGGTATGATCTCCTCGCCCGGACTTGGGAAGGCCCAAAGGAGCTGCCAGGACCATGGCCGAATCGCCGCGTAGCGACGCCGCCTTGCCTCCGCCGCCCTTGGGCATTCATCCCTGGGTGGCGCAGTGGCGGGAGCGGATCGGGTTTGGCATCAGCATCTTTCCCCATCCGCCCGATTGGCAGGGGTTCATCCGCCTCGTGCAGCGGATGGAGGCGATGGGGATCGATTCCTACTGGAGCTACGACCACCCGGCGGCCAACGCCGATTGCTGGACCGCGCTGGCCGCGCTGGCGGTAACAACAGAGCGCATCCGCCTCGGCACGATGGTCGATTGTATCTACTATCGCGCGCCGTATCTGCTGGCGCGGCAGGCCGCCGACGTCGATCGCGCCTCGGGGGGGCGGTTGGTGCTGGGACTCGGGATTGGCCGGCTGGAGGAAGAGTTCGCGGTGATGGGGCTGCGCTATCCGCCGACGCCGGAGAGGCAACGGGCGCTGGAGGAGACCGTCGCCATCCTGCGCGGGTTGTGGTCGGGGGAAGCATTCACCTATCAAGGGGAGAGCTTCACCGCGGCGACGCCGGGACCGTGGGGGCACTTTCTGCCCCCGGTGCAGGAACCGTATGTGCCGTTCCTGCTGGCGGGAGGGGGTGAGAAGACGACCCTGCGCCAAGTGGCGCGGTTCGCCGACGCCGCCAACATGGGGGCCCATCCCGCGATCGGACAGGCGGTGTCGGACCTCGATATCGCGCGTAAATTCGCGGTGCTCAAAGCATGGTGCGACGACTATGGGCGGCCCTATGAAGGTGTTCTGCGCACACACTTCACGATGCCGTTGATCCTGGCTCCGACACGGGCGGCGCTGGCGACGAAGCTGGCGGACATGCCCCAGGACACCCTCGCCTGGGCCGCCGACGCCCTCTTCGCCGGGACGCCGGAGGAGGCGGCCGCGTTCTACCGGGAGCTGGCGGCGCTGGGCT
>JACCXM010000106.1 GCA_013697005.1 Chloroflexia bacterium | reverse complement strand
GCCACCACCGGGGCCAGATTCGGCAGCAGATGCCTCGTCAGCAGCCGCACCGGACCGCCGCCGATACCCTTCGCCGCCTCCATCCACGCCGCGCCCCGCATGGCGCGCGCTTGCAGCCGGATCACCCGCGCGTACGCCACCCACCCGGTGACGATCAGCGTCGTCAACACATTGCCGATCGAGTTACCCAACGTCGCGGTGACGACGATGGCGAACACCACAAACGGGATCGCCAGTTGGACATCGGACAACCAAGTCACCATCCGGTCAATCCAACCACCGCGATACCCGGCCAGAATGCCGAGACCAACCCCAATCGCACCCGCCGCCAGGGCCGCGATGATGCTGATGGGAAGGGAAACCCGCGCCCCGGCAATGAGCCGCGCCAGCGTGTCGCGGCCCAAGGAATCTGTTCCCAACGGATGCGCGGCTGACCCTCCGAAACCCCACGGCGCTGCCAAGCGGTTGCCGAGCTCTTGCGCATCCGGACTCACTGGCCAAAGAATCGGGCCGAGGACCGCGCCCGCCGCCAGCACCATCAGAATGAAGAGCCCGATTGCGGCGCTCGGCGGTAGGGCAACTCGTGCCCGGCGAAACTCTCTTGGCGCGCGGGCGGTGCGTGTCCCGCGTCGCTGCTTGGCGGGAGCCGTCACCACGTACTGGAGACTGCTCATCACCCGGCGCCTCCGAACGCCAACCCGTCTTCCCGCAGGCGCGGATCGAGCAGCGAAGCGATGACGGCGGTAAGCGTGTTGATGGCCATGATGAGCAGCGCCACGACCCAGACGAACGCCTCCAGCAGCGGAATATCCCGCGCCGCCACCGCATCCAGCGCCAACCCGCCGATTCCGGGATAGGCGAAAACCCCCTCCACGATGACGGCGCCGCCCAACAGGAATCCCGCCTGCAACCCGGTCACCGCCAGCGCCGGCAGCGCGGCATTACGCAGCGCATGGCCAATCGCGATCCGCCGCGGGGAAAGTCCTTTCGCCCGCGCCGTGCGGATATAGTCCGCGCCCAGCGTCTCGATCATCGCCGCCCGCAGCAGCCGCGTCAGGGTCGCCGCGGGATACGCGGCGAGGGAGAGCGCGGGCAACAGCACCCCAGCAGGTCCATCGAGTCCCGACGATGGCAGCCAATGCCAATCGACGGCGAACACCAGAATCAGCACCGTCCCCAACCAGAATGCGGGGATCGCTTGCCCCAGCAGCGCGCTCAGACGCGCAATGCCATCCCAGGTCGATCCCGGCCGCACCGCCGCCACGACACCAAGCAGGCAGCCGCACGCGACCGCCAGCGCCGTCGCCAATGCGGTCAGCGCCAACGTCGCGGGAAGCCGCTCCACCACGGCGCCCAGTGCTGGCCGCCCCTGTCGCCACGAGTCACCGAAATCCGCGCGCATGGCGCGGGAACTGAAATCGACGTATTGCTCCACCAGGGGACGATCGAGCCCGTAAACGTGCCGGATTTGTGCCTCGACGTCAGGACTCGCGCCCGGCGGTATCAGCCCCGCCAACGGGTCGCTAGCGAGATTGATCAGGACAAAGGTCACACTGACTACGCCGAAAAGCACGGCCACCGCGTGCAGTACTCGATTGAACAAGAAGACGATCATCAAACGCACCCGGCCGGAGCTCGCCACACCACCGCAACCGGACCCAAAAAACACAAAACGCCCGGAGGACAGAACCTCCGAGCGAAGTTGACATTTCTGGCAGTGCGTCACGAACGGCCAGCGCCAAAGTCGGCCGCCGCCGCTCGCACGCCTTCTCCCATCCGGACTGTACCGTCGGCCCCGGAATCACACCGGGTCATGCTCACGCGACGTCGCGCGCTCGCTCGCGGGCTTTACCGCCGGTCGGGACTTGGCCGGCATAACTCGCCGGCCTCACCACAACCCCGAAGGCTATGCGGTCACGAGTATAGCAGTCGACAGTCGACAGTCCGAGCTGCAACGGTTTGGGTATACCGTTTTGGTCGCACCATCAAGCGAACTCTCAGGCCATCTTCAAAGTCGACTTTCGACTGTCGACTGACAACTACGCCGGCCAGCGCAGTTTCCCAATCACCTGCTCGCCATAGACCTTGATGAACGGTTCCTGATCGCGGCCGACGTTATGGACGTAGATTTCGCCGAAACCGAGATCGATGAAATGCTGCAGGTACGCGATGTGCTCCTCCGGGTCCGGGGTGATCAGGACCCGGTTCTTGTAGTTATCGGGGCGAACCAGTTTGGCCATCGCCTCGAAGTCCTCCGGGTCGCGGATATCACCTTTGGGAAACGCCATCCCGCCGTTCGGCCAGTCCGTCACCGCGCGCTCTGTCGCCTCCTCCACCGTGGGCGCGTAGGAGACTTTCACTTGCAGGATTTTCGGCATGGTGGCCGGATCCTTGCCGGCTTCGCGGGCGCCGGTTTCATAGCGTTCGAGCAGCATCTTCAGCTTCTCGTCCCCCGCGCCAACCGTGATCAACCCGTCGGTGAACTTGCCGGTGCGATACGCCATGATCGGCCCGGAGGTCGCCACATAGATCGGTGGCGGTGTGGCAGGCATGGTCCACAGCCGCACACTTTCCAACGTGAAGTGGTCTCCCCGGTGCTTGATTTTCTTCCCGGAGAAGAGCTTGGTAATGATCTCGATCGATTCCATCAGCCGTTCCAGGCGGATTGGCGCTTCTGGCCAGTACTCGGCCACGATGTGCTCGTTGAGCGCCTCGCCCGCTCCCAGCCCGAGATAGAACCGTCCCGGAAACATCTCCTCCAGCGTGGCCGCGGCCTGGGCGATGATCGCCGGATGATAGCGATACCCCGGTGGTGTCACGCCGGGACCGAAGCGCAGCGTGGTCGTCGCCCCGAGCGCCCCCATGAAAGCCCACACGAATCCCGATTGCCCTTGCGCCGGAACCCAGGGATTGAAGTGGTCCGAGGCCATCACCGCGGTGAATCCCTGCTCCTCCGCCTGCTGGCAATAGCGCAGCAGATCGCTTGGCGAAAATTGCTCCATCGACGCCGCGTAGCCAATCGTTCCCATCGTCCCGACCTCTCCTCCGTCTCGATCGCAAGGTGTCATTCTGAGCCCTCAGGCGAAGAATCTCGTCGTCCGTAAACGGATTGGCCATCCCGCCGAGATGCTTCATTCTTCAGCATGACACGGTGAGTCCGGCAGTGCGGCCCTACCGGAACAAATCTCTCTCCTCACCCATGATCAAGTCGCGGCCCGTTCCTGGCGTGGCCGCCAGCGGCGCGCGGTAGCCGCGCACGATCGCCACCGGCCGCCCCGCCAACTTGTGCATCACCAGCTCTGCCGCCGACGCCACCTCGTCGGCGACCGCCAGCACCGACGCCGACAACTCGTACCCCGCCGCGTCCGCGTGGCCACGATAGTCGATCAGCGGCGCAATTCCACTGACCCCAATTGCGACATTGACGATCCCGTCCCGCCAGGGCCGGCCGAACGAGTCACTCACAATGACTGCCGGAATATCTCTCCCTGACAGGCCGAATCGTTGCGCCAGGGCATCGCGCAGGGCAGCGGCCGACGAGTCCGGATTTGCCGGCAAGAGCACCACGCTATCAGGAGATGCGTTCGAGGCATCGACGCCCGCGTTGGCGCAGACGAACCCGTGCGCGGTTTCGGCGATGATCAACCCCTTGTGCATACGCACGATACGGTGCGCCTCGCGCAGCACGACCTCGATCTTGCGCGGATCCTTGTCCCACCGCGCGGCGAATCCCTGCGCCAGGATCGACGGCTCGATCGTACCAAGATCGACGATTCGCCCCTCCGCCTTGGAAACGATCTTGTGCGTTACCACCACGATATCGCCCAGTTCGAGTCCGGCCCCGGAGGCGACGATGGCGTCGCCGATGACCGTTGGCAGGTCGACGCCGGGCGCCACTTCCGGTATTCCAGCAATCCCGATAATCCGGATTTCGTCGCCCTCGCTCACGCCACGCTCGCCTCGCACGTGGCCGCGCGCTCGGTCACCGCACGATAGTCGGCCCAGTCGTCCGGCGTATCGAGATCGAACCCGATACCCGTCGCTTCATGCACGGCGGCCGCGATCCCGAGCCGGCGCGCTTCGGCGAGATGGCGGAGGAGACTTCCTTCGCCAAACGCGAAGCGAAACCCGGCGCTCGCGCCGTCCAGACGCAGCAGGAGAGCATTCGTGCCTTCCCCCCGCCGGTCCGCGCCCAGCACGATCGGTTCTCCGCGCCCCACCATGGCCCGCACGTCATCGGCAGCGAGAAAGGGAAGATCGGCGAACAGCGAGAGCATGGCATCAGCACCCGCGGCCACAGCCCATTCCCGGCCCGCGTCGATCGCGCCAATCAGACCCGGCAGGGTGTTGGGTTGCGACAGCGCCACCACGTGTGGACCCACCGCCCCGGCCCAGGCCAGGGTTTCGGGGTCGGGACTGACGACCAGAATCGTCTCGACCACGCCAGAAGCACGAGCGGCTTCAATCACACACCGCGCTGCCTGCTGCAGCATCGCCGCTCGTGCTTCCGGCGCCAGCACCGGCGCCAGGCGGATCTTTCCGTTCTGAAATGACCTGATCGGGATCACCGCGATGATGCGCTCGCTCACCGCGCGGCCGTCCGCCGTGCCGCCAGTGCGCCGGCGAAGTCGAGCACCTCGCTCGCCAGCCGCCGCCGGTCATCCTCACCACCCATCACCGTTTGCGTCACCAGCACCCGCGGACCGAGCGCTTCGATCGCCGCCTGCATGTCACGATCGATCGCATCGATGACCAGACCATCGATCAGGTCCGCGTAGAGCCGCGCCATGCCAAGCGCGGAAACCTCATGACCGAGGGTTGCCAGCATTTGCGCCGCCGGTCCCTTCAGCGCCCGGCCGCCGACGATGGGGCTGACCGCGACGATCGGTCCCGGTGTGGCAACGAGCGCGGCCCGCATGCCAGGTGTCTCTAGAATTGGTCCGATGCTGACGATCGGGTTGGATGGAGCGATGATCACCGCCTCCGCCCCCTCGATCGCGCTCACCGCCGCCGGCAGCGCCGTCGCATGCTCGATCCCGGCAAACGCGACGCCGAGCACGTCGTCGCTCTGCCGGCGGCCGACGAAGTAATCCTGAAACTCGAGCCTGCCGGCGGGCGTATCGACGAGCGTCGCCACCCGGTCGTCAGACATGGGCAGGATCGCGCTGGGAATACCCAACGCGGCCGCGAGTTGCTCCGTCACCGCCGAAAGCGGTTTCCCCGCCCGCAGCCACTCCGTGCGCAGAACATGGGTGGCGAAGTCCTGGTCGCCGAGCAAAAACCAGAGGTCCTGCTCGTAGCGCGCGATGGCGTCGAGCGTGTTCCGGGTATCTCCGGCCACTCCCCAACCATTGACCGGATCGGCGATCCCGGCCAGGGTGTACATGACCGTGTCCAGGTCGGGCGAGATGCGCAACCCGTAAAGATCGAAGTCGTCGGCGGTATTCACGATCACGGTCAGGCCGCCCGGCGGCAGCGCCGCCTGCAACCCTTGGGCCATTTTGGCCCCTCCGACGCCCCCCGCGAGCGCGACGATCACCCGTTATTCCTCGCCGTCGAAACCGTGCACGTCGACCCGATCGACACGAAGCACCAATGTCACCCGCTCCTGGGGCGCGAAAACGTCGCGCGCCATCCGTTCTGCCTCTTCCGCGCTGTGATACCGTCGCGCCAGCGCGGCGATATCGGCCTGCGCAATCGCCGGATCGTCGATCGTCTCGATTACCCCGTCCAATGTGACGTAGCGAAAACGGTCCTCGATGCAGAGCGACGCCCGTGGATCACGCAGCAGATTGCGGTCTTTCTTGCGCCCCCGTTTGGTATTCATCACGATCAAATCGCCGCGCAGCTCGTACCACATCACGGTCTGTTGCGCGCTGCCGGTTTCGTTGACCGTGGCTAGCACCCCGAAACGGTCCTCCTCGAGGAACGCTCGCACGTCGTCTCGCAACTCCACGATGGCTCCTTCCCTGCCCAGCGCCGGATGCCGCAGTCTACTCAGCGC
>JACCXM010000263.1 GCA_013697005.1 Chloroflexia bacterium | reverse complement strand
TCATCATCACCCTGACGCCATTGGCCGCGGACTCGCCCGACGACGGCTTTCTCGGCGAGATCACCATCGGCGTCGATCCCAACGCCACCCCCGAACCGGCCGGCATCGGCGGCGGACCGCCACCGGGTGAAGGCGGACCGCCTCCGGGTGGACCCCCGCCCGGCGAAGGCACGCCTCCAAGTAGCGCTTGATTCATCACGCATCAGTCACGATACACGTGTCATTCTGCATGCCTCTGACACAGAGGGGATATCATTCTGAGGCGAAGCTGAAGAATCTCGGTTCCCGCGGCCGGATGGCTAGGCCGGGTCGTCGCTGACGATCGCCTCTGCGACCGGAACCCCGTCGCTCCACGTGCCCATGAAGCGCTGCTCCGGTGTGTTGCCCAGCGCGTATTCGCACCAATCCCCCGCAAAGGTGCAGCCCATCAGGGCATCGAGCCACTTCCAGGTTCCGTACCAGTCAAAGGCATCGGGCTTGTCGGCCCCTCCGGCAAGAGCCTGGGTATGGACGGCGAGCAAGGAAGGCTTTCCGTGCCCGTCCGTGACCAGGCGCACAATGTCCCGATTCTCCAGGGGTACGGCATCCACCCCCTCCCATATGCGCTCAATCATGGCGGGAGCCATGGGATCGGTCTCATCCGCCTCCGTCACGAGGAGAAGACGCGCTGCACCTGGAAAGGCAGCGAGGTCGGCCCCCAGGCATTCCATATCCGTCAGGCAGCCCGGAGCGATGCCCATCACCGCCGCCGGGACGGGGAGACCTGCGGCCGCCGCACTCGCCGCGTAGTCCACTGAAAGCACCCCACCCAGCGAGATGCCAACCACCGCCACCCGCGTCACATCGACCGGCACGCCCTCCCGCTCCAGCGCATCCAGGCCGCTGCGCACGTCACGCTGCAGGGCGTACCGGTACTCCGGCTCGACGGTGGCATCGCTTTCGTATGCCGGGAAGAGGACAACCGCTCCGCGACGCACCAGGTGCTCAATCCAGTCAAGATAGGGACCTGGGAAGCCGCCGGAGGAGCCGTGAACGAAGATGACGACGGGATACGGCTCTGCGGCAGCCACGCTCTCTGTCAATGGATCGGTCGGCACGAAGAGCCAATAGTCGGTCTGAGGCTGACCCGATGGAATCTGCTCGATGACGGTCACCCCGCCGAAGAGCGCCTCGGTGCTCCCCGGACCGCTGGACGGTTGAGTCGGCCGCTGAGGGTTCGCCACCGGCGTCGTGGCCTGGGGGGCGCCCTGTGCGCCACCCAGGAGGGGGACGGCTCCTCCAACCAGGGCGGCCAGAACAAGAGCGAGGATCGGGGTGTTGCGGCGACGCATGGCAGGGTCCTCGTGCGCCAAAGGCAATGGCGGCTGATTCGCGATGATCACGGATTCGGCGAATTCTATCACCGAGATCATCCGACTGTCGGCGACAACCGATCAGCCAGCCCAGGCGGCGCTCCACCACTCAGCGTAGCCCCACAATCGTCGGCGCCGCATCGATCGGTCAGTCGACCGCGGCGTTGAAACGAGATTCCTCGCTGACGCTCGGAATGACACCTGCACGCTGTGACAGCACTTGCTGGCACAATACGGTGAGGCCAGGCGGACGTCATGCCAGCGATGCGTCAACGATGAGGAGGGGACGGCACCATGCACGATCAGCGAGAGGCGCGGGCTGGGGCCGAGTCCGCGGCGCAACCCCTCGTCTACCCGGCGAACCGCGTCTCCGGCGCGGTCCCGGCCGCGGCGGTGACCGCCGCCGTCGATGAGCTGCAAGCCGCCGGGTTCGCCGCCGATGCGATCTTCACGCTCGCCGGAGAGGAAGACGCCCAGCGCTTTCGCGATCTCGCCGGCACGCCGGGTATCTGGGGCGCGGTGCGCCGCTTCGCGCTGAGTCTGGGCGCCGATCTCGATCTCGCGCGCCAGGCCGAAACGGAGCTGGAATCGGGGAACGCACTAGTCGAGGTCACCGTCGCCGGGGACGACGAAAAAGACCAGGTCCGCGACGTGCTGCTGCGCCACGGCGGCCACTTCATCACCTATTTCGGACCGTGGACGATCGAGACCCTCGCCTAACCCATAGCCATGAGGCCTCGCCGCGGCGGCGCTGGCTCCGTGTCGCGCTGGCCGCCAGTCTCCTCCTGGTCGCGGTGGGCGTGGCACTGCTGCCGTTCGTGGTGCGGAGCATGATCGAAGAGCTGTTCAGTACCGGAGCCGGCACGCTGTACGACATCATGACCGGCGAGGCGGTCACCGTGGGGAAGGACGTCGATCCCGATGCGGCGGAGTATCTCAACATCGCCGCCCTCGATATCGACGAGGCGACGGGCGCCCTGACGCTGGCCGTTTCCGGAAACCGCACCTGTACCGGGGCCTGCCCCTCCGTGCGGCTGACATTTCTCTCGCTGGACAATGATGCCTCGCGCCGGCGTGGAATCGCGCCATTTGCCACGGTGCGTCTCGGGCCGGAGGATGTCATCTACAGCGACACGATCACCCTGTCCATGCTCGGTACGCCCGCGCGCTACCCGTTCGACACCTACGAGCTGTGGCTCGGTCTGGCGCAGCCGCCGGACGGGACCGAACGCGATGCGCCGCCGCCCCGCCCGGCAGACAGCCCCTTCATCGCCACCTTTCAGAATCAGGTGCCGCAGCTCGTCATGGAGCCTCCCCTCCTGATCAACGCGGCAGGAGTGCGCACCTCTGGCTCACTCGCGTTGCAGACAGTGCTCGCGCTCTCCTTTTCTCGTCCCGCCTATCTGTCCGTGCTGTCGGTGGTGCTGGTGCTGCTCGTCGCGGCCTCCGGCGCCCTGGCGCTCCTGACCCAGACTATCGACAATTTGGTGCTCGGTATCGGCGGGCTGATCCTGGGTATCTGGGGGGTGCGTTCGGTGCTCTTGCCGCAGCCGGTGGCGGTGGTGACCGCGGTTGATCTCGCGCTGTCGGGGGTCATTCTGTTCCTGCTGCTGGCACTGGCCGCCCGCGCCACGCTCTACCTTCACCGCCAGAGCGGACTCAAGCTGCCGCTGCCCCGGCCGCGACGGCGAGGGTGAGGCGTAGTTCTGCCCGTCATAGTCCGCGACGCCGCTCGCGGCCGCCACGCAATGGGTCGAGGGACTGAAGCGATGCCATCAACACAGCGCCGCTGAACACGAGAACCGCCGCCGCGACGAGGGCGGGCGCGAAGCTCTGGGCGCGGCTGGCGATGATCGCGGCGAGAACCGGACCGATGACCTGCCCCAACCCGAAGCTGGCCGTGAGCATGCCAATGAGCCGGGCCGAGTGGCCCGGCGTGAGATGCCCGGCCAGGGTGAGCGTGAGCGCGGTGATCCCGGCGAACGTCCCCCCGAACAGGATGGCCGAGCCAAGCGCAGCGCCGGCCCCGCCGCCGAGTGGCAGCACGATGCCGCAGGCTTGCAGCCCATAGGCGAGCGCCAGCGCGCGGGCGTAGCCGACGCGCGCCGCCGCCGCGGTCCACAGCGCGGCGGAAGGAATCACGGCCAGCCCGACGACGATCCAGCTTCCGGTCCCCAACTCCGCCAACCCCGGCATCCGTTCCACAATAGTCACCAGAAATGTTCCGGTGACGATGTAGCCCACACCTTCCAGGAAGTAGGCCGCGTAGAGGAGCGCGAGCTCCCGCGGCGCGACGCCAAGCGGCGGCGGCTCCATCGTGTCCGTCGTCTCGGGCTCGGGATGACCCCGCGGCAGCCAATACCAGCAGGGAAAAAACGCGGCGGCGGCGAGGAGCGCGAGGAGGAGCCAGTTCCCGCGCCAACCGAGCGCGTCGCCGCCGCCGCGCACGACTATGCCCGAGGTGACGATGCCGAGACCGACCCCGCTGTAGAGCCAGCCGGAACGCGAAACCCTCCCCTGCCGCCGCAGGTCGTCCAGAACCAGACCCGAGGCAAGGACGAGAACCCCGGCGCTGGCCAGACCGGAGAGAAAGCGGACGCCGCTCCACACGGCGAAACCGGTCGTGACCGCCATCAACGCCGTGGTTGCAGCGACCGCCACGGCGGACATGCGCAGGACGCTGGTCTGCGCCGGCCGGGGCACGGCGACCGCGACGAGCAGCGCGCCGATCAGGTAGCCGGCATAGTTGGCGGAGGCAAGCAGTCCGGCTTGCGTGAGATCGAGCAGACCCGACTCCTGCATGGCGGGCAGGATCGGGGTGTAGGCGAAGCGCCCGATCCCCATCGCCGCGGCGAGAGCCAGAATACCGGCGAGCAGGGGGCGAATCGTTGGCGATGGGAACGGCACCCGCTACCCCGCGGCCAACAGCAGGCAGCCGAGCGAGGCCGTCAGCAACAGTGCTTCACGCATCGATCTCCCTACTGCCAATTGCGCTCCCCGGCCTTCGCGGGGCGGGGTATCGAGCTGATCCGCGCCTCTCTGCCCCCAGGGGCGGCCACCGACGATCTGCACCCGTACCGTCCGGCCATCGACAAATACGACCTGGTCGAGGCGGGCATCTTGTCCATCGTGGCCGGCGCGGAGGCGCATCTGCTGCACGTTCGACCGCGGCGCCTTCGCCTGCGTACTCGGCGGCGAGGACCAGACGACGCTCTTCATCCTCGCGGCGTCGTGGAGCGAAGAAGACATGGCAGAGGCGTCGCCCACCTGACAACTGATGACGATCGAGGCCCCGGCACAGGGCGCCGGCTGGCCGTAGGCGTCAGTCCGCGGCGCTCATTTCCGCTGGAAACGGGAACCGCTCGTTCAGCCACGCCAGCCATGCCGGTTCGGCACGAGCGACGGCCCCCGCCGCGTCATCGCCATAGAGGTAGAAGCGGACGGTGAAAACGATCTGCCCGCCCATCGGGTGCGGCACGAGGTGCGCCAACCCTCGCGCCGGTTCGTCGAGGCGGACAAGCAGTTCCTCCGGCCATGCCGGCTGCCCCGCCCACTCCACGGTCCCCGCCAGCGGCGGAGCGCCCGCGGGCGTGCTCAGCTGCTGCCCGGCTTCGGCG
>JACCXM010000062.1 GCA_013697005.1 Chloroflexia bacterium | reverse complement strand
CGTCTAGCCCGGCTGGACCCCTGGCCGCTACAGTCAGGGCATGGACGAAACTACGCCGGTCGCGGCACGCCGGCGACGAGCCAGGCGGGCCATCTCCGAGGCTGATCCGCCGACGGCTGTCGTGCCGAGCATCCAAGAGACGGAAGAGTATGACCCACTGGACTACGCTAACCTCGCGCGGAGCTGCGTCGTCCAACTGCTCAGTCAGCCCATACACCCGCTCCCCCTTCAACGAAGGTTTCGCGGTGCGGGGGTCTACGCGCTGTTCTACACGGGCGGCTTCCCGCCATACACACCTGTCCGCTCGGACCCCAGTAACCCCATCCAGCCTATATACGTAGGCAAGGCCGAGCCGACGGGCGCGCGGAAGGGGGCGGCGTCGGGCAGCGCGACCCGCGGAACCGAGCTGTACAGTCGGCTTCGTCAGCATGTCAGGTCGATCGCGGCGGTGGAGAATCTCCGAGTCGAGGATTTCCTCTGTCGATACCTGGTCGTGGTTCCGCTCTGGATCCGGATGGTCGAGCGATTCCTAATCGAAGATCGGCGACCCCCATGGAACGGCGTTCTCGACGGCTTCGGCCTGCATGACCCAGGCAGAGGGCGGAGCCCCGAGGTATCCTGGTGGGACGCGATGCACCCGGACCGCCCTGCGCGACTCAACTGGAAGGCCAATATTCAGCGTACGAGGACGGTCGAGGACGCAGCGCGCGAACTGGAGGCGTGGCTAACATCGCCCACACGACCGGTCATTGTCCACGAGGACGAGTGATCATCCCAGCGGTGTCCGGTCGGTCGATGTCCTCAGGATGGGCTTCGGGTCCGGCTCGGTCCCCGTGTCCTGACGCTACCCAGCCGTCGGCGCTCAATACGGGTCATCTCAAACACGCGGAACTCCGTCGGCTCCGCGCCTCGGACATGGGTCGCGATCGCCCTGGCTACGGCATTTGGATCGGCGAGCGCGTCGCTCTCCCAATAGCGGAGAACCGCCCAGCCGGCCAGAATCAGCTGCTCGTTGACCTCGCGGTCCCGCTGCATATTGCGGGTGATCTTCGCCACCCACCATTCCGTCCGAGTCGGGAACTGCGCCTCAATACTCGGTAGCCCCCGAATGCGCCAGCTGTTGCCGTGCCACAGGTCGCCGTCGATGAAAACCGCGACACGCCGTGCCGGGAACACGAGGTCAGGCTTGCCGGGCAGCTTGACGTTCAAGCGATAGCGCAGCCCGTTCGCCCACAGGCGTCGGCGTACGGCCAACTCGGCGGTGCTGTTCCGGTTTCGCACCGCCGCCATAATGCGCGAGGTTGTCTCGGCTCGCCTCATCTTTCGTGCGAGTCGAACCCCAGCATTACGGATGACCGCAAGGCAGCGCGGCGTACCTAGCCTTTCCCGCCACTGCTGGCAGCTTAGTGCGTACGGCCGTAGCTAGCTGCCGAGCGAGCTCCACGGGCACCGCGTTGCCCAACTGGCGCATGCACTCCGTGCGGCTGCCGAGGAAGTGGTATGCATCTGGAAAAGTCTGAACGCGGGCGCACTCGCGGATGCTTAGGTACCGATGTGCCATCCCGTCTCGCACGAGCACGTGCTCGCCACCGGGGTTGCCGTGGTCGCCTGCCTTGATCGTCTTAGCCGGACGGTCGAGATCGTTGCCGGTGTGTCCGTCGTAGACCCGAGCACCGGGGACGAGGTAATGTTTCTGGAAACTCGGATGCTCGTAAATCGTCGGCTCCGGGAGCTCCAGGGTCTGGTTGATGGCATCGCGGAGGGTCCGCCATCGCTCATCCGGTGGCTTTCCCTCAGACCTGAACCGTCTCACTTGGGGAGCTACGTTGGGTGGCATCGCGGGTCTTTGGTTCTTCGGCACCCGGTGCTCGTCCCAGTAGGTCCCGTCAACCCATTGTGCCCACAGCAACGCGTCCTCGCTGTGTTCCCCGCCCGGAAACGTCGGCCAGACGTTCAGGTCGCGTCGATAGCCGATGATGAACACGCGGTGACGGATCTGGGGTACGCCGTAATCCGCGGCGTTGACCACCCTGTGGGCTACCTGATAGGTATGTCGCGGATCGTGCTCGCCTATCGGTCTCTCACGTTCGAGCCGTTGGAGGCGCGCCTTATGGTCGGTCCACGGCTCGTCATCGTGCGCGACCACGAATGGGTAGCGCAGCTGGAGGACGATGTACTCGAAGTACGGCAGGAAACTCCGTCCTGCCAGGTTGCGGACGTTCTCGAGCAGGATCGCGTCCGGCATCAACTCGCGCAGTGCTCGAAAGACTTCCGGAAACATATTACGGCGATCGCGGTCGCCCCGCTGGCGGCCACCGAGCGAGAACGGCTGACACGGCGCGCCACCGGCGAGTAGTGACGTCTGACCAACGTAGGGTCGGTAATCGAAATCCCGTACGTCATTGCGAAACACCGGCCAGTCGTGCCCGACGACCGCGCGACGACGGGAGTTCTCCTCAAGCGTGTCGCACGCGTCAGGGTCATACTCGACCAGTGCTAAATGCCGGAACCCGGCCATCTCAATGCCAAGCGCGAGGCCGCCCGCGCCACTGAAGATCTCCACCGAGGTCATCGGTGGGATCTCGCTGTGGCAAATCGTCCCGTTGGACCCGGAGGGCGCAAATACGGCGCTCATCGTCTCACCCAATGCCCCCATCAAGTTCTTAACGATCCAAGATCACCGTCGCCGCGTCACGATCACATCATCTTCAGCGGGTGTGAACTAAGTGTAGGACTTTCTCCGATCGGCGTGTCCCTCCTAGCCTACCCCGTCGTGGCGGCGCCGAGGCGGTGGGCGATCTCGGCGCTGAGGGGCTCGATGGCGTCGGCGACCTGGCGGGCGCGGGCGAGGACCTGGGGTGGCAGGCCGGCCAGGCGGGCGACCTCGATGCCGAAGCTGCGGTCGGCGGCGCCGGGCTCGATTCGGTGGGGGAAGGTTACGCCGTCGCCCTGCTCCTCGACGGTTGCCCGCAGCAGCGTGACCTGGGGGTGGACAGCGCGCAGGGCGGCCAGCTCGTGGTAGTGGGTGGCGACGATCGCGCGGGAGCGAGCCGGCCCGGTGGCCAGGTGCTCGGCGACGGCCCAGGCGATCGCCATCCCGTCGTGGGTGCTGGTGCCGCGGCCGATCTCGTCCAGGACGATCAGGCTCCGGTCGGTCGCCCCGCGCAGGACCGACGCCGTCTCCTCCATCTCGACCAAGAAGGTCGAGCGCCCGCCGGCCAGGTCGTCGACCGCGCCGATGCGGGTGAAGATGGCGTCGACCAGGCCGATCTGGGCGCTGGCGGCCGGCACGAACGAGCCGACCTGGGCGAGCAGGACGATCAAGGCCACCTGGCGCCCTGCAGTACCTTGCAGAAATTAGCTAGTTCTGCTAAAACAGTGAAGCAAGGAGGTGGTCCGTGAACGCCAAGCCATACCGCGTGTTCGCAGACATTATACGACGACGAAGAAAGGAGTTGGATTTGACCCTCAGCGACGTTGCCGAGGGCATGGAATGGTCAGTCCCGTACGTCTCGGAGCTCGAACGCGGGGTCAAGCAACCACCTCCACTTGAAAGGGTCGAGCTGCTCGCCCAAATCCTGCAGATCGACCCGATGATGCTGCGGCACGAAGCGGAGTTGTCTCGACGTACGGTTGAGTTGGACCTAGAAGGTGCCGGTGCCACGCATCGGCAATTAGCAGTCCTGCTGCATCGACGCTTTCAGGAGGGGCTGTCCGAGGACGAAGCTCTGAGACTTCTCGAGGCTGTCAGGCAGCTGCGGGATGGTGAGGAGGACGAGCAGCATGTTGTTTAGGCGGGCAACGTTCGCGGCGCGACCGATGAGCCGCCGGGACGCGGAAGCGCAGGCCGAGAAGTGTCTTCAGAGTATTTATTCGCAGAACCTACAGGTGCCGATGCGCCTGGACGTCCGTCAACTGATGGACCGGCTTGAGGACCAATACGGCGTTGGATTCTTTGTCGAAGATCTCGGTCCCTCTAGTTTTCGCCGAGTGGCGCGAGTGAGCGGCAGACCAGAGGAGCGAGGCTGCAGCACGGTGGGTCCAGCCTCTAGAGTACGGGTGCTGAAGCCTGGACTCCGGGAGGACCCACCGGATGCAAGA
>JACCXM010000058.1 GCA_013697005.1 Chloroflexia bacterium | reverse complement strand
CCGGGTGCGATCGCTCAAACCGTCGGGCGCCGCGCGCAGGATGCCAATCAGCGCACGCCCTACATCCAGCAGTACAACATCGGCGCGCAGTACGAAGTGGCGCCGGACGTGGTCCTCGACGTCGCGTTCGTGGGCAACAAGGGGACCAAGCTGAACGGGTTCCGCAATCTGAACCAGCGCGCCGTCATCAACAACCCGGATGGATCGCAGTCGGCCGGCGCGCGGCCCTATCCGAACTTCGGCGACATCCAGTGGATGGAGAACCGCGTCAGCTCCAACTACAGATCTCTCCAGACCCGCCTGGAGAAACGCTTCTCGAAGGGCCTGTCGGGGCTCGTCAGCTATACGTGGGGCCAGGCGCTCACCGGCGCGCCGGATCATATCTCGACAAGCAGCGGCGGGGCGGGCATCGACGTCGGCGTGTTCCGCGAGCCGCAGGACGGCAACAACCTGCGCGCCGAGTACGGTCCCGCGGAGTTCGACATCACGCATCGTCTCGTGGCGAGCTATGTGTGGGAACTGCCGTTCGGCAACGGACGCCGTTTCGGAAGCGGATGGACCGGCCCGATGGAGTTCCTCCTCGGCGGCTGGCAGCTCACCGGTATCAACGTGGCGCAGAGCGGTCTGGCGCTGACGGCGACGCTCGGCGGGTCGACGGTACTGAACCTCGGTGGGGAGCGGCGGGCCCGGCCAAACCTCGTCGGCAATCCGGTGCTGCCGGAATCCGAGCGGACGCTGACGCGCTATTTCAACACCGCCGCGTTCGCCGTCTTCGGCCCTAAACAGCAGGCGTTCGGCAACTCCGGCATCGGCATCATGCGCGGCCCGGCCTACGTGAACTTCGACTTCACCCTGGCGAAGAACTTCCGCGTGAGCGACCGGCGGTCGGTCCAGTTCCGCACGGAGCTGTTTAACGCCTTCAACCACCCGAACTTCGGCCCGCCGAACATCCAGCGGGAGTCGGGCGGCTTCGGTCAGATCCTGAGCGCCGGCAACGGGCGGATCATTCAGTTCGGGCTGAAGTTCTACTTCTAGGGAGAAGCATTCCGAGTCATGATGGTCGCATGACCTGCTGCGGCCCGCTCACGCTCCTGGCAGCGGCGATGTGTGTCGCCGCCGCCAGCCTGGTCTCGCCGGAGGCGGCCTCTCGCGGTCAGGGGCCCGACACTGCGGCAGCGCACCACAAGGTCGGTGTCGAGCATCACCTGCAGCGCAGCCTCGATGCGGCGAGCCGCGAATACGCACGGGCCCTTGAGCTGGATCCGCCCCGCACGCCTACGCCCGGGCAGCTCGAGATCGTGCACCGGTTCGCGCCCAGGGTCCATGCGCAGCGTGATGAGCTCTTTCCGCTCAAGGACTTTGCTGCGATTCTCCATCCCGATGAGCGGCTGATCGCGTATCACCTGTTCTGGGAAGACGACATCGATTTCCCCGAGGACAACGATCCGTGCGATCACGAAGTGATGTGGGTCCGGTACTCCGCGGACACCCGCAGCCTCGAGCAGGTCTGGACGTACTTTCACGGGCGGATCCTGGAGGGAGGGGAACCCGCGCTCCGCGACGCCCGCGCGCATGGGATGCGCGCGAGGGTGAACGCACAGTGGGGCAAGCACGGATCGATGCCGGCCGGTTGGGAGTCGTTGCCGATCCTGGCCAACACCGGTGACATCGAACGGCAGTACCTGACGCTCGACAAGCCCATCACGCTGAAGCAATACAACGAAGCCACGCACCGGAAGCTGAGTACAGAGGGGCGCCGGCTGCTGGATCATCCGATGGCCCGCCGCCTTGGCTGGCCGCAGAGGTTCAACGGAACCTGGGAGGACTTTGTGGACTTCTCGCGCGTGGTGGAGACCCGGGAGTTTCTCGATCGCGCGAAAATGGTCCAGGTCTCGCGCTGGAACAGCGCGACGATCGATCAACACTTCCTGCCGTACAACTTCCGGCCAAAAACGGAGTGGCCCGAATAATCAAGGGCCGACCTGAAGGTCGGCACTACACTCGTCGCGCTGGTCTTCAGGCCAGCCGGGGTAACTCGTAGGGCTGGCGTGTCGGGTGGCCAGGGGCTGGGGCAGGAGGGACGCGTCTGAGAACGGGCCTTATGTTGACTCAGACACCTCGTTAATGCTTTCTATCGTCTCATGCTCGACACGGACACGGTGAGCTGGGCGTTGCGCGGGCCGGGGGCCGTCCCGACCCGTCTCCTGGAGCACCGGCCGTCGCAACTGTGCATAGTTCGATCACCCTGGCCGAGTTGCGCTTCGGAGCGGACGCGGGGTCGCGCACGCTGCACGGTCTGATCGACGCCTTCGTACAGTCGGTAGCGGTGAGGCCGTTCGATGAAGAGGCTGCCGACCGGTTCGGACCCGTGGCCAGCGCCTTGGCGAAACGGGGCGAGCCGATCGGCACCTTCGACACACTCATTGCAGCCCATGCACTGTCGCTCGGCCTGACCTTGGTGACCAACAATGTGAAGCACTTTCGGCGGGTCGCGGCGCTCAAGACGGCGAACTGGGTCTGATCACGGAAAAAGCCGCCGATCACCGCGCACGACCCACTACCTGACTTTGCCCTACTTGGTCACGTCCGCCACCATCACCGTCTTGCCGCTCTCACGGGCGCGCGTTGCGGCGACACCGACACGCAGCGCCTCCATCCCGTCGTCGATCGTAATTGGCGTCTCACGCTGCTGCAGGACGTTTTGCGCGAAGTTCTGCAGCTGATTGGTGTAGGCGTCGCGGAACCGCTCCATGAAATACGGCACCGTATCGTGGGATACCCCGTTGGCCTTGGTCATGATCATGATCGGCGTCTCGCGCAGATAGCCAATCCGAATCGTGCCTTCGAGGCCGAGAATCTCCGTCGAAATGTCGTAGCCGTAGATGCCGCTTCGCGTCAGATCGACGACGCCCAGCTTGCCACTGGTGAAGGTCAGGCTGGCAATCGCGTTATCGATGTCGCCCACGGTCTCGAGTTCGGGATAGGCAATGGTCGCGCCGATGGCCGCCACCGAGCGCACGTCGCCCATGAACCAGCGCGCCAGGTCAAAATCGTGGATGCCCATGTCGATCAACATGCCGCCGCTGCTCGACGGGTTGGCGTACTCGAGACTCGGGCGGAACGGATCGCGTGAGGTGGCCTTGAAGACGAGCGGCTGGCCGATACGACCGGCCTCGATCTGTTTCTTCGCCGCCGCATAGCCTGTGTCGAAGCGCCGCATGAAGCCCATCTGAAAGAACAGCCCGGACGTGTCGATGGCCCGCTTCATCTCGGCGATCTCCTGCAGCGACAATGCCGGAGGTTTCTCGCAGAAGGTCGGCTTGCGGCGATCGACAGCCGCGATGACGAGCTCGCGGTGCGTGTGCGTCGGCGTCACGATCACAATGGCGTCAACCGCGGGGTCGTCGATTAAAGCGAGCGGGTCGGTATACGACTTCGGCACGTCGAATTCAGCGGCGACCTGTTTCGCCAAGGCCGCGGCCGGGTCAGCCACGGCCACCACACGCGTCTCGGGAATGCGTCCCGCCAGGTCGCGGACGTAGACCTTGCCGAGTCGCCCGACACCGATCACTCCAACGTTCAATCTCGCCATGCGTTTTCTGTAACTCCCCCCGCTCGCGGTCTTATCGCCGCACCAGCGATTCTTTTGTCACCATCTCCAGCTTCACCATGATGCTGGCCGGCAGCTTCTCACCGCGGATCGCCTTGACGACGCTTTCGATGGCCGCCTTACCCATCTCGGAGGGAAACTGCGCCACCGACGCATCCATCGTTCCCGCGGCAATCGCCTTCTTCGCATCGTCGAGTGCGTCAAACCCCACGACCTTGATCCTGCCGGTCTTGCCCGCGGCGGCAATGGCTTCGATGGCGCCGAGTGCCATGAGATCGCTGGCGGCAAAGACCGTATCGATGTCGGGCTGCGCCTGCAGCATGTTCTGGAAGACGTTGAACCCCTGATCGCGCTCCCAGTTAGCCGGCTGCGACTCCACGACCGTGATCCCGGGTGCGTCCTTCACCGCATCGCGAAAACCGCGGAGCCGCGAATCGCCCGTCTCGTGGCCTGGAATGCCCTCGAGAATACCGACCCGCGCCTTGCCGCCGGTAACGTTGACGACATGTGCGCCGGCGAGCTTGCCGCCTTCGTAATTGTCGGAGCCGACAAACGTCTCGGTGTGAACGCCTGCCTCGGCGGCGGCCTTCTCATCGACGCGGGTGTCGACGATGATGATCGGGACGTTGGCGTCGCGCGCTTTGACGAGCGCCGAGACGATTTCTCGCGAACCGCTCGGTGTGATGACGAGCGCCTTGATCCCCGTCTGGATCATGTTCTCGACAATCTGCATCTGTTTTTCGACGTCGATCTCGCGCTCGGCTGCCTGCACCTCGAGTTGCACGCCGAGCCGGTCGGCGGCTTCCTGCGCGCCGCGCCGCATGTCGACAAAAAACGGATGGTTCAGCGTCTTGAGCACTAGTGCAACCTTCGGCTTGTCGGTCGTTTCGGGCGCCGCCCGATTGCACGACAGCACAGACGCGGCTAGTGCCGCAACGAACACAACAGTCAATTTTCGCATGGCTCAGTTCCTGTGGCGTTTCAACACGGTATCAATGAGCACGGCGCCGATGATAACGGCGCCGATGACAATTTGCTGGAGAAAAGACGAGACGCCCAACAGATTCAGCCCGTTGCGCAGCACGCCCATGATGAGCGCGCCGACCAGCGTTCCGGCCAGCGAACCCTCGCCGCCCATGAGGCTGGTGCCGCCAATGACCGTTGCCGCAATCGCGTCGAGTTCGTACATCGTTCCGGCGATCGGCTGAGCCGAGTTGAGCCGGGCGGTCAGGATGACGGCGGCCATCGCGCTCACCAGACCTGAGACGGCGTAAATCATCGTCTTGTGGAATCGTACGGACACGCCGGCGAGGCGGGTCGCCTCTTCGTTGCCGCCGATGGCGTAGACGTATCGCCCGAAGGTCGTGCGCGTGAGCACGACATGCGCGACCAGATACACGGCCATCGTCGCGATGACCGGAGCCGGAACGCCGCCCAGCTGACCGGCGGCGAGCGATCGAAACAGCGGATCAAAGCTGGAAACCGGCCGGCCCTCGGTGAATACCAGCGCCGCGCCGCGCACGATGCTCATCATGCCCAGCGTGACGATAAACGGCGGCAACCCGCCCCAGCTGATGATGGCGCCGTTCACCAACCCGCATGTGACGCCGATTCCGAGCGCGATCGCGAGGGCGACCGGAAGAGCCTGTCCGCCTTGCAACGCGGCGCCGAGCGCGACGCCGGAGAGCGCGACGATCGAGCCAACCGACAGGTCGATACCGCCCGAGATGATCACAAACGTCATGCCGACGGCGACGATCGCGTTGATGCTGGTCTGCTGGGCGACATTGAGCAGATTGGGAACGGTGAGAAAGTGCGGGGTCAACGCCCACAGCACGCTCGACAACACGACGAGGCCGAGAACGGTTCCGAACTGGCGGGCGTGGGTCAGGCGGCTCGAACGGGTCACGACGCGAGTCCCAACGCGGCCGTGAGCACGCGCGCCTGCGTCGCGTCCGCCGACTGAAACTCGGCCTGGATGCGTCCACGGTGCATCACCAGGATCCGATCGCTCATGCCGAGCAGCTCCGGCAGCTCCGAAGAGATCATGATGATGCCGGCGCCAGAGGCGGTGAGCCGATTCATCAGGTTGTAGATTTCGACCTTCGCGCCCACGTCCACGCCGCGGGTCGGTTCGTCGAAGATGAAGACCCTGGCGTTGCCCGCCAGCCACTTGCCCAGCACGACCTTTTGCTGGTTGCCGCCACTGAGCAACCGGACCGGCTGCGCGCTCGTGCCCTTGACGTGCAGCTCCTGGACGAAGGGTTCGGCCATCGCAGCTTCGCATCGCGCCGGCAACAATCCGTACGGCGCCAATTGGCGGCCATGAGGAAGAGCAATGTTGCGTTCGATGATGAAGTCGCCGACAAAGCCCTGCGCCTTGCGATCTTCCGGCAACAAGCCAATCCGGCGCGCGATCGCGTCGGCCGGCGCACGAAACCTCACCGCCTGACCGTCAATGAAAATCTTGCCGGCGTCCGGGCGGTCCGCACCAGCAATAACACGCGCCAGCTCGGTGCGGCCCGCGCCAAGCAACCCACCCACACCCAGAATTTCTCCGGCGCGCAGGGAAAAGCTGACGTCGGCGAGCAGATCCCCGCGGCCAAGTCCTTCGACGCGCAGCAACTCAGCACCCGGCATGGTGCGAACCCTGGGAAAGTGTTCCCCGACGTCGCGATTGGCCATCAGGCCGACCAGCTCCGCGACCGACACCTCCGACAGCAGGCGTGTGGTCACATGGCGCCCATCGCGTAAGACCGTGACGCGGTGGCCGATGCGATACACCTCGTCCAGACGGTGGGTAATGTAGACAATGGCGACACCACGGGCGATCAGCCGGGCGACAAGGGCGAAGAGTTGATCGACTTCACGCGATGTCAGCGCGGAGGTCGGCTCGTCCATCACCAGCACCGAGGCGTGCCCGCCAAGCGCCTTGGCAATCTCGACCATCTGGCGGTGCGCGAGACTCAAGCGATGGAGCGGTATGGCGGGCGCGATCGCCAGTCCGAGATCGGCAAGCAGCCGCGCGGCGCGTTCGTGGAGTTGCCGCCAATCGATCAGGCCGCCCCAGGTGGTGGGCGCGGCCCCGAGAAAAATATTCTCGGCCACCGAGAGATGCGGGACGAGGTTGAGCTCCTGGTA
>JACCXM010000262.1 GCA_013697005.1 Chloroflexia bacterium | reverse complement strand
CACTGCAACTCCTGAGAAACCCTCACCCCAGCCCCTCTCCCTGTGCGCAGGGAGAGGGGCTTTCGGGCGATGCAGGCATCGCCCCTACATGCCGTCTTCCTCCCGCCTCCCTATCAGAGATATTCTCGAAACCACTCTACGATCCGGCGCAGGCGGTCGACGCGGCGGTCGGGACGGCCGATGCCGGCGAGAAAGTGGGATTCGCCGGGGTAGCGCACCAGTTGGGTGCGTACTCCGCGCGAGCGGAGGATGGCGAAGAGGATTTCCGATTGCTCGGGTGGACAGCGCAGGTCGTCCTCCGCTTGCAGGAGGAGGAGCGGCGCCGTGTTGTGATGGATGCTCATGAATGGCGAGGCCGCGAGGAAGGCCGCGGCGTCCTCCGGCAGGCGGCCAACACCGACGAAGCGCTCATCGGTGTATCCAGTCAAATCCGATCCACCGTACCAGGAGACCCAGTTACTGACCGGGTTTTCACTCACGCCCGCACGGAAGCACCCTGGGTGATGCCCGAGCAGCCAGGTGGTCATGTAGCCGCCGCCGGACAACCCCATGACGCCAACGCGTTGCGGATCGGCGAGCCCAGTTTCGACGGCCCACTCGATCAGCCGAAGATGGTCCGAAGCATCGACCTCGCCCCAGCGGCCATGGATGGCTTTGGCGAACGCTTCGCCGTAGCCGCTGGAGCCGCGTGGATTCGGGTAGAGGACATGGTAGCCGGCGTCGGCGAGGGCCAACATTTCCAGCCAGGGGGTTGGGCCGTGGGCGGCGTGCGGTCCGCCATGAAGCTGGATCACGACTGGACCGGGCCAGGGGGTATCTCGTCCCGCGATCAGCCAGGTATCGAAGGTGTGGCCCTCGGGATGCGAGATCGTGTGCCGCACCGGATCACGGCGGAACGGTTCCAGCCAGTCCGAGCCATTGTGCGAGAGCTGGCGCATGACGCCACCGGCGACCGCATGGACCTCGGTCGGGCAGCCCCGGTCGCTGGCGACGATGACCAACCGGTCGCCGGCGACGGCCAGGGCATTGGAAACGATCTCGCCGGTGGTGAGTGGCACAACGCTACCTGAATCAAGATTGAACTGGTAAGGGAGTGTGCGGCCCGCGTCGCCGACCTGGGCGACGATCGTGGCGTCATCGAGCCACTCGCACGAGATGTCCGAACCGCGCACAACGAGATCGCCGAAGGTGACGTTGCCGACCGGGCGATCGAGATCGGGTCCCACTCGCCGCAGGTGCGTTTCATCGCTGACGTAGAGATGGTTGTCGGCCCAGGATGGTTGTCGCGGGAAATCCTTGGCGATTACCGCGACCCGTGACCCGTCCGGTGACGGGCGCACCGCCGCGACACCACCGGGGAGCGCGGCGAGGAGGCTTGGTTCGCCGGGGTTATCCGCGTCGACACGCCAGGCTGCCGCGCGCTCGCTGAAGCGGCGCATTCCGGCATCAGGTTCCGCGTCGGCGACGACGGCGATATGGCGGCCATCGGGCATCCAGCGCGCGTCGAGCACTTCCCACTCCGGGTCCGTGATTCGCCGCAGATCGCCGCCGGCGAGGTCCGCAATCCAGACACTGACCAATTGGTTGCGAAATCCGGAGGCGTCGAGCCGCCAACCGAAGTCGTCGATCACGCGCGCGGTCGGATCCTTGGCATCACCGACGGCCAGCCGCTCGACCCCGCTCGGTGCGACGACGAGCAACCGTCGTCCGTCGGGGGACCAGCGAGCGGACTTGGCGTCCCCCGCAATCGTCGCGGCCAGCCGCGGCTCGCCGCCATCCAGGGGCAGAATCCAGGGTTGGCAGCGGCCCCCGCGATCTGAGATGAACGCCAGGGAGCGGCCATCGGGTGAGAACTCGGGGTGTGTATCGTTGGCCGCGGCGTGCGTCAATTGACGCGCGTCGTCACCTGCCCAGGGCACGAGCCAGAGATGGGTGCGGTATTTGCCCTCGACGATGACGCGCCGGCTGTAGACAGCGATCGACCCGTCCGGAGCGAGTGCAAGGTCCTGGACCTGGGCCTGGAGGAGCAGATCTTCGGGTTGGAATTCGGGGCGCTCACGAGTGTTCGGTTGCTGCTCAAATCCCGAGACCATCGTGAACTCCTCCATCCCAAGTCATGAACGAGGTGTCTTTCTGAGCCCGCGGGTGAAGAATCTCGTCAGCCTCGAACGGAGGCAGCCCGCGGCCGAGATTCCTCGTGCGCTCGGAATGACACGCTTTTCGGACGACGCCGCTTTCGTTTCGCTGCACCGCGGTCATCTTGCGCGATAGATGGCTATTTCGCTACGCTCGCCGCAACCGTTCGCGACCGGAGTGTGCCATGCCCTCGTATCCGACAGGGACGGTCGCTTTTCACTTTACCGACATCGAAGGTTCCACCCGCCGCTGGGAAACCCAGCAGCAGGCGATGTGGGTGGCGGTGGAACGCCATATCGACCTCCTGCGGGCGGCGATCGCGGCGCACGACGGTGTCCATTTCAAAACTGTGGGCGACGCCGTGCAGGCGGCCTTCCCCAGTGTGCCGCAGGCGATTGCCGCCGCCGTTGAAGGACAAAGCGCGCTCCGCCAGGAAGTTTGGGGCGAGCTGGGGCCGATGCGCATCCGCATGGGTATCCACGTGGGCGAGGCCACGCCGAAGGACGGCGACTACCTGGCCCCGATGCTCAACCGGTTGGCACGAGTGTTGGGCGCCGGATTCGGCGAGCAAATCCTGCTCACCGAGGCGGCCCGCGCCGCGGCCTCAGTGCTCCCCGCCGATCACGGTCTGCGCGATCTCGGTCCGCACCGGTTGCGCGATCTGCTGGAGGCGGAGCGCATTTTCCAACTGACGGGGCCGATGCTGCCGGCCGATTTCCCGCCTCTGAAGAGTCTCGACCCACTGACGAACAATCTGCCCGTGCAACCGACGCCGCTCATCGGACGCGAGCGCGAGCTGATCGCGCTGCGCGCAATGATCGCCGCCCCCGGCGTGCGGTTGATCACCTTGACCGGTCCGGGAGGTACGGGGAAGACCCGACTGGCGTTGCAGGCCGCCGCCGAATCGCTGGACGCCTTCCCGGACGGAGTCTGGTGGGTGCCGCTCGCCACCGTGTCGGACCCCGAGTTGGTACTGGAGGCGATCGCGGCGCCACTCGGCGTGCGGGACGTGGCCGGAGAGCCATTGGCGACGACGCTGGCCGAGCACCTGAAAACCAGGCATACCTTGCTGCTGCTTGATAATCTGGAGCAGGTGGTCGAGGCCGCGCCGCTGATCGCCGGTCTGATCGACGCCGCGCCGGACCTGGTGATCCTGGCGACGAGCCGGGAACCGCTGCGGCTGCGCGCCGAGCGTGAGTTCCCGGTCGCGCCGCTGCCCGTGCCGAAAGAAGGTCCGCGGATTTCACTGGAAGACGCGCTGGCCTCGCCGGCGGTGCAATTGTTCGTGGAACGGGCGCAGGCGGTGAAACCCGGATTTTCGCTGGAAGCGACCAATGCTGCCGACGTGGCCTCCATTTGCCGCCGTCTCGACGGTCTGCCGCTGGCCATCGAGCTGGCCGCGGCGCGGGTGCGGATTCTGGCGCCGGCGGCGCTGCTGGCCCGGCTCGATCAACGGCTGAAGCTGCTCACCGGCGGGGCACGCGATCTGCCAGAGCGGCAGCAGACGTTGCGGGCGGCGATCGCCTGGAGTCACGATCTGCTGCCGCCTCCCGAACAAGCGCTCTTCGCGCGGTTGAGTGTATTCGCCGGGGGATGCAGCTTCGAAGCGGCGGAGGCGATCTGCGGCGCCGCGGGGCGTCTGGAGATCGACCTGTTCGACGGGTTCGAGTCTCTGGTGCAGAAGAGTCTCTTGCGGCAGGAAGAAGACCCGGCGGGGGATGCCCGCTTCACGATGCTGCAAACCATCCACGAGTTCGCCGCGGAGCAGCTGCAAGAGGTGCCAGAAGCGGTCGAGCTGCGTCTGGCCCATGG
>JACCXM010000024.1 GCA_013697005.1 Chloroflexia bacterium | reverse complement strand
CAGACTTCGAAAAACGTATCGCAGCGAGCAACGCAGCCAGAACAATTGTCCGCAACCATCGTGCGGGTCGGTTCCGAGAACCGGGTTCATCCCCCCAGAGGGTGTGATCCGCGCGGCGTGAGGCGATGCTGGGGTCGGGATGGTTACGGCACTGGTGTGGCCACCGTCGGGGTGTCAGCATCCGCGAGCTCCTCGTCGGTGATGATCCCCAACTGGCGTAGCATCGTCAGGTTGTCCTGGACGATCCAGTTCTCGGCGATCTGACCACACGCCACGCCGTAGATGACGATGGACTCCCGCTCCATCGCCTGCCCGGTCACCGGCGCATCCCACTGCGGCAAGGGGCCGTCCTGGGTGCCGCGCCAGATGTTCCAGACCACCACCGTGTCCTCGGTAGCGATGAGTTTCTCGATGGTAACGTGCAGGTCCGGGAAGGCGCTCAGCCACGCCTCGACGCGCGCAACGTCATCGGTGTTGCCGTGGACCTGATCACGATGCGGGGCGCCCACGTTGTGACGAACGAAATGCTCCGCCAGGAGGTCATGCGCCAGCGCCGGGTTGCGCTCGTTGTAGGCCTCCTCGTAGTAGCGGCGGACCAGCGCCGCGTTCTCCTCCTCGCTCGTGGCTGGGCAGGGCGTGCCAGCGGTCGGGCTGGCCTGGCGAGCGGCGACGGATCCCGAGTGGCCGGGCGCAAGCGTGCTCGTGGCGATGAGCACGGCGAGCAAGACAGCGAACACGGGAACGATGCGGCGGGACAGGCCCGCGGCGAGGGTACGGCTGATCTGGTCAACGCGGTCCTGATCCATGTCGGTGCTCCTTGTGTATGACTAAAGTCGTAGGTGAGGATCACCACGGACGGTCAGCATCCCAGCGGGTGCCCTCCTGACACGCGGCGCCGAAGGGCACCCGCTCCCCGGCCGGTGGACCACTCCGCCTCCCCACTCTGGGCTGAGCGACCGGCGGCACCGGGGAGGGGTGCCGTCGCTCAGCGCGCCGAGAAGCCGCCGAAGGGCTGGAGGTAGGTCTGGGGACCGCAGTTAAGCGTTTTCCGGACCTCCTCCCCCAGTGACCCGAGAACGGTGATGCGCGAGCAGGTCATCGCTGCCGTGGCGCGCTCCGCGAACCGCTCGCCGAAGTGGGTCTGGTGGGCGAGCACCGCGGCCTCATCGGCGTAGCGCTCGTAGAAGGTGATCGTCTGGCCGTCCTCACTGACATACACGGCATAGCTGAGGGTCCCCGCTTCGTCCTGGGCGGAGGTCACCATCTCCTCCAGCAACGGTCGCACGCTCTCCAATCCCCCTGACTTGACCACCCACTCCGGTATCCAGGCGACTTCCGTCCCCAGGGGTGAGACGGGGCTTGCCGCCGCCTCGGGTGAGGCTGCCGGAGTGGCGTCCTGGGCCCGGGTGCCACCACTCAGCGCGAGGGCAGAGGCCCCCGCAGCAACACTAGCGAGGCCGCGTAGGGTCTGCCGCCGCGACCGGCTCTGCCCGAAACTCCGTACCAGTCCATCAAACCGCTCGGATTCCATGATCATGCCCTCCATGACGATTGGCCGGAGAGCACACGCCCCCGGTCTGCGGAACATTCCACTCAGCCGGAAGCGCACGGTCCGCCATCACGGCGCAGGCGATCAGGAGCATCTGCGCGCCGGATGGATGACTGTCTGAGACCGTCGCATCATACGGGACGCCGCGCGTCTGTCAACAGAGGCATGCCGATCAGCACGGGGGCGGGTCAAGGGGAGCCGGTTGCGGACACACCCAACGTATCCGCTTTTAAGATGCTGTGTCGGCAGAGTGACCACAGCGGCTGGTCGGGGCATTGCTCGACCAGCCGCTGATAGAGCCCCAGAATGGGTTACCCGGTCGGCGTCCCGGAGACCGGTGGTGTCTCTATGAAGCCGGGATTGCCGACCCGCATGCGGATGGCGTGCACCTGACGGGTCGCCGCTTCCGCACCTCCCCCGCTGGCCTCGTTGACGATGGTGTTGGCGGCATCCCGGAAGGTGATGTGCACCTGCGTGCCGTCATCGCGGAAGCTTTGTCCGTCTTCGCTAACTTCCGGGTAGGCATCGCGGGTACGAGTGCCGAGATAGGTGCCGTCCAGGTCCGAGAGGGCCTGGACATAGGTCAGATGGACGCGGCGCTCCCCACTCGGTTCCCAGACTCCAAAGGCCGTCCCCTGCAAGACCACCCCGCGCTCTGCGTCGATAGAGCTGGGGACGTAGCCGACCGTCATCGTCCCATCGGCGGCAAAGATGGCAGGACGGGCGTTCAGCGGATCACTCGGATTCATGACCAGCCAGGCCCCGACGATGGGGTGATTGGCCATAGCGCTCGGCGTGGCCTCCTGTGCCGTGGTGGTGCGACTGGCAGCGAGAGCGCCGGTGAGGGCGCCAGAAACGGCCGAAAGCAGGACGGAACGACGGCGCATGATGGACCTCCGACGATGCGTAAACGACTGCCACGATGGAAGCCGCGAGGGGGCATCATCGCACCGTTCACCACGGGGCGCGGACATGATGTTGCACTCGACGCTCTCACCAGCGATGATGCCGGGCATCGTGAGCGAACAGCGACAAACCGTGTTTAGACACCGAGGAGACCGCTCCATGATGACGGCGATCTCCTCGACGAGCCGCGGTCAGGGATCGCCTGTTTACGGCAGACGCTTGACGCCGAGATCGAAGCGCGACGGCGCGCGAATCACTTGGTCGCGGGAATGATTGACGAGCGCCGCAACCTCATGCCGCAGATCGAAGCAGGGTTCAATCACTGACGCTTCAATGACGAAACACCGAGTGTCGAAGAAGTTTCTACAACGCGCACCACGCCGTCTGTGAAGGACGCTCAGGCGCCAGCGGCCATGAGCCTTCATTGACCGGCCGCGGCGTCTAGTACGGAGTGCAGCACCGGTGGCGGCGGGTGATGAGAGGCGGGTGCATGCAGTTCGTTGACCCCAAGGGCTCGTTCCTGAAGAACCTCCTCCTGTCGGTGCTGCTCCTCGGGATGACCAGCTTGCTGATTCCGGCCGTGCTGAAACAGATCGATGATCGGAAGTTCGTCGATCAGCAGCGGCTTCAGGACGAGCTCTCGCGGCAGGACAAGGTCATCGACGCGCAAGCCGCGCTGCTCGACACCATGGCGTCGGACTTCTGGGAATATGAGCTGTACGCCTCCGATGTGCTGATTTCGCGCGATGAACGGTTTGGACGGCCCGACTGGCACCAACGAGCGGTGGACGCCCATTACCTGCAAACCAGCCCGCTGTTGGGCAAGATGCGGGGCGAGATCAGCACGTTGTTACGGCTGGCCCCGCAATCGACCTACGAGGCATTTCTGCGGCTGTACGAAGAGGATCTGTTGCCTCTTGATTCCTGCCTGCTCGAGTTGATGAAACTTGAGTCGACGAAAACGGATGGAGACCCACAGCCGTCCCGCTGCGTGGCGAGCGAGGGAAAGTTCGCCGGGGCATCCTGGGACACGCTGACGGCATCTGTTGTCCACCAGGACCTGGCCGACCAACTCGATGTGGAGTTTGCCGGCCTGGCCAAGGCGTTCGGCCTCCACCCTCCACCCTCCACCATGCGCCTGACTAGCGTACCGGTGTGCTGAGCGCAAGGTGCAGGTCGTGGTGACAATGTTTGACCTCTCCGAGGAGCTCATCACCGCGACGATGGGGGACTTGACAGGGCAGGGTCCGGGTGTAGGTTAGTGACCATCTCAACGCAGCGCATCGCGTTGGGTTGCGCTCCGCACGGTCGCCTATTCATCATATGGAAGAGTCCCCACGGCACCCCGCCTTCCTCTCGTACTGGCAGCGCTCGTCGCCGTCGCTCTCCTCATCGGTGCCCGCGGCACCCCTGGCTACGCGCAATCGGCTTCGCCCATGGCGGGCACGCCCATCACCGATCCCCTATGATGCGACGGCCTCAGACAGCAACCCATCCGGCGCGCAGATGCTCCTGATCGCCTGCGCCGCGATGGCGGACCGTGCGCGTCCAGCCTGAGCGACTGGTTTTGCCGGCCGGGGTGCGTGTGCCCTCCGGCACATCGTGTGTGGAGGGGAAGACCATGGATTCCGACCGTCCGTGGTGATCCTCGCCTACGACTTTCGACATAGACGAGTGCGTGGCACGCCGACCGCGAAATACGACCTTCGATAGATGCGCCCCTGACGCCTCCGGCCCATAGTGGAGAACAGGATCCATCAGGGTGGTGGGTCCGCCGAGTGCTATGGTTCACGGCACCGGGTCGTGATCGTCAGCGCCGCGAGGGTGGGCCTGACGCTTCCGGCCTGAGCGAACGTTTTCGCAAGCCGGGGGCACGGCGTGCCTTCCGGTCTAGCGTCTGGAGGGTAGACCCTTGGATTCGGATCGCGTTGACACACCCCTCGTCACGAAATGGTTGGAGTCGAGCAGCAGGAGAAGCAGTCGGGTGCCAGACGGCGCTTCATCCGTAGCGCATGCGCCTTCGCGGGGAGTGACCCGCCGCGCCCTCCTGCGCGGGGCCGGTGTCGGCGCGGCGGGCTTAGCGGCCGCTCCATGGCTGAGACATGCCGCCGCCCTCGAGACGGCGACACCGGTTGCGGGCGTTGGTGACAGCGCCTGGGACGATCTCGCCAATCGCCTCCGTGGCCGGCTCCTTCGTCCTGGCGACAACACGTATCCGGCGGCCACCGTTATCAACTCCACCCGCTATATGCGCGAGGGGCCCGCCGGGATCGCCATCTGCGCGGTGTCCGAAGATGCGGCGGTCTGCGTTACCTGGGCCCGGGAGAACGGCGTTCCCTTCGCGGTCCGTTCGGGCGGGCATAACTACGGCGGGTTCTCCAATTCCGACGGCCTCGTGATCGACGTCAAGGGGATGCGCTCCGTGAGCGTCGATCCCGCGGTCGGCACGGCAACCGTCGCCGGCGGCGCGAACAACGCCGATGTGGGGGACGCGTTCATTCCGTACGGGCTCTACTTCCCCGGCGGGCGCTGTCCGGAAGTCGGGGTATCCGGGCTGACGCTCGGCGGGGGCTGGGGATTCAGCAACCGCTATCTCGGCATGACCTGCGACAGTCTCGTCTCCACCGACGTGGTCACCGCCAGCGGAGACCTCGTCACCGCGTCGGCGACGGAGCATCCTGATCTCTTCTGGGCGGTGCGGGGTGGGGCGGGTGGTAATTTCGGTGTCCACACCTCATTCACCTACACGCTCGTGCCGACGAGGGATGTCACGGTCTTCCAGCTCTCCTGGTCCGGCGGGGGTACGGCCGCCCTGATCGACGCCATCATGCGGATGCAGTTGGAGGGTCCGCACGAGCTGGGGATGCGCGTCGCGGTGCGGTCACAATCCCGCATGCCCCGCTCCCAGCCGGCCCCGCTCGATATCGATCTGATCGGACTTTATTGGGGGCCACCGGCCGACGTCGAGGAGTTGCTGGCGCCGGTGGAGCGCGTCCAACCCGCTGCCGCACGCACCGTGGCGGGCATGGGTTTCCCGGCCGCCCGTGCCTTCCTCGCCGCCTCGACACCGGAAGGCACCTATCAGATCAAGACTGGGTTTGTTCAGGGGGCGCTACCGGCTGAGGGCGTCGTGACGATGCTGGAGTGGATCAGCAGCATGCCGGGTGTGCCGTCCCAGGCGCAAGAGAGCACCGGGGGGCTCTACTGCTGGGGAGGCAAAGTGAATGAGCTGGCTCCGGACGCCAACGCCTTCGTCCACCGCAACGCCGACTTCCTCTTCAAGTGCGAGATACTCTGGCAGCCGGAGGACGATCCCGATCTGATCGCAGACAATCTCGATTGGGTCGAAGGTTACTATGCGGCGATGCAGCCCTACCTCTCCGGCGGAGCCTACCAGAACTTCACGGACCGGAGTCAGGCCGATTGGCCACGCGCCTACTACGGTCAAAACCTGGAGCGGCTGGTGGAGGTCAAGCGGGCGTGGGACTCGGAGAACCTCTTCCACTTCGCCCAGAGCATCCCGATCACGCTCTAAGGGCGTTATCTGGAACCGAATCCTTCCGCTGTCACGCGGAAAAACGGGGAGGGTGGGTCGTGTCTCATGGCCCAGCCTGGTGAAACACTCGCCGGGTGCTCCTTCCGAACGCGGGCTACATGACCCCTCCGCGCAGCGGAGCGGAGAACCGACGGGAACGGTACGATGCGACCCTGTGGTCGCCGTCGCCGCGGCCGTCAGTGCGTCGACAGGAGGAGCCCATGCCTCGCCGGATCGTTCCCGTGTTCGTCGC
>JACCXM010000001.1 GCA_013697005.1 Chloroflexia bacterium | reverse complement strand
CGCCCAGGTCTTCTCGCGCGGCCGCGACCCAGGGCGCGATCCGCTTCCGCTCTAGGCGGTCGGCATCCTCGGCTCGTTCCAGCAGCGTGGTCATTGCCCCGAACAAGCGGGCCGCCGGCCGGGACTGCTTCTGCACGACAGCCAGCAGGGCGACACCCTCGAGGCACCCCGCTGCGCCGACCGGGCTGGTCGGCGCCAACTCCTGCTGCACCGCCAGTTCCTCTCGCCGCAGTGCCGCGGCCCGCGCGTAGTCGCCCTGCTCGAACGCCACCCGGCTCAGGTACAGCAGCGCCGAGTGGGCCAGGTAGCGGTTGTTCCCTCGCCGCGCCCAGCCGAGCCCCTCTTCGAGCGCTGCCCGGGCCCGCTCATGATCGCCTTGATCGAGCGCCACGGTGCCCAGGTTGTGCAATGATGCAGCAAGGTGGAACCAGTCCTCCTGCGCGCGCCCGACGTCAATGGCCTCGCCTAGTGTCGTTTCAGCCCGCTCATAGTCCGCCTGATAGCGCGCCACGTCGCCCACGGCGTTGAGCGCTTCGCAGCGATCGAATGGCTCTGGCCCGAGGGCAAGCGCCTGCTCCAGTTGCCGCGATGCCAGCGCCAGGTCCCCCCGCAGCCAGGCGAGCCGGCCGGCCGCGATCAGGGTCTTCGCCTGCGCCCCCGGCAGCGCGTCCTGGCCCCGCGCCAGCGCGCGCTCGAGCCAGCGCTGCCCCTCGCTCAGATGCCCCTGGATCCACCAGAAGCGCCACAGCGCCTCCGCCAGTCGCAGGAGAGGCGCTGAATCATCCTGCTCGGGCGCCCAGGCCAGGGCCTGCCGCAGGTTGTCGTGGTCGTCCTCCAGACGCGCGATCGCCGCGCGCTGCCCGGCCCCCGTCCGAAAGTCACGCGCGGCCTCCTCCGCGAAGTCCAGGAAGTAGGCGGCATGAGCTTCGCGCACCGCCGCTTCTTCGCCGTTTGCCGCCAGCCGCTCCAGCCCGTACTCGCGGATCGTCTCCAACATCGTGAAGCGGACGCTGCCCGCGCGGCCCGGCTGTCGGGCGATCAGATTCTTGTCGACCAGGAAGACAAGCGTGCGGTCGAGGTCGACCTCACCCTGGGCGCTGGCGACCGCCTCCGCCGCTTGGCGCGTAAAGCCGCCGATAAAGACGCTCAGCCGGCGAAATAGGTGTTGCTCCTCCGCCCGCAGCAGGTCGTAGCTCCAGTCGATGGCGTCGGCGAGTGTCCGCTGCCGCTCGGGCAAATCACGCCGTCCCGCGGTGAGCACCGGGCGGCGCTGGGCCATTCGTTCCGCGATTGCCGCCGGTGACAAGTGCTTGATGCGCGCCGCGGCCAGCTCGAGGGCCAGTGGCAGACCGTCGAGCCGAACACACAACTCGGCGATTGCTCGCGCGTTCTCGTCGGTGATACGGAAATCGTGGTCGCTCTCTCTGGCGCGCGCGACAAAGAGCGCCACCGCCTCGTGGCCGATCACGTCCCGCACGCCCATCTCCGTGGTCAGATGCGGCGTGGCCAGCGGAGGCACCGGCAGCACGTGTTCGCCGCCAATGCGCAATGGCTCGCGGCTGGTCACGAGCAATCGCACCTCGGCGCTCGCCTGCAGCACGTCGCTGATGACGGAAGCCGCCGCCAACAGATGCTCGAAATTGTCCAGCAGCAGCACCGTTGGGCGCGCTGCCAGACGTGCCTGGAAGCGATCGAGCAGCGCCGGTGTTTCGGTCTCCCGCAAGCCAACGGCGGCGGCAATGGCGGGCAGCACGAGCATCGAGTTACGGATAGGGGCGAGGTCGACGACGACGACCTCCGTCGAGACGAGCGCGGCGAGGCGCTGCGTCGCCTCCATGGCCAGCCGGGTCTTGCCGACACCGGGTGGTCCAATCAGCGTCAGCAGCCGGCTGTTGGGGTCATGCAGCGCGAGCGTGATCGCCGTCAGCTCCGCCGCTCGTCCCACAAACGCGTCCGGTCCGGCGGTAAGACCTGCGGCGGCGAATGGCCAACGTGCGTCCACGGGCAGACCGCGAGGACGCGGCGCTCGCTGGGCGACCGACCAGAGCAACGCTTGCTCGTCCCGGGGCAGCTCCAGCCCGTCGATGAGGCGGAGGATCGTCTCGCGCTGGGGGATGTTGCGCGCCCCTCGTTCGAGGTCGCTGATACCTCGCACACTGAGGCCGGTGCGCTCGGCGAGCAGCTCCTGCGTCAAGCCGCGCGCCACGCGAACGCGCCGCAGCAGGTCTCCGAACCTGGAGTGGGACGAACCCGACGGCAGGATGGGCATTATTGACCTCGCCGTAGGCGATCTGGAATGCATCCCGCGTGACGAGGCAACTGTAGCGTATTGCGTGGGATGAGTGCGTGGGTTGCGTCTGGTGTCTGGGCGCCACCCTACGTATGCTAGATGCTACCTGGTGCGTCCGCGTGGGTGCCCCCTCCGTCGCGAGGGAGCGGGTCATGCGAAGGACATGGAGTCGCCAGCGCGACGAGTGAAGAACAGGTCCACACCATGGACGATTCCCACTTCGACGATCTTGTCCGGGCGTTGGCAACTCGCGTATCCCAGCGGCGAGGAACCGTCCGCCTGCTGACTGGTGGAGTGCTCGGCGCATTGGGCGCTGCGCTGGGACTGACCGAAGCAGCAGACGCCAAGCGGAAAAAGAAAGGGAAGGGCAAGGGCAAAGGGAAAGGGAAAAAAAAGAAAAAGACCCCGCCTCCGACCGGCGGCTGTCCGACGGGCACGAACGCCTGCGCCGGTGACGGCAGATGCATCCCGACTGAACTGTGCTGTGAGATTGCTGCCGACTGTCCCCTGATTCCATCCGGTGCATTGGAGTGCAATTCCTCCGGTGTCTGCGAATGTGGTGGGAGCGATACCCCTCCCGGCCAGCTCGCCAACGGCGACTACTACTGCTGCAACTTCGGGGAGGCTGTCTGCAACGGCGGATGCTGTCGGTCCACCTGCACCGTCCAAGCCGGGAATTGTGAGTGTCCGGGCGGGAGTGGGCCCTGCCAGGGCGAAGAGGTCCCCGGCAGCGGCGTTTCGATCTTCTCCTGTTGCGCCACCGGCGACACCTGCTGCTACGCCACGGGGGTAGAGTGTTGGACCACGGCATGCACGGACGCAAACTCCACCCGCGGGGAGCCGCAGACGTTTTGCGACCCGGAGTTTTCGTGCAGGTGCATGACCCGGATCGACAACGGCGAGCCGGTGTGCATGAACATCATCGGTGGCCCCACATGCAGCCCTAACTGCCCAACGAACGGCTGTGATGGTCTTGGGGAAATCTGCGTGGACAGCGTCTCGTGCGACTCCTCGCAGACCGCCCCGGCGTGCGGGACGCCGTGCCTATAGGGCGGCGCAACGGACGGGCCTGCCCGGACGGCTGCGCCCCCAACGGGCATTGCGGGTGCGACATTTTCAGCTGAGCCGGCACCGCGGCGAGGCGCGCCGGTCTGTGCTCGCGCGGCCGATACCCCGCGGACCGGACCGTTCCGCCGGTCGCGACGGGTGCGTGTAGGTCTACGGAGTCGAGGAGTCGCCACATTGGACGCCGACCGCTTCGATCAGTTGATCCGCTCCCTCACGAGCTCCGAAGGGCTTCCGGCGCCACGCTCACGCCGCTCGCTGGTGGCCATACTTGGCGGGCTCGGCGCGGCCATCACGGCCGCCGTCAGGGGTGATTCCGAGGCGGCGCTGGCGAAGCGCCGCAGGAAGCGGAAAAAGAGGAAGCGGGGCGGCGCTGCGCCTCCGGCCCCACGGCCTCCAGAATGCGCCGTGACCGCGGATTGCCCCGAATTGACCGAGTCCTGCCAGGGCGACCAGTGCGAACCGGTTTGCACAGCGCAGACGTGCTCGGGCGCGGACTGCAACTGCGCCGTCGAGCATGAGGACGATGGCGCGCGGTCGGCGGTCTGTTACAGCAGATTCCTCACAGACAATCAGCAGTGCGCGGACGAGCCCAACGTCTGTTCACATCCCTTCCCGCGATGCCTGATTCAGGACGATCAGACAAACTGCCCGACCTGCGCGGTCTGCGCGGCAATTGAACCTTGCTCGTGCGAGTCCAATGGCGACTGCTACGACATGACCTTTTCCTGCCAGGGTGGACAGTGCAAACCGGTCTGCACCGCGGAGTCGTGCCCCGGCGATAACTGCTTTTGCGCCGTGCACGTAGACAACGGCGAACGCATGCCGGTCTGTTACGGCACGATTACGGCCTCTGAGATTCCCTGTTGCGGCGATAGTGACTGCGCGAGGACACCGGGTTCCAGCTGCCTCATCCGGGAAGATCACTCAGCGAGCTGCCCGACCTCGTTCTGCACGGACTGCTCGATCATCACCACATGCCCGCCATAGGGTGCCAGTCGAAAGAAGAGCGTGCTTCCCTCTCTTGGTTGAGTGAGGAGAGGGGGTGTCTGTGCAGTGCCGTCGCGCGTCCGGCCGGAATTTTGCGCACGCCATATCACGCGGCGGAGCCAAGCTCCTTGGCGAGATGATCGCGCAGCGGTTCGAGTGGATTGCCGATGGCGGCACCCGTTTCCGCCGCGACGCGCTGGCCCGCATCGGCCATTGAAAGCTGACCGACGGAGATCGTTTCGTAGTTCCCC
>JACCXM010000477.1 GCA_013697005.1 Chloroflexia bacterium | reverse complement strand
GGTGCGGCGACGCCGCCTGCGAAGCGCGGGTGAAGGCGGAAACAAAGGCGACGATTCGTTGTATCCCGCGCGATCTGCCGGAGGATTCCGGGCGGTGCGTTGTCTGCGGGGCGACGAGCGAGCGCAGGGTGATCTTCGCGCGGGCGTATTGAGGCGGGAACCGAGTATCCGCTCCAGGACTCGCTCCAGCCCTCTCGATGGTTTCCGCCTTCCGTGCGCGTTGGCCCTCAAGGCTTCCGGCGCATCGCTGTACGATCGGCCGGCCAACTGGCCATTCCCAGCGCCTTGCCCGCAAAGAGATGTCGTTTGCTCCGTCGCGGCTCGGCAAACGACTCGGTCGCTTAGACCACCTCCGTCGTGGGCAGGGCTGCCAGCGCCTGCGCCAGATCCGCGATCAGATCATCGGCTGTCTCCAATCCGATCGACATACGGATCGTCGCACTCCCCGCCGCGGCAGGGTCGTCCCCGTCCCTATTGTCCCCTTGGTTGCTGGGCGGGTAGCAGACGGTGCTCGCGGTGCCGCCAAGACTGAGGGCGTAGGGAATCATCCGCAACGTGCGGATCAGCGCCGCGGCGGCAGATGGGCCACCCCGAAGGGTGAACGTGAGGACGGCCCCAGCCCCGTTCGGCAGGAGTCCCCGCGCCAGCTCTTCCTGAGGATGATCGGGCAAGCCCGGGTAGCGGACGGCCGCGACCGCAGGATGCGCTTGGAGGAAGGCGGCAACGGCATGCGCCGTATCGCTCATCCAGGCGATGCGCGGTGCCAAGGTGTGGAGACCGCGCAGCGCCAGCCAGGCGTCCATGGCGCCGAGCGTCATCCCGTAGAGCCGCCCGTACCGGCGAATCGGGGCGATGAGCCCACGTCGTCCTGCGACGATACCGGCGATCAGATCATGGTGGCCGCCGAGGAATTTGGTCGCGCTGTGCAGGACCAGATCGGCCCCGTGTGCCAATGGTCGGCACAGCATAGGGGTGGCAAAGGTGTTGTCGACGCAGAGCAGCACGCCGTGGCGCCGCGTGACCATGGCGACTCGGTCCAGGTCGGCAAGTCGCAACGACGGGTTCGCGATTGTTTCGACGAAGACGATGCGCGTGTCGGGGCAGACCGCGGCTGGCAGCACCAGGGGATCACCCGCGTCGATAATGGTCGTGCGGACCCCGAAGCGGGGCAGCTCCTCGGTCAGCAGAGTGCGCGCTTCGCAGTAGGTGTCGCCGAACGCCACGACGTGCTCCCCGGCGTGCAGGTGCGCGAGGAAGATCAACGCAATGGCGGCCATGCCGGACGCTACCGCGTGCGCATCCTCCGCGCCTTCGAGGTCGGCAACGGCCCGCTCCAGCGTGCGCACATTCGGCAGACCATCTCGCCCATAGTTCGGCTCTGGTGGATCGGCCGCTGAGCGAAGATCGGCGAGGGCGGGATCGCGAAAGGCGTAGGCTGTCCCGGGGGCGATTGGCTCGCTCAGTGGCCATACCGGCGGCGTCGCGTCAACCCCAGCGTGGACCGTTCGGGTGCGCAGTGTCGCCGCATTGACCGCTTCGGGGGCTGCGGCAGCATGAGCGACGCCGCGCGGAACACTGATTCGGCTGGTCATGTCACCCATGGATCCGGCAGTCACCATCCCTAGCCCGCGTTTGGCAACATATGTGCTGTCCTGGGGTCTTTATCGTCTCTGTATGAGATGAAGACGGAAGCGCTCCAACAGGAGCGCCCCGCCTCGACCTTGCATGAGTTGCGGTGTCTGTCGGCGCCCGCTTGGTTGACCTCCCCGGCAAGAGAACGCCGTGTTCGCGAAGCTAGCTGATCGGCGTAGCTTCGACCTGCGAGTCTTCGCCCGGGTCATCCTCCACGGTGGAATTGCATGCCGCCTCGGGGCCGCCGGGCTCGGTCTCGGTGACACCGGTATCGTCGATCTCGCCCGGGCCGGGGTAGGTGATCTCCGGACCGCTGCCACCGATGATGCCGACCTCCTCGAGGGCGGCGTAGAAGTCGTCGATGGTGAGGAACAGGTTGTCGGCGAAGGCGCGGTCGAGGGCCGGTCGGGTGCCGAGGGTGTAGTTGGCGAGCAGGCGATGCTCCGCCTCCTCGGCGGCG
Organism: Chloroflexia bacterium; assembly: GCA_013697005.1. Lineage (GTDB taxonomy): Bacteria > Chloroflexota > Chloroflexia > Thermomicrobiales > UBA6265 > JACCXM01. The sequence continues at coordinate 814 of JACCXM010000477.1, read as the reverse complement.
TATTGGAAGCTCACCTTGGCCAGGTCCGGCCGGCCGAGCTCGGTGAAGACGTTCATCGCCGCGAGCTGCGAGGAGGTCTCGCGCGCCTCCTGGTCAACCAGCGCGGTGAAGAAAACGGCGAAGCTGGTGAACGCGTCCGGCGGCGCCGTGAAGGTGTCGGTGAGCGGCTGGGCGCCCAGGCTCTCGAAGGCCTCGAGGTGGAAGACCTCCTGAGCGCGGGCCGCCTTGAGGATGGCGATCACCGGCTCCGGGAACGGGATGTCGTACTCGTTCGCCTCGGCGGCGCGGATGCCCTCGCCGAGGAAGGTGATGCCGAACCGTTCGGCCGTCGCCGTGATGTCGAGGATGTTCTGGATCTCGTCCGACTCCTGCGCCATCGACCGGACGAAATTCGCCTGGGCGAGCGTGAAGCCCGCCGCGCCGATCCCGGCGGTCTTGAGGAGGGTACGGCGCGACCATCGCGCCAACGCGACTTGCTGTGCCGTCTCCATAATGTTCCTGCTCCTTACGCTGAGATTGAAGATCCGGGCGTACCCGCCGACGCTGTTCCTCGCGGAGCCCTGTCCGCCCTACCGATGACCGAGTCGTCCTGCTGAGACTCTTCGGTCAAGCACCAGGGGTCGGCGGGACGAGGTTGCGGACGCCGGTCGCATCGATCACGCCCGGGCCGGGGAACTCGACCGCCGTGCCGTCGCCGTCGATGAAGCCGAGCTCGGTGAGCAGGTCGGCCGCCTCGGCGACGCGCTCGAAGAGCGCCTTCTCGAAGGCGACGTCGTTGGGGACTGGGTCATCGATCGCGCCAGCGTTGATGCCG
>JACCXM010000474.1 GCA_013697005.1 Chloroflexia bacterium | reverse complement strand
GCGCTCAGCGCGCTGACGGCACTCGGTGAGATCTCGGAGTTCGCCGAGCAGCTCGTCGGAAAGGTCAAGGTCGCCTATCTCGATCCCCCTTTCAACACCCAGCAGAGCTTCCTCCACTACGACGACGCGCTGGAGCACTCGGTCTGGCTGACCATGATGCGAGACCGCTTGGTGCAGGTGAAGACGCTCCTCTCCGATTCGGGCTCAGTTTGGGTGCATTGTGACGACAGCGAGCAGGCATATCTGAAGGTGATGATGGACGAGGTTTTCGGGCGTGAGAATCACATAGGCACGATGATCTGGCAGAAGCGATTTTCCAGGTCAAATGACGCCACAATCTCGGTCTCCCACGATTACATCGTTGTATTTGCAAGGAATGTAGCCAACCTTGCGTGGAATCGCCTCATCTCGACGGACACGCAGATTGGCCGCTACGCCAATCCTGACGACGATCCAAGGGGCCCATGGTCGTCCGTCTCTTTTAATGCCCCAAACATCCGACCTAATCTTACCTATGCCATCGTTGGCCCAACAGAAAGAGAACACTGGCCGCCTAGAGGGCGCTGCTGGTCTACCACAGAAGCGGAATACCAACGCTTACACGACGACAAGCGCATATGGTTCGGAGCGGACGGGACTGGCGTGCCCAGACTCAAGCGCTTTTGGAACGAGAACCCGCCTGAACTCACTCCTTGGACGTGGTGGCCTCATGAAGAGGTAGGGCATACCCAAGAGTCAATGCGGGAATTACAGGCACTCTTTCCAAACGCCGCGCCCTTTTCCACTCCCAAGCCCGAGCGATTGCTTCATCGCATCATCCACATCGGCTCGAATTCCGGCGACATCGTCCTCGATTGCTTCCTTGGCTCAGGAACAACTGCTGCGGTCGCGCACAAGTTGGACCGTCGTTGGGTAGGCGTCGAGCGATCCTCCGAAACGCTCGATACCTACGCCATCCCTCGCCTGACCAAGGTCGTTCGTGGCGAAGACGCGGGCGGTATCACCGAAACGGCCGGCTGGGAGGGCGGTGGCGGCTTTCGCGTTCTCGACGTCGCCCCCTCGATGTTCGAGCAGGCCGGCGGACAGGTCTTTCTCAGCGAGTGGGCGACCAACGGGAGATTGGCCGAAGCCACTGCTGCGCAGCTTGGTTACGACGTCATGAGCGCGGCCACATCAGATACCGACATCTTCGATCTCGATCGCATCGAGGCGATCGCCGCCCGGCTCGATCTCCGCCAACCAAACAAGGAAGCGCTGGAAAGCATCGTTCTCGAAATCGCCAACCACTACCAGATCGACAAGAAATCGCCGCCGTTCGAAGCCGTCGTCGACGTCGCCACCGGCGTCGGCAAGACCTTTATCCTCGCCGCGGCGATCGAGTTTCTGGCCACCGATGGGGTGCGCAATTTCGCGGTGATCGTCCCCGGTCGCACGATTCTCGACAAGACCGTCGCCAACTTCACCCCAGGCCATGCCAAGAGTCTGCTCAGCGGCATGGACGTGCGTCCGGTCGTCATCACCAGCGACACCTTCGCGACCCCGGCCATGCGCGCCGCGATGGACGATCCGGACCAGGTGAAACTGTTCATCTTCACCGTCCAGTCCCTGATCAAACCTGACACCAAGTCGGGACGCCGCACCCACAAGTTTCAAGAGGGTCTGGGCGAAGCGTTCTACGGTCACCTGCAAGGTCTCGAAGATTTGGTGGTCTTTGCCGACGAACACCACACCTATTACAGCCCATCGTTCTCACAGGCCGTGCGCGATCTCCACCCGCGCGTCCTCATCGGTCTGACGGCAACCCCTCACCGCAACACCCCCAGGGACCAGATCATCTACCAATACCCATTGGCGGCAGCGATCGCGGAACGGCTGGTGAAGACGCCTGTCCTGGTCGGCCGCAAGGACGATCGCACCGATCCGCGCACGAAGCTTCTCGATGGCATCCGCCTGCTCGAGCTGAAAGAGCAGGTCATGGCGTCGTGGCGACGCGAATCGGGCATTGCGCCGGTGACGCCGATCATGCTGGTAATCGCCCCCAGCATCGCCGAAGCCGATCTGATCACCGCCATCGTCGGCGACCCGTCGTTCGCCGAGGGACGCTATGCGGACAAGGTGCTCACCGTCCACTCGAACGCTCCGGACGACGCCCTGGCCGCGTTGGACCGTTTGGAACAGCCGGAGAACCCCTTTCGCATCGTGGTGTCCGTCGGCATGCTCAAAGAGGGATGGGACGTCAAGAATGTCTACGTCATCGCCTCCCTGCGCGCGTCGGTCTCCGACATTCTGACGGAGCAAACTCTGGGCCGCGGTCTGCGCCTGCCATTCGGGCAGTACACCGGGATCGAGATTCTCGATACCCTCGAAGTGCTCGGTCACGAGCGCTATGAGGAATTGCTGAAAAAAGCCGGCATCTACAACGAGCAGTTCATCGACCGCCGCACCCGATCGGTGCTGCGCTCGAACGCGCACGGGCAACTCGTGCCGGTTACGGAAACCACCATGGTCTCAGTGCCCATCGCTCCCAGCGAGCACATCCACCCGGATAGACAGCAGACCGCTCCAGGGATCGCCATCGGCGGCATCGAAGACACGATCGCCGCCGCCCAATCCGCGCTCGCCTGGCTGGATGCCTCACTGCCGCCCAAATCCGATGCCCCGCAACTCCGCATTCCGCGGCTGCGCATGACCGCCCCCATCAGTCATTTCACCCTGGCCGACATCACCGACCTCGATCCCTTCCGGCGCTTCGGCGAGCGCGTTGCCGCCGATCCCAACGACGGTCTTAAGCGCGTCGCCATGGGGGCCAGAGTCGTCACCGGTCCAGACGGGCTGCGCCGGGTCGAGGCCGTCACCACGCGGGCCGTCGATGCCGTGCAATCGCCCGCGTTTCCGATGCCGTTGGCAGAGGTCCGGGCACGGCTCATCAGCGCGGTGCTCAATGCTTCCGTGGTGCCCGCCCGCGCCAACCAGAGCGTCAGCGCCGCCCGAATCGTGGAGGCGTTCCTGGCCGGTCTGGGGACGGCTCCCGAGAAGATTCTCAGCGCCCATTTCGAACGCGCAGCCGCTGGGCTCGTCCGCGAGGTCGAGACACAGACGCAGAAGTCCGCGCCGCCGCCCTCATACGATGAAGTGGTCGAACTGACAGCGTTCAATGCGGTTCGCACCGCGCGGGTCGAAACCAGCGAGGCACGCTACGGGACGTTCCACAAAGGCGCCGGCTACACGGGCTACGCAAAGTCGGCCTACGCGCAGGATTGGTTCGACTCCTCGACCGAACGCGACGTCGCCAACCTCCTAGAGGACGCCGACGAGATCGCGAGTTGGGTGCGGCTCCAGATCGGCGATCTCCCGATTCTCTGGCGAGATCTCAAGGAGTACAACCCGGATTTTGTCGCTATCGAAACCAGCGGCGATCATTGGCTCATCGAGACCAAGATGGACAGGGAAATGGAG
>JACCXM010000463.1 GCA_013697005.1 Chloroflexia bacterium | reverse complement strand
CCGTAAAAGTTATCGCCACCACTCGCCGGTCTCGCACCAGCGGGTCTCCCACATTCGCCGCCGGCCCGGTGACGAGATTGAGCACCCCCGGCGGCAATCCGGCCTCGGCCAGCGCTTCCACCAGGCGCACCGCGGTGAGGGGAGTGAGACTCGCCGGTTTGAACACGACGGTATTGCCAAAAGCCAGCGCCGGCGCAATTTTCCAGGCTGGGATAGCGATCGGGAAGTTCCACGGCGTGACAATGGCGACCACGCCTAGTGGCTCGCGAGTCGTGTAGAGCAGCGTGTGCGGATTCGCCGAGGGATAGTGCTCGCCGCTCGGTTGCTGCGCTTCACCGGCGAAGTATCGCAGAATCTGCACCGCGCGCGTGGTTTCGCCAATCCCTTCCTTGAGGGTTTTCCCTTCCTCGCGCGTCAGCTCTCGACCCACGTCGGGAATGCGCCCTTCCAGGATGTTGGCAGCTTTGTGCAGGATGTTCGCGCGTGCGATCGGCGAGCTGAAGCGCCACGTGCGAAAGGCCTCATCCGCGGCGCCGATCGCTTCATCCACATCCGCCGTGCCGGATGAGGCGAAACGGCCAATGATCTCGTCGCGATCCGCCGGACTGCGATTCTCCATCGTCTCGCCGCTCGCGGCGGGCTGCCATTCCCCGGCGATGTAGTTTCCGTACGTTTCAGTCCCTTGAGCAGTTTCTGCTCCCATGGTCGACGCGGCCATCTCGATCGGTCCCCCTTACTTCCGCAAATCATCTGTTCTCTGTTCTTGATTGTACGCCGGGTTTCCACATGGTCCGCAACACTTTGGGCAGGCTTACCCGTCGCCGACGCGCACCCAGCCCCCTTCCCGGCGACTGCGCGTCGCCGCCGCGGCGATACGCACCGCCTGCAGTCCGTCGTCGATAGTGGGTGCCGGCGCGACTCCCGCGTGTAGAGCGTCTACGAATGCCTGCAGTTCTGCCCGGTAGGCGTCGCCGAAACGCTCCAGAAACTGGTCGTGCCGCTCCGACACCCGTCCCCGGTTGTCGTACAACGTGGTCGGGTGCTTCTCGTCCACCTCGGCAACAACTTTGCCCTTGCTTCCATGTACCTCGGCCCGGATATCGTATCCGTATGGTGCGCGCCACGCACTTTGCGCGACGCCCACCGCGCCGTTGGCGAAGCGAAGCAGCACGATGGCGTGGTCGACGTCATCGAACGTCGCCAGCTCCGGTTCCACCAGTACGGCGCCAATGGCGAACACCTCGCTGATTTCCTCGCCGGTGAGGAATCGCGCGGCGTCGAAATCGTGAATGGCGAGGTCCATGAAAAGACCGCCGCTGGTGCGCAGAAAATCGATCGACCCCAGCCGATCACAACTCAATCCACGGAACATCTCGACGTCCCCGATGGCTCCCGCCGCAATGAGTTCTCGCGCTCGCGCATAGCTGGGATCGTAGCGGCGCTGGAACCCGATCTGGAACGGCACCCCCGCAGCACGTACTGCTGCCGCCGCTACTTCCGCTTTGGCGACCGAGTCGGCGAGCGGTTTTTCAGAGAAGATCGGTTTGTTCGCCGCGGCCGCCTGTACGATATGCTCGTCGTGGACGACCGCCGGCGAGGCGACGACGATCGCCTCGACCTCTGGCCGCGCCAGTAAAGCGGCGACATCCTCCGCGAGCTCGCACGGCGCGGAGCCAGACTGCAGAAGCATCCGTCGCTGCTCGGGATCGACCACGGCAGCGACAAGATGCGCCCCGCTGACGTTGTTGCGCAGCGAATCGGCGTGAAACCCACCGATGCGTCCCAGTCCGATCACCCCGAATCCGATGCTCGTCACTGGCGTATGCCCGGATCAAGACTCACGATCACGCTCCGCCCTGGCGAACACATCGATCCAGTGATGAAACGCCTCGAGATGTTCCCGGATGCGCTCTCGCGTCTTTTCGTCGCTAAGATTGCCATCATCGTCGACCAGTTCCTCGACCTGAGCAATCATCACGGCCGGCGTCGGCATCAACCGCATACCGAGCTGGGGGAGCAACGAGCGCATCGCCATCTGCGATCGCGTCGTGCCGAACCGGCCATCGCTGGCGCCCATGATGCCGACCGGTTTGTCCCACAATACGCGCTGGCCATTGTGCATCCGTGATGCCCAATCGAGCGCGTTCTTGAGCACACCGGGGATACCGGCGTTGTACTCCGGGCAGAAGATCAGCACCCCATCCGCCCCGGAAATGGCTTGGCGCAGACCAGCGACCGCCTCCGGATCTCCCGCGTCCTCGACATCCTGATTGAATAACGGGACGTCGAGTATTGGCGCCTCGACGATCTGCAAACGACTCGGCAGCGCACTGACCGCGGCGCGGAAAAGCGCCCGGTTGTACGATCCCGCGCGCAAACTCCCCACGATTCCGGCAACCCGATACATCGTCGCGTTGCCTATGCCCGCCACTGTTGCCCTCGTTTTCCCGATACCCGAAAAGTTTGCCAAGTTTGCCAAGTTCGACCCGGCACGCGGCGTCCAGCCATTCAGTCAGCGATCTGCCGCGGCTTTCATCAACCAGCGCTCAAAAGCCAGCCCGCGATCCTCTCCCCAACCACGACCGCTGGAATGTTCGTGTTCGCCCGGGGTATGACCGGCATGATCGAGCAGTCGGCGACGTAGGCGTTGTCCAACCCATGAATTCGTCCCCGGGCGTTGGTGACCGCTGCCGGGTCAGTCTCAAGTCCCATGGCACACGTGCCCACCGGGTGATAGTAGTGCTCGATCGCGTCATCGATCCAACGCTCGATCGCGGAATCGTCCACGAGTGACGGACCCGGAGCGTGCTCGTCGCCGAGGAGGCCGGTTAGAGCGGGTTGCGCCGCCAGCTCGCGGCCGATACGAACACCATCGACCAGCAACGCGCGATCGTGTCCGTCTGCATCCGAGATGTACGCGTGTTCGATCATCGGTTCTTGCCGCGGATCGGCCGAGCGCAGGCAGACGGCGCCGCGCGATCGCGGCGTCATACATGCGATCGGGAAGTACCAGCGCCACCCGCTATCAGTGCTGCTGTCCGGTCCTCCTACCGGGTACAGATGAAGATCGAATCCTGGCTCGGATTGCGGATAAAGGCGAGAGCGGATTTTCGCGATCGTCTGCTCTTCCGGCATCCAGTGATCCGCGCCGAATGCCTTCATCGCTGCTTCCAACCGCGGCGTGCCAGCGAAAACGAGTCTCACCGATGAATGATCGTGTAGATTCTTGCCCACGCCCGCAAGCGGGATTGCCGGTTCGATCCCCAGCTCGCGCAGCTCGGCGGGATTCCCGATGCCCGATCGCAAGAGAACCGCGGGCGAACCGTACGTTCCTCCCGCGACGACGAACCGCGTCGCGGCGACTTCGCCGGATCCATCGGGACCGATGTACCGAACTGCCGCCACCCGCCCCTGCCTGATCACCAGGCGATCGACGCTGCAATTGCCCTCGATCGTCAGATTGGGGCGGGAGCGCACCGGGTCGAGATAGGCGAAGGCGGTGTTCCAGCGCGTCCCCGCGACGATGTTGACCGGACTAGGCGCCATCCCCTGATCTTCGTCAAAATCGTTGAGGTCATCGGTCAATGGAATACCCGCGGCCGGCGCCGCGTCGAGACACGCTTGTTGGAATGGCGTTATCTCGGTTGGCCCGTACTGGCGCACGCGGAGCCGGTCATTCGCGCGGGCGAACACGGGCAGCAGATCCGCCGCCGACCAGCCGTCGAGACCGATCTCAGCCCAGCCGTCATAATCGACCCGGCTGCCCCAGATCGCGGCGCAGCCATTGTGGGCCGAGCAACCGCCGATGACTTTCGCCCGCTCGAAATTGACGATCCGTCCCGCGTAGGTGTCTCCGGAGGCGTAGCGCCAATCGTGGGTGTAGCCCAGGGCGCGGGCGTCGAGGAGATCAGCGGGCCACTGCCCTCCGCCAAACGGACCGAAGTCGGGTCCGGCCTCCAGCACGAGCACCCGCTCGTCGCTCTGCTCGGCCAGCAACCCCGCCACAACGGCTCCCGCCGTACCACCGCCGATGACGATGGTGTCAGCCTCGCGCGGAACGCTCACCATCTCCCCTTGTGTCCCGGTGCACAAACCAAGGCCTATGCCTCCGCGGCGACGTGAGTCAACCGGCGCAGCACCGTTTGCAGAATACCGCCGTTCCGGAAGTACTCCGCTTCGACCGGGCTATCGATCCGGGCAGTGGCGCCGAACTCTGTCACCTCGCCACTCGCTTTAGTCGCGCGTACCAGCAGCCGCTGGCGCGGCGCGATTGCGTCCACGCCAATCACGTCGAATGTCTCTTCACCACTGAGCCCGAGCGATGCCGCGTTCTCACCTGGGAGAAACTGCATCGGCAACACGCCCATACCGACCAGGTTCGAGCGGTGGATGCGCTCGAAACTCTCGACGAGCACCGCTTTCACGCCCAGCAACAACGTTCCTTTGGCCGCCCAGTCCCGAGACGATCCCGTTCCGTACTCCCTGCCAGCGATCACGACGAGCGGCGTCTCCTCCGCGATGTACCGCATTGCGGCGTCGTAGACGGTCATCTCCTCGCCGCTGGGAAGATGGATCGTCCAGTTCCCTTCCTTGCCTCCCACGAGGTTATTGCGCAAGCGGAGATTCGCAAAGGTGCCGCGAATCATCACCTCGTGATTGCCGCGCCGGGAACCATAGGAATTGAATTCATGCACGGCAACCCCGTGCTCGATCAGATAGCTACCGGCGGGACTCGTCTTGGCAATACTGCCCGCGGGGGAGATGTGGTCGGTCGTCACTGAATCACCCAGCAGGGCGAGCACCCGGGCGCCATGGATGTCGGCCGGGGGCGGCGTCTCGCCAGCAATATCCTGGAAAAACGGCGGGAGCTGAACGTAGGTCGATTCGGGGTTCCAGTCGTAACAATCGCCGTCCGGCACGGCAAGCCCTTGCCAACGCTCGTCCCCGGCAAACACCATCGCGTATTCCTCACGGAACATCGCCGGATCGACCGCCGATTCCACCGCCGCGCGCACATCCTCCTGGGTCGGCCAGATATCGTGCAGATAAACCGGCTCCCCATTTGGGTCGCACCCGATTGGATCGTCCGCGAGATCGATATCGACCGTCCCCGCCAGTGCAAAGGCAACCACCAGGGGCGGCGAGGCCAGGAATGCGGCCCGTACCTGGGAATGGATGCGGCCCTCGAAGTTGCGGTTCCCCGAGAGAACCGCCGAGACGACCAGGTCGTTCTCCTCGACCGCGCGCCCCACTGACTCAGGCAACGGTCCGGAGTTTCCGATACACGTCGTACAGCCATAGCCGACCACGTGGAAGCCGAGCGCCTCCAGATACGGCAGCAGTCCCGCCTCGATGAGATATCGCGTGACGACCTGCGATCCCGGGGCCAGACTGGTCTTGACGTGACCCGGCACGTCCAGCCCGCGCTCGACGGCCTTGCGCGCGAGCAAACCGGCCGCCAACATCACCGAGGGGTTGGAGGTGTTGGTACACGACGTGATCGCGGCAATCACCACGGCGCCGTTGTCGATCGTCGCCGTGACACCGTCGACCGCCACCTTGACGCCACCGTTCCTGGCCGCCGCATCCCCTTGACCGGTGGCGGGAAACGCCAATGGATACGTCGTCCGCAACGCTTCCCGCATCGATGAGAGGGTGTGTCGATCCTGCGGGCGACGCGGACCGGCGACACTCGGCGTCACGTTGGAAAGATCCAGCTCGACCAAGGTGTTGAAGCGCGGTTCCGGCGTCTCATCGGTGCGGAACAACCGTTGCGCCTGGGCGAAGGTCTCGACCAATGCGATCCGCTCCTCGGAGCGACCCGTCAACCGCAGGTACTCGAGCGTCTCCGCATCGATCGGGAAGAGGGAGGCGGTCGCCCCATACTCCGGGGCCATATTGGCGATCGTCGCGCGGTCGGCCAGCGAGAGATTGCTTAGGCCGGCCCCGCAGAACTCGACGAACCGACCGACCACCCCGAGCGAGCGCAACATTTCGGTGACGACCAGCACCAGATCGGTAGCCGTCGCCCCTTCCGGCAATTCGCCAACGAGTCGCACGCCGACCACTTCCGGTTCGAGCAGATACAGCGGCTGACCGAGCAACACCGCCTCGGCCTCGATCCCGCCCACGCCCCAGCCGAGCACGCCGAGTGCGTTGATCATCGTCGTGTGGGAGTCGGTCCCGACCAGGGTATCGGGAAAGGCCACCGTCTCGGCGCCGGCGAGCCGGGTTATGACCACCGGCGCCAGATACTCAAGATTGACCTGGTGCACGATCCCGGTGCCCGGCGGAACTACCCGGAAGTTCTGGAACGATTGCTGGGCCCAGCGCAAGAGCTCGTAGCGTTCCCGATTGCGCTCGTACTCGAAGTCGACATTCTGGGCGAAAGCCAGCGTCGTACCGAAGCGATCGACTTGCACCGAGTGGTCGATGACGAGATCGGCCGGCACCAGCGGATTGATGCGGGTGACGTCTCCACCGAGTTGCGCGACCGCGTCCCGCATCGCCGCGAGATCGACGACCGCGGGGACGCCAGTAAAATCTTGCAGCACCACCCGGCCGGGCAGGAAGGGAAGCTCCATCGTGGAACCTTCTCCCGCGGGACGAGGTTCCCACTTGCCTAGGGCTTCAACGACATCGGTCGAGACGAACTCACCG
>JACCXM010000454.1 GCA_013697005.1 Chloroflexia bacterium | reverse complement strand
GGGTGATAGGGTGATGGGGTGATAGGTTAGACGTGGCGACTCACCGCAATAATCGTTTCCGCCTATCACCCCATCACCCTCGTCTCTACTCGTCCAATCGCTACCCCACCGTGGGTCACCAGAACCTCGCCTATCGTCACCGGCGCCACCAGCTCGACCGCGATCGATGCCTGCGCGCCGAAGGCATCCTCGCAGAGGGCGTCGTCCCCCGTGACCGCCAGGACGCGGACGGGGATGCCGGCGTCGGCACAGACGACGCACCCGTCGTGGTCCAGCCGGCACCCACCCGGGAATGTCTCGCTTGCAATGGCGGCCATCGCGTCACTCATCGCTATTCGATCCGGGAGGCGTGCAGCTCGGCGAGCTCGTCGACATAGGCTTCGCCGATATCCTCCAGCGCCCGCAGCGTCGACTGCGCTTCCTCCTCGTCGATCTTCGCCAACGCGAACCCGACATGAATCAGCACCCAGTCGCCGACCGCCACCTGCTCACCGTCGTTGACCAGCCCGACGTTGATGTTGCGGCGGACCCCGCCGACGTTGACCTTTGCCAGTTGCAAGTCGTCGTCGAGCAGCTCGACGACCTCACCGGGAATCCCCAGACACATCGTGATTCTCCTAACCGGTCATCTGCCGCACGATCTGATTCGCCAACACCGCCTGACCGAACGCGAGTCCGCCATCGTTGGCCGGTACGCGCCGGTGCCGGTAGACGGTGAACCCCGCCTCGTCGAGACGCTCCGCCGCCAACCGGAGCAGGAGCATGTTCTGGAATGTCCCACCAGACAGCGCCACCGCGCCGGCGCCTTCGCTGTCGCGGATGCGCGCACAGGTCGTCACGACCGCTTCGGCCATCGTGCAATGGAAGCGCGCCGCGATTGCCGCGGGCGGTTCCCCCGCGATGAGATCGCGCACGACCCCGGCGATGATGGCGCCGGTCTCGACAATCCAGACATCGCCATATGGCTTCAATTGCAGGGGATAGCTCCCAGCCGCCTGGCTGGCGGTGGCCGCCAGGAGCTCCAGCTCGATCGCTGCTTGCCCCTCGTAGGTGGTGCGCGTTGCGCCGGGGACACCGATCAGCGCCGCAACGGCGTCGAAGAGGCGGCCAGCGCTGGAGGTCCGCGGGCTGTTCAGCTCATGCGCGATCAGCCGTGCGATCAGCCGCACGTTGCGCTCGCCGGCTTGCCGCACCACGTCGAGCGGGAGCGCCAGCGTCTCCTCTTCGCCGTACAGGGCGATCAGCCGCGCGATCGCGCCGCGCCACGGCTGCCGGATCGCCACCTCGCCGCCCGGCAGCGGCGCGTAGGCGAGGTGGGCGCGCCGGGTAAACCCCTCGTCGAGACTCCCGGTGAAAAACTCGCCACCCCAGATCGCGCCGTCGGTTCCGTAGCCGGTGCCATCGAGGGCAACGCCGATCGCTCGTTCCGTGGCAGGGCGCGCGTTGTCGGCGAGACAGGCGGCAATGTGGGCGTGGTGATGCTGGATACCGATGGCCGGCAGCCCCGACTCTTCCAGCTCGCGGGCGTGTTTGGTGGCCAGGTACTCGGGATGGAGATCGTAGGCGACCACTTCAGGCCGGATGTCGAACAGCCGGCAATAGTGGACGATACCTTCCTCGAAGGAGCGATACGTTTCGTAATTCTCGAGATCGCCGATGTGATGGCTGAGGAAAGCGTGGCGCTCCCTGGCCAGGCAGAATGTGTTCTTCAGCTCCCCACCGCAAGCGAGCATGTGGCGAGCGAAATCTTCCGGCACCGTGAGTGGCGCGGGGGCATACCCACGCGAGCGCCGGATCGGGTACGGAGTGCCGGCGACGCACCGCAGCACACTGTCGTCGCAGCGCATGTGGATCGGGCGGTCGTGGAGCAGGAAGGCATCGGCAATCGCGCCTAACTGGCCGCGGGCGTCCTCATCCTGATAGGCAATCGGCTCGTCGGCGCGATTGCCGCTGGTCATCACCAGCGGCATCCCGGCGTCATGGAGGAGGAGATGATGCAGCGGTGTGTACGCCAGCATCACGCCGAGCGTCATCTGCCGCGGCGCAACCTCCGCGGCGATGCCACACTCTGCCCGCCGCTCCAGGAGCACGATCGGCCGCGCCGGTGAGCTGAGCACTGCCTCCTCGGCCTCCCCGATGACGCAGAGTTCCCGGACTTGCGCCAGATCGCGCGCCACGATCGCGAACGGTTTGTCCTGCCGCACCTTGCGCTCCCGCAACGCCCGCACGGCATTTTCATCGAAAGGATTGCAGGCCAGGTGGTATCCCCCGAGCCCTTTCACCGCGAGAATGGCGCCATCGCGGAGCATGGCCGCCGCCTGGGCGATGGGATCGAGACTGCTCATGCGCGGGGAGAAGGGAGCCGAAAGCCCCCTCTCCCGGCCCGACGGGAGAGGGGGTTGGGGGTGAGGGCCTTCCAACCTCACCCGCGGGCCACACGCCTGACAGGCATTCGGCTGGGCGTGAAACCGGCGGTCGGTGGGATCGTCGTACTCAGACTGGCAGCCGTCGCACATCGTGAACCCGGCCATCGTCGTCATCGCCCGGTCGTAGGGAACCGCCCGCGTGATCGTGAAACGTGGCCCACAGTTGGTGCAATTGATGAAGGGGTAGCGGTGGCGCCGGTCGGCGGAATCGAACAGCTCGCGCAGGCAGTCGTCGCAGAGAGTGACATCGGGGGAGATCAGCGCCTGGCGCTGTGCTCCGCTGTGGCTGATCTCGATATGAAACGCGCC
>JACCXM010000409.1 GCA_013697005.1 Chloroflexia bacterium | reverse complement strand
CCGCTGCCACCGACCGCGATGTTGTCGTCGCCGCCATTGGCGCTGGCGACGGCTGTGCCGCCATCGGCGCTCAGGCGCACGGTGGTCTCGTTCGAGACCGTTCCGCCGTCGACCACCACGTTGCGGGCGCCATACCCACAGGGAGAAGACCCCGCGGTCACGGCGACGACGTTTCCGGAGTTGTCTCCCGAATTGATGTTGTCGAGATCGATCATGCCGCCATTGGCGTCGGCGATAGCCACGCCGCCATTACCGGCCACGGCATTGCCGCCACTGCCGAGCAGTCCGCCATTGCCGCCGACGGCGATATTGTCGTCACCACCGTCGGCGAGACTGACGGCAAGTCCGCCGTCGGCGCTCAGATCGACCGTGGTCTGGTTGCTGACCGTGCCGCCGTTGACCGCGATATTCGCGGGCCTGGTGCAGCCGGTCGCCGCGGCGTCCGGCGCCATGCTGGCGACACCGGCCAGCACCATCGCCACCGGGACGATGCGCAGCCCGGCGAGCAGCTTCGGCCGCGCCTGAAGGATGAACCGTGTTGCCGGCCTGGACGCTGTCTCGTTCGTCATATCACTCCCTTGCTTTCCGTATCCGTGTCGCGCGATCGATCCGCCGAACTCCTGAGAACCCACTGCCTGCCGCTTCACGATTGCCATGTCCCCGTCTCCTTTGTTCGCGTTACTCGCTGCTCGTCTGCTCTGCTCCGTGCCATCACGGCTCTGCAACCATTTCAACAGGTAGCACCCGCCGCGACCGCCAAGGGCTTGGCGAGTGCGGTGTCAAATCGGGAACAGGGGGACGAGGGTGATGGGGTGTTGGGGTGTTGGGGGGGCATCAAAAGCCCCTCGCCCTGCGCACAGGGAGAGGGGTTGGGGTGAGGGTTTCTCAGTGGCAGAAGATGAGGGCTACCTCCGCATCAAATCACCCCGGCGCGAAGTTGTACATCCGCACCGACAGCTCCGGGTTTGCCGCGTCGAGGGTGACGCGGTAGCCGGAGGCAGGATCGCCGGTGGTGTTCGCGGCGGAAAGAATATAGGTCGTAGCGCCAGCCGGCAGAGTTACTTCCGCAATGAGGTAATCCCCGTAGGGAAGACCGCTCCAGGTGTAGGAGTCCGCGGCGGAGGTCGCCGCGGCGAGCGTCAGCGGCGCGGCGAGCGTATCGCCGGAAAGCGTGACGTCGAACGTCTCGGTCGTCGGAGCGCAGGTCGCCGCCGCCACCGTTTCGGCATCCATCCCCGGTGGACACGTGTAGACCTGGAGCACGATCGATCCCTGGCCGCTTGTCGCGGCGGGGGTCGCTGGCGCAGGGGCGGGATCTGTTTGCGGTGGCGAAGGGTCGGCTTGCGGTGGCGCGGGCTCTACGATCCCCGCCGGCGGAGGAACTTCGGGCCCGATCGTGGCGACCACAAACGAGACCCGCTCCTCGCCACCACCGGCGGCGGTGGCGACCTCCAATTCGCCGCTGAAGCTGGCCGCCTCCCCGGCGAGGAGCACGACCGGATCGCCGCCAGGACGCGCGACGTCCGCCGCGCCATCGGTGATGAGCACCACGTTCTTCTGCCCGGAATCGGGAATGGTGAATGACTCGTCCGCGTCAAGTGTGGCGCTGAGCAGATCGAGGTCATGAAGCCCTGCCGGCGCCGCAAAGGGCTGCCCCGGTTGCAGTACCGTGGCGTCCGCGGGAGGCGCTGGGGCATCAGTGGCCACCAGCTCGATGGAGAGATAGCTGACGGCTTGCGCGCCAAGACTGGATCGTTGCTGGATCGTGCCGGAACGGACCAGCGCCGCCTCGCCCGTCCCCAGACGCACTTGCTCGCCAGTGGTCCGATCGACGAGCAGGAGCGGTCCCCCGGAAGCCAGCACGAACCCGAGCGGCCGTTCCTCGAACGGCGCGGCCGCCGGCAATTGGGCTCTGGTGCGCACCGTGCGCCAGACGGCATCCCCGCTGGGAAGCGCGGTCACGCCCTGCGCGATCACATGCGCCGGACCGCTCGCCGGTGAAAATCCCGGATCGGCTTCCTGGGCAGCACCGAAGTGCACGGAGGAGAAGGAGAACACGAGCGCGGCCACCAGCGCAAACGCGCTGAGCAGGCGCCACCTGTATCGTGTCATTCTGAGGAACGAAGAATCTCGTCTGGGTATCGCAATCGCTCGCAACGAACGAGATTCTTCGCCTTTGGGCTCAGAATGACACATCTGTTGCATGAGCCTTCCCCTTCCGCCCTTCGATATGAAACATCGGCGCCCACTGGTACCGAAGATACGTCAGGGCGAGGACCCGCCCATGCTGACCGGAACGGTTTCGCGCGCGATGACGCTGACCGATCCCGTCAGGTCGACCGTCAAGTCCGGCGCTGGCCCATCCTCACCGCCGCCGGTCAACGCCCCGGCGGAACGGAGACGCATCTCGATGCCATCCTGACCAAACCGGTAGGGCACACCGTCCAGCGTGAACTCGCCGGCCATGAGCTGCGCGAGACGCTCATCACCGATGACCACGCCGACCCCTGGCGCCTGCCGCTGCATCGTGTCGCGCAGCAGGAGCGAGAACTCGGCCACCAGTTGTCCGCTGGCAAAGGAAGCCGGATCGTCCCAGGCAGCGCCCGCGTCGTCATCGACATAGATACGCAAGACACCATCCCCGGCGAACGCGGTCACATCGCCCCGGTTGGCGCTCGACGACAGCGCAACCTCGGCAACGTACGTCAAGCGCGCCGATTGGACGGATGGCGGGCTCGCGGTGAAGAGGAGCGCCGGATCGAGACCGATCGCGGCGGTCAGGTAGCCGAACATGGTGGCGGCATCGGCGCCATAGACCGTGCGTCCCACGAGCGCCAACGAGCGCTCCCGAACCGGCCCCGCGCCGACCGCGACCGGTGGTGTAGGTGCGTCCTGGCGCGCCATCCCCAACGTCGCTCCGCTCGCGGACCAGATGGCCAGGGCGACAGTCATCGTGACGAGCCGCGCCACTCTGCCGGCTCCAGGCGCCTGGGTCATGGCAACTCCCCGTGCATCGAGCGATAGGTAATCCTATCAGCTATCGGCAATCGCCTGTTGACTCTTGGCTATTGGCGGTCCTTGTCGACTCACCGACTCACCGACTCACCGACTTACCGTCTACAGCCAATAGCCGATACTGGCGCCCACGGTGCGGTGACCGCCGTCGTGGAACGTGAGGATTCCGTGTCGGAGCGTCCAGCTGAGGTCGTAACGTTTCTCTTCACCGACGTCGAAGGGAGCACCCGGCTCTGGGAAGCGGATCCGCGGGCGATGTCCGTCGCGCTGGCCCGGCACGACGCCCTGCTGCACCGCGCGATCGCCACCGCCGGCGGAGTCGTCTTCAAGACCGTGGGCGACGCCTTCTGCGCCGTGTTCCCCACGCCGGATGCCGCCGTCGCGGCCGCGGTCGCTGGGCAACGCGCGCTGCACGCCAACGCCGCGGCGACGCCGCTTTCCCTCAAGGTCCGCATGGCGATCCACACCGGGCCCGCCGACCCGCGCGGCGGGGATTATTTTGGGCCACCGCTCAATCGCGTCGCGCGCCTGCTCGACACCGCGCATGGCGAGCAAATCGTCATCTCCCAGGCGACGCGCGAGCTCGTACCCGACGGTAGCGCGCCCGATCTCACATTCCGTGGGCTCGGCGCGCACACGCTCAAGGATCTCCAGGGCGCGGAGCGGGTGTATCAAATTGTCGCCACCGGGCTGAGGACGGAGTTTCCGCCGTTGCGCACGCCACGGCGTCTGCTGCGCAATGTGCCCCAACCGGCCACAGATTTGATCGGACGCGAGCGGGAAGCGGCGTTGGCGGGGGCGTTTCTCGGGCTGCGATTGCCTGGCGGCGGCGATCCGAATGCGGAAGGCCCCTCCTTGGAACGGGTCCCGCCGACGCGGCTGCTGACGCTGACTGGTCCGGGTGGCGCGGGCAAAACCCGTCTGTCGTTGCACCTCATCGCGGAGCTGGCGGGCGAGTTTGCCGATGGCGCGGCGTTCGTCTCCCTGGCCACACTGACCGATCCAGCGCTGGCGCCAGTGGCCATCATGACCGCCCTCGATCTCGGTGAGCCAACGGGCGACTCGCCGCGTGCGTTCCTGCTGGAGCAATTGCGCGACCGGCATTTGCTGCTGGTGCTCGACAATCTCGAACAGGTGATGGGTGCCGCGGTGCTGGTGGCCGACCTCATGAAGGGGTGCCCACGACTGAGCATGGTGGTCACCAGCCGCGAACGGCTGAGCGTGCGCGGGGAGCAGGAGCTTCCCATCCCGCCCCTGGCGCTGCCGGCATCCCTGGCACTAACCGGCGGCGCCAGCGACGCTGCGGCGGCATCGGTTTCGGCATTGGCATTCGATGCGATTCGCCAGTCGGCGGCGGTGCGCCTCTTTGTGGCCCGCGCCCAGTCCGTCAAACCCGAATTCACGCTGACGACGGACAATGCCGGGGACATCGTCGAGATTTGTCGCCGCCTCGATGGGTTGCCGCTGGCCATTGAGCTGGCGGCGGCGCGGGCCCGGTTCTACTCGCCCCTGGCCCTACGCGAGCGCCTCGACGGCTTCGGCCGCCGGCTCGATCTGCTCAGCCGCGGTCAACGCGATCTACCGGCACGGCAGCAGACCATGCGGGACACCGTCGCCTGGAGCTACGACCTGCTCGATCCCGCCGAGCAGCGGCTGTTTACCCGCCTCGCCGTCTTCGTCGGCGGGGCCACGGTGGAGACCTGTCTGGCAGTCGCCGCGGAGCTTCCCGGCGATGACCCCGCGCTGGATGCGCTGGCGGTGTTGGAGTCGCTCGCGAACAAGAGTCTGGTTCAGCTCACGGAAGATGGCGATGACTCGCGCCTGACGATGTTCGAGACGATCCGCGATTACGCCCAGGAGCTCCTGGCCGGGAGCGACGAGCAGCAGCGGATTTGGCAACGCCACGCCGAGACCTTTCTGAGTCTCGCCGAGGACGCGGAGCCGTTGCTGGTGGGGAGCGACCAGACGCGCTGGCTCGACCGTCTCGACCGCGATCAGGCGAATCTGCGCGCCGCGATCGGTTGGTTGCGCGAACAAGGACAGATGGAAGCGGCGCTGCGTCTCGGTGGCGCGCTGTGGCGCTTCTGGTGGCTACGGGGGGACATGGCCGAGGGGCGCGGGCAATTGGAAACCTTGCTGCGGGAGTCCAACGCGGTCGCGCCCGCGGTCCGCGCCAAGGCGCTCAATGGGGCGGGTGTGCTGGCCGATAGTCAGGGCGACCCGGAGCACGCGGAACGGCTGCATCAGGAGAGTCTCGCCATCTCGCGCCGCCTGGGAGACTTCCCGGGTGTCGTCTGGTCGCTCAACAACCTGGGGGTGGTGGCGATCAACCAGGGCGATTACGAACGCGCGCGACATTTTCTCGAGGAGAATCTCGCCGTTGCCGAGGAGGCTGGTGACACGGCCAGCATCGCCACGGCGCTGATCGATCTGGGCCAGATCGCACATTATGAGGGCGATCACGAGCGGGCACGATCGCTCTTTTCCCGCAGCCTGGAGCTTTTCCGCGCGCTCGGGGACGAATCATGCACCGCCCGGGCGCTCAACAACCTGGGCACGATCCTCTTTGCCTTCGGTGAGCACGACCGGGCCGCCGCGCTGCTGCGTGAGAGTCTTGCCCTGCACCGGCATGTCGGCGACCGGCAAGGGATCGCCAGCACCCTGAACAACCTGGCCGGAGCCGCCAGCCGGCGGGGCGACTTCGACACCGCGATGGGCTTTTTTCGCGAGAGTCACATGCTGGCGCGGGAAGGAGGAAACCCCCTCTACGCGGCCATCGCGATGGAGGGTCTGGCCGCGCTGACACAGCTTCATGGCGACGGAGGTGTCGCCCAGAACCGATACCTGGAGACGCTTCGCCTCTACCGTGCCGCCGGCGACGAACAGGGCATCATGACCAGTCTGGCCGGGCTTGCCGCTGGTGCGGCCAGCCAGGGACGGACGCGGGAGGCGGTGATGCTCGTGGGAGCCGCGACCGCCGTGTGCGAGCGATCCCAGCAGGCCGCGCCGGAAGGACTCGCGGAGGCCGCGGATTCCCTGCGCGGCGCGATGGGTGAGGCGGTATTCGACGACGTCTTGCGGATGGGCCGGGAGATGTCCATCGACGATGTCATCGGCCAGACCGTGGCGCTGGACCGCGCGTAGGGTGTCATTCACAGGGTGTCATTCTGTCGCTTTATTGCCCGCCCATGTCGATGTCGGAAATGACCCACTGGAAGTCACCGGCGACCAGGTTGCCTGCGGCTTCGTAGACAAACACGTCATCGCTGCCGAGGTCCACCCCGCCCTCGCGCGCCGCTGCGGTGTTGACCTCGATCTCGATCCGGTCGAGCGCGGAGCCCGGCCGCCCGCCGTCGATGGCGCGGATCACGAACGGGAAATCCCCCTCGCCGTTGACCTGCATGCGGCCGCGCACCTCGGCGCCGTCAGAGCGGTCGGCGATGGGAATACACTGCGTTACCTCGGTACTCTGGAGCTGGAAATCGGTCCCCGCTTCGATCCACTGAATGGCGCCCAGCACCAGCGTTTCGCCATCGGGCAGTTGCAGCGAGGAGGCAAAAAGCCCGAAGTTGGCCAGGCGTGGCTCATCGCCACCATCGAGCTGAGCCATCCCCCCGCCGCTCATACCGCGTTGCAGAATGGTGCGGGTGGCGACGCCCTGCGCCTTGGGGACGACGAAAAGCAACGCGCCGGCGCCGGCCGACAAAAGCTGCCGTCGCGGAAGAGAGGGTTGCCGAATCGGAGTCATGGATGACCTCCTTTGCGAATAACGTATCGACTGGATCAGAGCGATCCCCGATCGTGTCCATTCCAGCAGCGCGGCGCGGGCAATGACGTCCCGAATTTGACAGATCGCGCGTCAACCCGGGAACACGTCCCGCGCCAGCGGCCAGCGGCCAGCGTCTCGCGCTCCATGCGCGGCATGATACGTTCCAGCACACAATGTGCGGACGTTCCGCGTGCGGATGAGGAGGATGCGATCGATGACAGGTGTCCCTGATGCACAGGAACTCGGCAAGCTCGAGTTGTTTCGCGGGCTCTCCGCCGCCGAGCTGACCCGGGTCAACGCACTCCTCGGCCGCACCGCGTTCCCTTCGGGCGCCATGATTCTCACCGCCACCCAACCGGGGGAGATCGCCTACATCATCCTCGATGGCACATTGAAGGTTTCGACCCTGCAAAGCAACGGCCGCGAGCTGATCCTGGCTCTGCTCGGCGCCGGGGAGATCGTCGGCGAGCTGGCGCTGGCCGACCGTTCCGGCCGCTCGGCCGATGTCACCGCGCTGGAACGGGCGACGCTGGTCTGGATCGACCGCGGTTCGTTCGCCCAGCTCCGGCGCGACATTCCCGGGATCACCGAGAACCTGTTGGGTCTGCTGGCCCGCCGCTTGCGGCTCGCCAATGCCCAGCTGCAAGCGATGGCCACCCTCGACGTCCACGGCCGGGTGGCACGCCAGCTCGTGGCCCTGGCCGATGCGCTGGGCGAAGAGCTTCCCGGCGGCGGGGTGCGCATTCCGTTGCGGATCACGCAGTCCGATCTCGCCGCCTTGGTAGGCGCCACGCGCGTCCGTGTGAACGAGGTGCTGGTCGGGTTCACTCGCCGCCGCCTCATCGCCGTCGACGGAAAGCACCGCATCACGGTTCATGATCGGGAGGAGCTGGAGGCGTATCTGGGGTGATGGGGTAGCTGGTTATCCTCCGTCCATCCTGCTTAGGAGCCTCTCAATGGCCTGGCGCGTGGAGGCGACTTCATCCCGCAGGAGCTCGTTATCGTGACGGAGCGCGTCGAGCTCGGCACGCACGCTGTCCGACGGTGAAGCACGGGACACATCGCTCGCGGCGCGCTCCTCGGCCGAGCGGCCGATGAAATAGGTGGCAATCGACGCGGTAATAAACCCGAACACGCTGACCGCGAAAAGCCGCTGCAGGATGGCTATGACCCGCGCCTCGGGACTGACGACGTATTTCTCGTTGTTGATGGTCGTAATCATGGCCGCCGACCACCACAACGCATCGCCAAAGTTCTGGATCGGGGCGTCCCGGACGCCCCGATCGAAATAGAGCACGCCGACTGCGCCGGTCAGCACGACGAGCACCGACAGCGCCGCCACATAGGCGATCTGGCGTCCCCGCGTGACCGCTTGCAGCACGCGCATGCCACGGTTGGCCCCTGTCAGGAGTCGGACCAGACTCAACGAGCGCACCGCGCGCAATGCTTGCAAGGCACGGATCGGGCGGAGGAATGGCAGAACGAGCGACAGGGCCGTCAGCCAATTGTGCCGCAGGTACTGTCGCTTTTGCGGTGCGATGATCAGGCGCACCAGGAAGTCGACGATGAAAATCACCCAGATGACGGTGATCGCGCGGTCGAGCCAGAACCGTTGCGCCGGCGTCGTGAGGGCGCCGGAGAGATCGATGAGCAGGAGCGCCAGAAACACGAGTCCGAGCGAGGCGAGCAACGGCTCGAGCAGCGCTTCCAGGTGATGCAGGAGTTCGAAACGTTCGGTTTCGGTCGTAGCGGCTGCAGGTACTGATTCTGGTTCTGCGCCGCGATGAATTTCCAACGCGTTCCGCACCCCGGAGTCCCGATTCAGATCTGCTGGCACGAGACGATCACCACCTCTCCAGAACGCGGTGTCTTCTCCGCACCGGAGACGGCCAGAATTCGTAAACCTCCGGGAGTATCGCCCGCCGCGGCCTACACCGAACACATCGGCGGGACCGCCGGCGGCTTCCGCCCCCAGGAGCGAGCGCAGCGGATTCGAGGAGCTATGTCAGGTTTCGCCACTCTCATGGCTTGGGATGGCCGCATCGCGCGCGTCATCTGGCCAGGCGATGGTGAGCAGAAATGCGCCATCCTCGATCGCACGCACGGCATGTCGGGTGTTGGCCTCCAGGGCGATCAGCGTACCCGCGGCGATTTCTCGCTCGCCGCCATCGGTCATGAACGCAAACCGCCCTTGCAGGGGCTGCACGGTAATGACTCCCGGCGCGGTATGCTCGCGGAGCTCCGTGCCGGCGCGCATCGTCACCAACACGACGCGCAGACGCGGTGTCTTGAGCAGCGTTTCCGAGCGCCGGCCACTCGGCACGCCGGGGGGAAAGCGGTCGATCTCTGCACCAAGGTCGAATCGCCCCAGAACTCCCTCTGTCGTCATCTCGTTCGCTCGCTCCTTCGCGACCACTGCCTCCCGCTCGCTCCGTTCACTCCGTTTGTGGGTTGTACGCGACGCCGGTAATACGCAACTCGATATACGAGAAGTCGCCCGTGTCGTAGCGCCAGATTCCTTGCCCCGCCACGGGGATGCGCACGCTTTCAAACTCGCCGTACGCGTTGAGCGGCGTTGACCAGGTTTCGAGTTGTCCCCGCGCGAGGTTCTGTCGCTGCGCGATCATGTCGACGGGTCTTCCCTGGTCGTCGAACACGAAGGTTGCCGCGCCGGTGACATCCCCGTGGCGGATCGTCGCCCGCGCCGAATTTGCGTCGATACTCTCCCAGGCGATGGAGGGGCTGAGCACCGCCGCCGGGAACCACATCGTCTCGTTCAAATAGCGCAGCAGCGCGCCCTGATCCATTGCTGGTCCGGCGGCGTCCGCCACCGGCACGACGCCGAGGAGCCGCATCTGGATGCTGCCCTGGCCGCCGATGTAGCGGTCGCGCCCGACGATGGAGACGAGCGGAAACATCTGCATCGTCGTTTTCCAGAGAAAGGCGGGCGGTTCGGTCGTGAAAACTTCCTCCGCGGTGAACGGCATCCAGACGCCGCCTGCCGCTTGCCGGAACCGTCCCTCTTGAGTAAGGCGGATGGTGGCGGGGTACGGCTTGCCAACCACCTGCGCCCAGCGCAGCCACCGCCGCACCGGCTCGGGCAGGCCGCTGAGGTCATCCTCGCTGACGATGTGCGGCTCGGCTACCGCGCTCGCCGCGAGAAGCGTTGCCATCTCCTCGTTGACCCGGCGCTCGAACAATGCGCGTCCGATGCCGATCGTGCCCGCCGCTATGAGCGCTATCGCGGCGATGGAGCCGAATGCGATCCTCAGACGCTTGTCCATTCCCGCTCCTTTGCCCTCCCCTTATTCGGCTTGCAGCAGCGCCACCGCGCCGTGCGCGGCGTGGCCGAAGGCGTGGTTGACGGCCGGGTAGATACCGGGCTCGTCGAGGGTCAGCTCGAAGCAGGCGCCATCGCCAGGGCCGACCGTCCACGACTGCAGCCCGAACAGCTCGTTGCGCGGGTTGGCATTCACGCAGACCCGGTCGAAAATGCCGCCGACGACGTGGAAGGTGCTGTAGGCGTTCGGTCCGGCATTGACCAGGAAGATGCGGATCGGCTCGCCCGCTTTGACCACGATCGGGTTCTCGACGTACTGGTTGGCGTAGCCGTTGAAGGTTACGAAGTCCATAGTGCCGTTGCCGAGCATCTTCGTGTAGTCCGGAACCTTGACGCCGTTTTCGCCGTCCACCAGGTAGAAGTCGCTCTGGACGAAGACCAGCTCCTGCGCCTCCGGCCAGCCTTCCTTGGGGTCGACGATCATCGCGCCGTACATCCCGGCCCCAATGTGCATTAGCACCGGCGGCGTGCCGCAGTGGTACATGTAGGCGCCGGCATGCCGCGGCGCGAAGCTCCAGGAGAACTCCTCGCCGGGCACGATCGTCTTGTAATTCTTGTCCGGCGCCGTCTGCGCGGAGTGGAAGTCCATCGAGTGGGAGGTGGTCGCCGTCGCATCGATGGCGAGCGTGAAGGCGATCTCGTCGCCCTCGACCACCCGCAGCGCCCGGCCCGGCACCGTGCCATCGAAGGTCCAGGCCGCGTAGGGCACATCCTTGGCGATCAGTAACGTCGCGTCCTTGGCGACGACGGCGATCTCCTTCGGTCCCGCCTCCACGCGCGGCAACACCGGATCGTAGAGCACGAAGGGTTGCGCCGCGGACGGCACCGGGCTTTCCTCGCCGGTGCTGGCGCTCTCCGGATCGGAACCGACGTAACCGTCCGCGGGCATGCTGTGACTGTCCGCGGCTTCGGCCTCAGGAGTCGATTGGGCGCGGGCGTCCATCACCAGCCCGCCGAGCGCCGGAGCAGCCAGCCCCAACGCGGCCGCTTGCTTGAAGAATGCCCGCCGGTCACCCGGAACCGCTGACAGGAGCCTGGCGAGATCGGACGATTCCATCGCCGGTCCACTGGGGAACTGATACGAGCTCATGACCTGATACCTCCTGGCGAGAAATACTCCCGCCGTTCATGGCCTCTTCAAGCGGGCGCCGTCGCCCACCCGGCGTCTTGCTAGTCCTCGACGATGAGCGCGGTGACCATCCCGAACATGCCATGCTCGCTCTCGGCGTGGTTGAGGATGTGGCAGTGGAAGGCCCAGACACCCGGCTCGGCCGCTTCGACAATCGTCTCGAAACGCTGTCCCGGCGCGATATTGAGCGTGTCACACATGTACGGTTGCGGCGTGAGATAGCCGTCCTGGGCAAAGACGGTCATCGGCATCCCGTGCAGGTGCATGGGGTGGATCATCAATCCCTCGTTCATGTAGCGAATGAGCAGCCGCTCGCCTTTTTTCGCCACCAACGGTTGCGTCGCGGGGAAGCCTTTGCCGTTGATGCTGAATCCGCCGATCGGGCCGTCGTTGAGAATCAGCGTGTAGTCGCGGTCGTAGGCAGGGCGGGTGGCGGGGTCTTTGGGCTCGACGATGAAGGCGCCGAGGAGGCCCTTCGTGACCTGGAAGGCGGCGTTGTGGTG
>JACCXM010000392.1 GCA_013697005.1 Chloroflexia bacterium | reverse complement strand
TTCAAGCTGCTGACAATGGCGGTCGTGGCGCCGGTCGTCGTGGTCCTGACGTTTGTCTTCCAGCCGAACTGGACGATCTCGGCCTGGACCGCGCTCGCGTTCATCCCCGCGTTGCTGCTGGCGATGGCGCTGCGCTTCGCCGTGGAATGGACCATGGCCTCGCTCGCATTCTGGATCACGCGCGTCAACGCGATCAACCAGCTCTATTTTGTGGTGTTCCTCTTCCTGTCCGGGTTCGTGGCGCCGCTGGACCTCCTGCCGGGGCCGGTGCGATCGATTGCCGAGTGGCTCCCGTTCTACCGGATGCTCGGTTTCCCGGTCGAGCTGCTCCTGGGCCGGCTCAGCCCCACCCAGGCCATGGTCGGGTTCGGCGCCCAGCTTGCCTGGCTCGCTCTCGCGCTCGTGCTCCTGAATGTCACCTGGGCGCGCGGCGTGCGGCAGTACTCGGCGGTCGGAGCCTGAAGTGGTGACCTACCTTCGCCTCCTCTGGATCCACTTGCGGCTGGGCATCCTGAACGAGTTGCAGTACCGGACGAATCTGGTCATCCAGCTCATCCAGTCTGCAGTGGGGCTCTGCACCGCGCTGCTCGGTCTGGGGGTCATCTTCTCCAAAACCGACCGGCTTGGCGGTTGGAGCGCATCCGAGCTTCTGACCATCGTCGGCGTCTACACGCTGGTGGCCGGGATCACCCAACTCGTCGTCCAGCCGAGTCTCACCCGGTTCATGGAGGACGTCCGGCTGGGCACGCTCGATTTCACGCTGACCAAGCCGGTCGATGCGCAAGTACTGGTCAGCGTGCGCCAGGTCGAGGTCTGGAAGTCGATCGACATCGTGGTCGGGCTGGTGGTGTTGGCGGTGGCCATTTCCCAGCTCGGCGCGTCGGTCGGACTGGCCCAGGCGGTCGTGTTTCTGATCGCGCTGCTGGCCGGGGTGACGATCATCTACAGCTTTCTGCTGATTCTGGCCACCTGCGCTTTCTGGTTCATCCGGCTCGACAACATCCTCAACATCTTCCAGAGCATGTACGAGGCGGGGCGTTGGCCGATCGGTATCTACCCGCCCTGGCTGCGTGCGATGCTCACCTTCCTGGTCCCGATCGGCTTCGCGATCACGGTGCCCACCGAGGGACTGGTCGGCCGTCTGACCTCACCGAACCTGCTCGGGGCCATCGCCCTCGCCATCGCCCTCCCCCTCATCGCCCGCCTCTTCTGGAAGATCGGCATCCGCCACTATTCCGGGGCTTCGGCGTGACGGGGGTCATAGGGTGATGGGATGTTCGGGTGATAGGGAATTTCATGTTCTTCTGCAATTAGAGGCTGTTATGCACTTCAGAGGACCACCGGCGTGTGACATTGACCGCCCAAGGGCTGCCAGGGGGTAGGAAGCGATGACGGGATTCGATGGGCAGAACGTGATCGTGACGGGCGAGGCGTCGGGTATCGGATTGGGCATCGCCCGGGCGTTTCATGACGCCGGAGCCAGCGTCGTCTTGGGTGATGTGCGGAAGGACGCGCTGGACCAGGCCCGGGCAACGTTCTTCGATCAGGAGCGGCTGGCGTTCGTCCCGGTCGATGTGCGCGATAGGTCGGCGGTCGCACATCTCGTCGCGAAGGCGGAGCAGGCATTTGGCCCACCTGCGGTCATGATCGCGAACGCGGGCATCGTTCCAAATGCGTCGGTCCTCAACATGGAGGTATCGGCCTGGGATGCCGTGATCGAGACGAACCTTCGGGGCGTCTTTCTGTCCTGTCAAGCCGCGGCCCGGAGCATGTTCGCGCACGGAACCCGGGGCCGGATCGTCACCATCTCCTCCATCGCCGATCATATCGGGCGCCTGGGCGCTTCCGCCTACTGCGCGTCGAAGGCGGGCGTCGTGATGTTCACGAGGGTGCTCGCGATGGAACTGGCCGAACACCGGATCAACGTCAATAGCGTCGCGCCAGGCGTGATCGAGATTCCCCAACGTGCTCCACGGATGAACGATGAGTTTGGCGCCGCCCTGATCCAGGCGATTCCCTGGGGACGGCGGGGCCACGTTGATGAGGTCGCCGACGCCGTCCTCAATCTCTGTTCCCCAGGCGCGGAGTACATCACCGGTACGGTCGTGCCCGTCGACGGCGGCATGGATACCGGCTGGACGCATATGCCGTACAGCTCGCCCCAGCGGTAGTCGACGTCGGTGAGGCGGTTCTACTCGGAGCGGCGTTCGCGTGGCCGTAAGACACGACTCTATCATGCTCCAGTGGAAACACGTCCTGCCCGTCGTGAACATCCTGTGAGCCCATAACAGCCTCTAGAATCAGCGCCGGGCTGAATCCCAACCAGCACCTTCCTATCACCCTTTTAGCCCATCACTCCATCACCTTCAAGAACCCTTTCCACCTCCGGAATGATCCCGCCCGCGACCCAATGCATCACATCCGCCTTTGTCGCCTCGCCGCGCGGGAACTCGCGAATCACTCGCCCCTTGTGGAAAACCAGGATGCGATCACAGACGCCCAACGTCTCCTCGATTTCCGAAGACGTAAACAGCAGCGCCAATCCTTGCCGCGCCAGCTCGTCGCACAACGCGTAAATCTCCGATTTCGCCCCGACGTCGATGCCGCGCGTCGGATCGTTGAGAATCAGAATCTCCGGTCCGGTGGCCAGCCACTTGGCGACGACCACCTTTTGCTGATTGCCCCCCGAGAGATTGATCACCCGCTTGTCGATGCTGTCGGTCGCGACATTGAGCTTCCGCACGTAGTCGGTCGCCAGACCCCGCTCGCGGCCGCGGTCGATCATCCCCAGACGGTCCAGCAGCTTGTCGAGCACGGCGAGACTGGCGTTGCGCCGGATCGACCAGGAGGTCATCAACCCCTCATCCCGCCGGTTGGCCGGGATCAGCGCGAATCCCTGACGAATGGCGTCAAAGGGGGAGCGCGGCGGCGTAACACGTCCCTGGTAGACCACCTCTCCCGCGGCCGGTTTGGCGAGCCCGAACAAGACGTGAAACACGTCGTTGACACCCGACCCCTCGAGCCCGGCAAACCCGAGAATCTCTCCCGCGCGGACCTCGAAATCGACCGGCCCGACCGCCGACCCGGTGCGCAGACCGCGCACCGCGACCGCCACCCTGGCGGCGGTGTCGATGCCTTCGCGATGAGGAAAGGTCTCCCCCAGACGGCGTCCGATCATCTGGGCGATCACGTCCGGAATCGTCGTCTCGGCGACGGCCCAGGTGCCCTGATAGCGGCCGTCGCGGATCACCGAGATACGCTCCGCGATGGCGAAGACCTCCTCCAGCCGGTGCGAGACGTAGATGATGGTCAGCCCTTTGTCGCGCAATCGGCGCAACAGCGAGAAGAGCCGCTCCGTCTCCGCCGCACTGAGGGCGGAGTTCGGCTCGTCCATGATGATGATCTCGGATTGCTGCTCCAGGGTGCGCGCGATCTCAACGAGTTGTTTCTCCGCGACCGACAATCGTCCGACGCGGACGTGGGGATCGAGATCGACCCCCATCGTCTCCAGCACGCGCCGTGTGGCCGCGACCATCTGCCGCTCGTCGAGCAGCCCCGGTCCGTGGGTCGCCTCGCGATTGGCAAAGATATTGGCCGCGATGGTCAGATGGGGAAAGAGGTTCAGCTCCTGAAACACGATGCTGACGCCCTGCTTCCGAGCCTGCAACGGATCGCCGATGACCGCAGGCTCGCCGCGCAGCACCAGCGCGCCGCTGTCCGGCTGATAGACCCCGGCCAGCATCTTCATGATGGTCGATTTGCCGGCCCCGTTCTCGCCAACGACCGCGTGGATCTCACCGCGGGAAATTCCGAACGACACGTCGTTGACGGCGGTGATGCCGCCGAAACGCTTGGTCACCCGGTCGAGGCGGATGATTTCTTCAGTTGTGATGGGATCGGTCATCTTGGCACGCGTACCCTCACCCCCCTGCCCCCCTCGCCCTGCGCGCAGGGCGAGGGGGTGTTGGAGGCGCTACGGCGCGGGGGTGGCGCGGGGCATCCCCGGCGTACGCAGATCGTCGTACGGCCGGGCCGAGGCTTCGAGGTCCGCGAAGCTCTCGTCCATGTACGCCTGGTAGTAGTCGTATTGGACCTGATCGTCCGTTTGGCGGGAGATGTAGTCGGCCACATTCTCGGCGGTCACGACCTCGGTTGGCGTCTCCAGCCACCCCTCGACCAATGGCTCGCCGCTGATCAGATGCTCGGCAAGTGCACGCACCGGAAGGTAGCCCTGGAGGTATTCCTGCTGTCCGACGGTGACCTGCGCGAGTCCGTCCTGAATCGCCTGCAGCGTCGGTGGGTCAAGGTCATAGCCGCCGATCAACCACGTTGCCGCGTTGCGCTCCTTGAGCTGCGCCAGGTTCGGAATGTCGATCGAGCAGAGGCCGACGGCGGCGACGATGTCCGGGTTGGCGGCAATGATGTTTTCCCACGCACCGTAATTCTCCGGCACGGGAACTTTGACGTCCTGCGCCTCAAGGATCTCGAAGTTCGTCCCTTCCAGAGCTTTGCGGAATCCGTTATCACGGTCTTGTAGGACTTCGGCGGCAGGCAGACAAATGC
Source organism: Chloroflexia bacterium (assembly GCA_013697005.1). Taxonomy (GTDB): domain Bacteria; phylum Chloroflexota; class Chloroflexia; order Thermomicrobiales; family UBA6265; genus JACCXM01. The sequence goes on along the minus strand of JACCXM010000392.1, from coordinate 3,403 downwards.
CGACCGCGATCTTTCCCTCGCTGATCCCGGCGGTATCGAGCTGCTTCTTCATCTCTTCGCCGAGAATCACGCCGGACGTGTACTCGTCCTGTCCTACCCACGTGGTGAGGGCGGAGTCTAGCGACGTCACGTTGGCGCCAACCAGCGGCACGCCTTGATCGACCGCGATCTGGATCGGTGTGATCCAAACATCGCCTGGGAATGTCACCAGGGCGATGCCATCGAACCCACGCTGGAGAGCCGTCTCGAAGAACGCCTGATGTGTCGGCGCTTCGAACGAGGCATCGCCGAAGACTTCGAGCGTGACCCCCATGTCTCGCCCCGCGTCTTCGGCCCCGGTCTTCATCCGCTCCGTGAACGCATTGAGACCGTGGAGCACATAGGCGATCTCGATGTCGCTGTGGTCTGCCGCGGGGGTTGCGTCCTGTGCGGCGACGCCAAGGGCTGGCATCGCAAGCAGGGAAAACACTGTCGCTAGGGCAAAGAACATTCGTATTCGACTCACGCCACTACTCCTTCGCATGTGTCGCTCAGCATCAGGACGACCTCGTCGTTGCCTAGCACTGCCGAGCGGCCGTGAGACGCGTCAAGCACCATTGAGGACATTGGGTCTCCGCTGGTCGTTCCCACCTCCTTTCGGCGTCGGGCCCGCCTGTAGCCAGGCCCAGTCCGGCGCGTCATCATGAGCGCCGTTTGATGAAGTAATCAAGAGTGACCGCCACGATAATCACGATCCCGGTAACAGCCACTGACCACGCCGGGGGCACTGCCAGCAGTGCTAAACCGTTCTGGATCAATGCGATGATCAAGGCGCCGAGAATGGCCCCGAGGACCGATCCGGAGCCGCCGGTAAGCGCGGTGCCGCCGATGATGGTGGCGGCGATGACCCCGAGCTCTGTGCCGACGCCTACGGTCGGGCTCCCGTTGCGATTGAATGCCAGCGCGACGACTGCCGCGATGCCGACGATAAATCCCATCAGCGTCATGACGAGGATGCGCGTTCTCGCGATTCGGATGCCGGAGAACCGCGCGGCCTGCAGGTTACTGCCGATTGCCTGTACTCGCCGCCCGAAGGCCGTTTGGTTGAAAAGGACCCATCCGACGATCCCCACGATCAGCGCGGCCCAGACGCTGATCCAGACTCCAAATATCGGATCCCGGCCGCCGACCCATTCAAAAAACCAGGTCTTCAGCTCGTAGCCTGAGACAGGTGAGGCTTCGGTCACTACCAGTCCCAGGCCACGATAGAGACTTAATGTTCCGAGGGTCACGATAATCGTCGGGATACCGAGGGCGACGCTGAGCGCCCCATTGAGCAACCCACACGCCGTCGCCACCACGATGCAGACCGCCACCGCGATCCAGATCGAGTAGCCGTCGCGGAGGGCGATCGCCATCATCACGCTGCTCAACATCCAGATCGAGCCGACGGAGAGATCGATGTCCCCCATGGCGATGACGAAGACCATCCCCACCGCCATGATCCCGACATATGACGCCTGGCGCGAGACGTTGATGAAGTTCTGGGGTGTCAGAAAGGTCTCGGGCACCAGAAACGCCAATAGCACGATGAGCACCACGAGCGCCCCAATGACCCCGATCTCATCGACCTGCGCCACCGAGCGCGCCAAGGAACGAATCCCGCGCCGGGGCGGCTCGTCGCGGACTGGCAGCTTGGCCTGCGCCGTCTCACCCGTGATCATGCCTGCTCCACGTTCATATCGAGCGTCACCAATCCGAACGGGGGAAGATCAACCGAGAAAATCCCGTCACGCGCGGCGACCGGCTGACTCATGGCGCGGAACGTGGCCGGTTCCGTCGCGGCGAGCTGCATGCTTTGGTCGTCGAGCCGCCTCATCCGTCCTTCGCCGGCCGAGGGAATCTCGAGGGAGACAGTGACCGGATCCTCCCCCATATTGGCCAGGATTACCCGCACCCGGTCGCCCTTGCGCAGCGCCAGCGCCTGCACGCGCAATCCATCACCCAGCGCGATCGGCAGCATCTCGCCATCGCGAAACTCACCGATGTCCGCCAGTACGTGGTAAATCGGGAAGACCATGCCTGGCCAGGAATGGAATCCCGGAACGCGGAGTTGGTGGTCGCGCCGCTCAATGATCCCCCGCCAACCGGTCGTCTGGAAGTAGGTCAAGGCGTCGACCCCGGCATTGCCCAGCGCATTGAGACTGCCGGTCAGCCAGCCCGCGGCGAACAGCGACGGCTGGCGGTAATCGACCGCCGCCGGAAGCTCCCCCGCCGCCGTTTCCGGTTCGGGACCGGTGGCGTTCGGATTGAACGGTGGGCGCAGGGTAATCGGCCCGACGACAACAGGCAGATCGCCAGCGATGGCGTGCGCGCTGCGCACCGTCTCCGGTTGCGCCGCCAGCGTTTCGGTCAGGGAAGCGTTGTCGAAGGCGTGGACCTGAGGATTGATGGTGTAGCTGATCACCTCCATCCGCTCGCGGGGCAGGGTTGGCGCCGCCCGGTTCAGCTCGGTGAAATAGGCGCGGGCGCCACCGCCGATGAGTGCGGCCGAATTGGATCCATCGAATGCGATCCGCGCGGCGTCCATGACCATCTCGCTGGTGTCCATCTCGCCATAACCGAAGACGAGCACCCGCGCGATCTCGACATTGCTCCCGGTCACCGCATCGGCAAGATCCTGCAACCCCGCGCCGTCAACCCCTGCAATCGCCTCGATCGCAAGTGACGCGTGCAACGCTTTGGCTTCCTCCATCGCCTGGGTCAGAGACGGGCGCCAACCCGGTTCAGTGAGATCGAGCAGGAGATGCAGATGGGCGAGACGCAATGACTTCAGGAGGGCGATGTCTTCGTCCGCGAGCGGCGCGCCGTGACTCGCCACCCCCAGCCCGATCTGGGGGACCGGGCGAGAGCGTGAAACATCGACCGCCACCCGCACCGGATCATCGGATGCCGGGTTCGTTGGCGCTACGCCCTTGGCCTCGATCGTGACGCGTTGCCAGACCCGGTCTCCCTTTTTTATCTGAACCGGATACGGAATCCGCAGTGGCGTCGAATAGGTCTTGAATGAAGCATCGGTCCAGTTGCGTTGGTCTTCCATCTCCCACAGATCGCCTTCGAAGCGGATGACAATCTCACCCCCGCCCGGTGTCTCATGGGCGATCGATTGCATATCGAAAAATGGCTGATGCGGCGCGACCAGGTCCGGGAATGCGCCTTTCACCGTGCCATGCGGGGTCTCGGTGGAAACGGCAACCCCGGCCACCGCCATCGGATGGAGCACGCACCACCCAATTCGGTTCCGCTGAAAATCCTTGCGCGCGACCCCGTCCATCGTCGCCGTGATCAGGCCGTCGGGAGTACCGATGATGGACCCGGTCCACGCGAAATCGACGTCGCCGCTCACATGCTCGGCCTCGAACGT
>JACCXM010000379.1 GCA_013697005.1 Chloroflexia bacterium | reverse complement strand
CGCCCATTGCGGAAGATTCCTTGCTGCTGCCTCCCGTAGGAGTCGGGGCCGTGTCTCAGTCCCCGTGTGGCTGGCCGTCCTCTCAGACCAGCTACCGATCATCGCCACGGTAGGCCGTTACCCCACCGTCCAGCTAATCGGCCGCAGGCCCCTCCTGGGGTGAGCTTACGCTCTTTCTTCATGACCCCCGTCGAGTCATGAACGTATGCGGAATTGCCCGCGGTTTCCCACGGATATCCCCCGCCCCAGGGCAGGTTGCCCACGTGTTACGCACCCGTCCGCCGCGTGAGTGAACCGAAGTCCACCCCGCTCGACTTGCATGCATTAGGCACGCCGCCAGCGTTGATCCTGAGCCAGGATCAAACTCTCCACCAATGTCTCATCTTGCAATGAGACCTTGGGTTCTCTTCCGAGAACCCGACGATCCCCGAAAGGATCGTGTGCTGCGTGTTGATGGCCACGCGCTCGCTTGCTGGCTTGCATTTGCTGTTGCGTGCGCATCTTCCAGACCCCAGGTTGCCCCGGCGCCCTCGAGATCCGCCCGCTCCGTCTTCGGCACACGACAGGCATCCGACCGCAGGACATCCGTCCTCCGCGTATCCTGTCCGCTGCGCCAGCTTGTCAACGTGCTCCCCCGTTTTTGCAACGGACCGTCCCAGCACCGCGGATGCAGTCACCTACACCCACCGTCATACCAGGCCGCCCGTCAGTCCCCGGGGGTCGCTCCTCTTCGGAGCCCGCAGAGCCTACCTCACACTGTGCGACCCTGTCAAGGGGTGCCACAGAGGTTCGGCATTCTGCCCGCGAAAGCCACAGCGTGGTATCCTGCTCGCCTCCAATTCCGGAGTCGAGCCATCATCCGCGCTCGCTAGCGCAACCTGACAATTGTACACCTGGGGTCACACTATGTCAAGCCTCAGGGTGATGGCAAAAGCGTGGCATCCCAGAAGTTTCCGCTCATCACCAACAGGCATATCAGCGTCACGCTGTCTTCGTAATAGTCTTCGGATCTCTCGTAGACCGCGCCATAGATGGCGTCGAGCCAATCGTGCAGAAGCGGTTCGGTCATAGCCGCGACGCCCAGCGGGGCGGCAAAAAAGGTCGTGAAGTAGTCGCTGTCCGGCCAGGTATCGCCATCGAGAGTGTAGCCGGCGCGAATGAGACCCGGATCGCCGCCGGTCTCCGCCGCCACCCACCCGGTCATTTTCCGCGCCTGCGCCGCGGAACGCGGATCGCCATTGAGGAGGGCATCGGTGGCCAGGCGCCAGGGGTCGCGGCCGGCATTGTAGGCGAAGTCCCCATCGTGGGGTCCCTCGAGGAAATCTGGATCGGCGGGTCGCGGACCTTCCTGCACGAAATCGGGAAGCAACCCGGTATCCGGGCTGATGCTCGCCTGCAGGGTGTCGATCACGTCCTGGCAGGCCGCCACCACGGCATTCCAGACACCATCGTCCGTGGCGCGGCGGAAGGCGCGGAAATGTCCGGGCATGAAATCGGAGGTGCGTGGGGTGTTCTGGTTGTACGTCGCGCCGTTGGCAGCAGTCCAGTCGCCGAGCATCGGCAGCCGGCTGGTGGGTCCGATGGTCTTCTCCAGGATGCCGGCGATGGTCTGGTCGAATTCGGTCCGGTAATGAACGGCCCCATCGCTGCCAAACTGGGCGTCGGCCAGGAGCAGCGCATAGGCCATGTCGCAATCGCCATCAAACGCGCTGTCATTGCCGTCGCCGCCGGGCACTCGCCAGTCCATCAGCCGCCCGTCGATCTCGCTCGGATGGGCGAGCCTGAATCGCCACAGACCATCGAAGATCTCCTGAGCGTCTGGATCGTCGCCCGCCATGTGGGCCACGATCACCATGCCGTACCCCTGTCCTTCGGAAACGGTGATGGCGTGATCGCTCCTGCCCGGTTTCCCGAACGCGATGCGAAAGATTTGGCGGCCACTCGCGTCACGGCCGGCCGCGACGAGGTAGTTGGCTTTCCATTTCGCATACGCGGCGCGCACATGGTTATCTTGCGCTGCCTGGTTGAAGGAGCTGGGTGCAATCGTTCCGGCACTGTAGTTGACATGCCGCGGGAATGGGACCTTGGCGATGGGAGGTGGACAATCCGGCCGGCATTCGCCCCGGCACAACGCATACGGGCAGCCCGTATTCGGCGTCCCGTTCTTTTTCCGTTTCTTCTTTTTCTTCTTCTTTGCCGCAGTGTCGTCTGAGATCAGCGCGCGCAGCATTGCCCCGATGCCGGCCGCGCCGATGGCGCGCCGGGGAAAGCGCCGGGTAATCGATATCGCCATGGTCTCGAGTCGGGAGTGCGTCACGTGCCAATGCCCTCGCCGGAGTCGTTACGGGACCAGCGCCGTATGATCGCTGGCGGCGAAGGCGCTGATGCTCTCGAATACCAGATCCGGCGTCAACGCCTCGGTCAAGGGAACCCGGCCGTACTTGCCTTGCCGCACCAACACGGTCGTTACCCGCGCCCCGAGCGCCTTCTTGACCGTGGCCAGAATGTCCGGTTTGTCCTCGACGAGCATGTAATGATCGGCGGGGAAGGCGGCGGTCATTTCGGCCAGGTGTTCCAGTTTGCGGTCGAACACCAGCACGTTGCCGTCGACCTCGCTATCGAGCCCCGCGCGCCAGATTTTATGGGGTTGAAATGTGGCATCGCCTTCGGAGAGCACCGCGACCGTCCCCCGCGACCGCGCTTTGCGCACGGCGTCTATGGCGCCGGGATAGAGATAGTCCTTATACGGAAAACCCATCACGATGTCGGCGAGGGCGAACCGCTGGCGCCGTCGTTCGGCATCGCTCAAGGTGGGATCGGTTTCGGCCTCCTCCGTGAAGCGGGCCAGGATGAGTGGAATGTTGACGAGTCCCTGCTCGCGCCGGACTTCCTCATAGAGCTCCCAGAAACGGCGCTCGCCGGCGTCGCCCAGAAGCGCGTCAATGCGGGCGGAGAGATCCTGCTTGGCCCGGTCGTTGTCGATCAGAGTGTTGTCGACGTCGAAGAGGATCGTCAACCGGCGCTCCGATGTCGTGTCGCTCATATCGTCCTCTCTCGTGCCGCCCGGCAATCAGACGGGGACCAGGATGTTCTTGAGCACGCCGCCACTGAGCGACGACTCCATCGCCTCGTGGAACGACGTCAGGGGGTAGGCCTCGGCGACGAGCGGTTTGACGTCGAGCCGGCCGCTGGCGATCGCGTCGATGGTCTTGGGGTAGCAATACGGTCCCAGGTGGCTGCCGTGGATGGTCAGCTCCTTGGTGTCGCCAATGATCGTCCAGTTGACCGTGACCGGTTCGTTGAAGACGCTGAACTCGACGAATGTCCCCAGCTTGCGGATCATCTGCAACCCCTGCGGTACCGCGGCGGGGTTGCCGGTCGCTTCGATGAAGACATCGCAGCCGTAGCCGCCGGTGAGATCGCGCACCCGCTGCACGGCGTCTTCCTGCGCCACGTTGATACAGACGTCGGCGCCCATCTGGCCGGCGATGTCGAGGCGGTAGTCCCGCGCATCGAGCGCGATCACCTGGCCGGGCTCGAAAAACGTGGCGATCTGGAGCATACAGAGACCGATGTTGCCGACCCCGGCGATGACGACGGTATCGCCTTTTGTGATCTCGCCGCGGTCGACGGCGTGCCAGGCGCAGGCCGCCGGCTCGATGTAGGCCGCCTCGCCCGCCGATAGCGATTCCGGCACCGTGTGCACGATCGATTTCTCTGGATACAGGGAGTATTTGGCCATCCCGCCAATGAGATAGTCCTTGAACCCGAAGATGGGGTGGACCTGACACATCCAGTACTGCCCGTTCCGGCAGAACCGGCACTCGCCGCAGGGGATGATCTGCTCGGCGATGACGCGCTCACCGAGTTGAACGTCGTGCTTGTCGGTCGCGCCCTCGCCCAGCGCCACGACGTGCCCGGCGAACTCATGCCCGGCCACGGCGGGGGGCTCGCAGTAACCACTCTTGCCGTCTGTGCCCCAGAAGAGCTCGCCGCCGAGCCAGCACTTCATATCGGAGGCGCAGATACCGCAGGCGTCGACCTCGATCAGCACCTCGCCCGGACCCGGAGTGGGCACGGGGATCTCCTCCAGCCGGTAGTCCTTTGGCCCATAGGCCCGCACGACGGTCATCGTCTGGGCAACCATGGCATTTTCCCCGGGGATGTCGCGCGAAGGCCGTGGAGACGTGGCGCTGTATGCGCAAGCATACCGGACCTGCGCGACGGTCCTGGGGACGAGTTGGATCACCCATGTGGTAATACTAAGATGATTCGGTATTACTCATTGTGGAAGCAAGGGAGCGACACATGACGCGCGTGACGACGCTCACCAGCAAAGGACAGGTGACGGTTCCGAAGGAGATTCGCGACGAGCTGGGGCTGAAGCCGCACGACAAGATCACGTTTGACATCGAAGATGGTCACGCCACGCTACGACGGTTGCCACGACTGGAGGAGATTGTTGGCAGCTTGCCGCCTTTGGGTATGCCAATTGAGGAAGCCATCGCACAGGCAAAGGAAGAGCGCGCACAGCGGCTGATTGCCAAGATGCGGGATTCATGAGCGAGTTCGTTGATGCGAACGTCTTCCTTCGCCTGATAACAGGGGATGACCCGGTGAAGGCGGCGCGATGCTTCGAGCTCCTGCAACGCGCGAGTCGAGGCAAAGAGAGCCTTTACACTAGCGAATCAATCGTTGCCGAGGTCGTATATGTCTTGTCGCGGTCTACGTATCGGTCGCCGCGATCCGACGTCGCAGCGGCGCTAGCACCCGTTCTCACAAACCCTGGCCTCCGCATGGATTACAAAGAGTCGGTACTCCAAGCTCTTTACCTTTGGCAACACTCGAATCTCGATTTCGAAGATTGTCTCTCCGTTGAACACACGCGTCGACTGGCGCTCGAAGGCATCTACAGCTATGACCGCGATTTTGACCGCATCTCCGACATCCGCCGTCTTGAACCATGATCCGCGGGGGCTGACGATGGCTACTGGTGCAGAATTCGCCGCTTGAAAGGAGCGCCGTGCGATGCCACAGCCAGCGACCGGGATAGCCGCGATCGATCAGGTCGCCGTGGTCGTGCGCGATCTCGACGCCGCCATGGAGCGCTACTGGACGCAGTTTGGAATCGGTCCATGGAGCGTGTATACGTATGGTCCCCACCGCATGCCCCACATGACGTTTCGCGGCAGCGAGCAGCCCTATGTCATGAAGCTGGCGCTCGCCTTCGTCGGAGCGACGATGTACGAGCTGATCGAGCACGTCAGCGGACCCAGCATCTACGAGGAACACCTCGCGCGGCGGGGGGAGGGACTGCACCACCTCGGCTATTTCGTCGATGACGTCGACGCCGAAATTGCGGCGATGGCCAGCCGTGGCTACGCGCTTGTGCAAAGTGGCCGAGGGTTCGGGGTAGATGGCGACGGTGGATACGCCTATTTCGATACCGAGACCGATCTCGGCTGCATCGTGGAAGCGATCGAACGTCCCCGCCAGATGCCGGAGCCGGAGTACGTCTTCCCCTCAAAAGGGTAGGCAATAACGAAAGCGTCGTTCATCGACGCTGCGGCACTGCCGCACGCTGCGGGAGAATCTCACCCATGGCCACCACAAAGGTGATGACCACGGAAGACGTCGCGCAACTCCCGGACGACGAGTTTCGGTACGCGCTGTTCAGAGGGGTGCTGTACCGCATGCCACTGCCAGTGGCGCGCCATGGACGCGTCGTCGGCACAATCGGACGCCTCGTAGGGAGTTTCGTCGTGGAGCACTGCCTGGGAGTGGTCTACGACCAGAACGGTTTTATCTTCGAATGCGATCCTGACACCCTACTCGGGCCCGCTCTCTCGTTCGTCCAGAGCGCCCATGTCCCGGCGGACGAGGATTCCTACCCCGAGCTGGCTCCCGACCTCGTCGTCGAAATCATCTCGCCTTCGCAAACCGGTCCCTCGATCGAGGAGAAGACCTCCATCTACCTCGCGGTCGGCGTGCGCCTCGTCTGGGTGGTCGATCCTGTTCGGGGCACGGTTCGCATCCATCGCGCGGACGGGACCGATCATCTCCTGACCGAGCGGGATGTGCTCGATGGTGAGGATGTGCTCCCCGGCTTCCACGTACCAATTGCCCAGTTTTTCGCCTGATCGCCTATTTCGGCCTTACCTCTTCGTCGCACCGGCGGTGAGCCCGGAGTCGTCGTTGTGGACCAGGAAGGCTTCCGTGATACGGAATGGGGCCATGCACGGCACTACCATTCTGCTGCCCAAGACCCTGAAATCAATTCTGGAACAAGCCGCGATCACGGAAGACGAACTGAGGGAGATGCTCTAATGCGCTATACCATCTTGCTTGATCCCGATCCAGACGGTCACGGGTACACCGTGACCGTGCCCGCACTGCGCGGGTGCATCACCGAAGGCCGCACGATCGACGAGGCGCTCGCGAACGCCCGCGAAGCGGTCGCCTGCCATATCGAGGGCTTGATTGGGTCTGGCGACGAAGTTCCTCGTGAGGATCCGCCGTTGATCCCGTTGGCCATCGAGGTCTTGGTGGAGACGCCCGCTCCGGCCCTCACAGGCTGACACGTCCCCTCAACCTCCGCCTCACCCCTTCGTCGCGCCAGCCGTGAGCCCCGAAACGTAGTTATCGACGAGGAAGGCGTAGGCGATGGCAACCGGCACCGAGCCGAGCAGCCCCGCCGCCATCAGCGCCCCCCAGAAGTAGACGTCGGCCTTGATCAGGTCGCTGACGACACCGACCGGCACCGTTTTCATGTCGCCGGATCCCATGAAGACCAGCGCGTACAAAAACTCGTTCCAACCCAGCGTAAAGCAGAAAATCCCCGCCGAAAGCACACCGGGGATGGCCAGCGGCAGCACGATGCGCGTCATCGCCTGCAGGCGCGTCGCGCCATCGACGAGCGCGGCGTCCTCCAGTTCGCGCGAAATGGTGCGGAAATAGCCCATCAGCAGCCAGGAGGCAAACGGGATGAGGAAGGTGGGATAAACCAGGATCAGCGCCCAATAGCTGTTGTACAACCCGAAGCGGGAGATGATCTGGGAGAGCGGGATGAAGAGCAGCGTCGGCGGCACGAGATAGAGCAGAAAAATGGCGATCCCGAGCGTGTTGCCGCCCTTGAAGCGGAACCGCCCCAGGGCGTAACCGATCAGGATGCTGCAAAAGAGCGAGAGCGCGGTCGCGCCCACGGTCACCACCAACGTGTTCCAGATCCAGCGCGGAAACTCGGTCTCCTGCAGCAGAAAGCGATAGTGATCCAAAGTCGGTTGGGCGATGGAGAACGGGTTGATGCGGGTATCAAGCAGCATCTGATCCGGTTTGATGGAGACGATCAGCATCCAGGCGAACGGAAACAGCAGGAAGATCGAATAGAGCAGCAGCGGCAGCCACAGTTTCAGCAGCCGTTGGGTGAAGGCATTACTCCCGACCATGTTCACGTCTAATCCTCCGCCCGGATGTAGCGCAGGAGTATCCCCGCGAAGAGCGCCAGGAACGGGAACATCGAGAGTGCGACCGCCGCGGCCTGTCCCAGCGCGGAGAATCCCATCATCTGATAGGCGTAGGTGCCGAAGATGTGGGTGGAGCTGGCGGGGCCGCCTTTGGTGAGCACGTAGATCAGCTGAAAATCGGAGAACGTGAAAATGATCGAAAAGAGGGTTGTGATCAGCAAGATGGTCCGAATCGTGGGCAGGGTCACGGTCCGGAACCGCTGCAGGGTATTGGCCCCGTCGAGCGCCGCCGCCTCGTGCAGCTCCGGGGAGACGGCCTGCAAACCGGCCAGAATCGAGATGGCGAAGAAGGGCAGACCGCGCCAGATGTTGGCGACGCAAACGGAGGCGATCGCGTTCCAGCGGTCGCCGAGGAAATTGATGTTGGTCTGAATGATGCCCCAGCTCTTGAGCACCCAGGAGATCGGGCTGAGCACGCTATCGAACAGCATCAACCAGGCCAGACTGCTGATGGCCGTCGGCACAATGAACGGCAGCAGCAACCCGGCGCGGACGAAGCGGCTGAAATGAAAGGTCTGATTGAGCACCAGCGCCAAACCGAGTCCCAGCGCCAGCTTGAACGGCACGGTGATGAAGCTGTAAATCAACGTATTGGCGACGGTGCGATGAAAGATCGGATCCTTCAGCAGGAGTTGAAAATTCTCGAGACCGACGAAGTTGAAATCGGCGAACCCGACCATCTTGTCGGTCAGCGACAAATAGATCCCCAGGAAGAAGGGGTAGGCCATGAACAAAACCAGCAGTACCAAGCCGGGGATCATGAAGATATAAGCGAGCGGCGCTTCGCGGTCCCAGAAGCGCGCCTTGCCGCGGGGAGTCTTGATAACTCCCGGCTCCGCCCTCGGTTCCGCGGTGACGACGCTCATGGGTTACTCCGCGGTGAATATGCTGCGCCCGGCTGCAAAGTGGCGCACGTGTGACCCCGGTCTGGCTGCCCCGTCTTAGGGCCGCCAG
>JACCXM010000377.1 GCA_013697005.1 Chloroflexia bacterium | reverse complement strand
AGTAGACGACGTCGCGGACCCTCCGCGCCGAGAACGCCAGCAAGAGGGTCACCGACACGACAACCACGATGAGAAAGACCATCGCCATCGCGGTGGCATACCCCACATTGGTGCTCTCGATGCCCTCCCGATAGATGTAGAGCGAAAGCGTGTCGGTGGCGCCGCCGGGGCCACCCGCGGTGACGACGCGCACGATATCGACCAATTTGAACTCGAAGATGACCCGCAGCACTATCGCGGTCACGGATACCGGCAGCATCAGGGGGAAGGTGATGTCCCAGAAGCGCTGCCAGGAACTCGCGCCGTCGATCTGGGCCGCTTCGAACACTTCAGTGGGCAGCGCCTGCAATCCCGCGAGAAGAAGCACCATCATGAAGGGGATAGCAACCCAGGAGTCCATAGCGACAATGCCGAGGAACGCCGGAATGCGCTGATCGAAAAAGGAGACGCCGTCCAGACCGAGGCCTTCCAGAACCTTCGGCACGACTCCCCGATTGGCGTCGAGGATCGAGCGGCCCACCATCCAACCGACCGCAACCGGGCTGATCATGAACGGGACGAGAAAGGCGACCCGAAAGAACTTCTGGCCCTTGATGCCCTGATTGAGCAATAGAGCAACGCTGAAGGCGATAATGTATTGCAGTGGGACAGCGACGAGCACGTATTTGAAGTTGTTACCAAGGGCGTTCCAGAAGAATTCGTCTGTTGTCATCCGCTTGAAGTTATCCAGCCCGTTGAATACCGGCCCTGACACCCCGCCTAGATCCCATTGCGTGAATGCAACCACCAGTCCGAACAATGTCGGGAATATGATGAGCGACACCGTGATCTGAAGCGCGGGCAAGAGGAACAGCAGCCGCTGCCCTTTCAGGCCACCGGTCACATAGACGGCGACGTCGACCACGATGAACCACAACACGATGATGATCGCCACCGAGCGCCAGGATGAAAACTCCAGCTCGATCAATCCCATGGTGATCAGCGCTTGCGCCAGCACAGCGGCGATCACGACGAACGTCATCGCCCACGCGATGAAGCGCACAACGGGACGCCATTGAGATTGCCCTCGGACGGGAGCAACCATAGCTGGGTGAAGTGCGGTTTCGCTCACACGGCACCTCTCGGGGACAAACACACGCAGCTGGTAATCGTTCTGGGAAACGATAGCTGAACTGGATAGGGAATGAGTGTCCCGCGCGAGCACGGGACACTCATCAGATTGACTACACGAAGGTCATCTTCGGTTTACATCCCGAGTGAGGCCTGATACAGCCCAATCTGTTCGTCACGGCCGTTGCGGTCGGTGATCTCCTCCCATTTGGTCGCCGCCGCGTCGAGCGCCTCCTGTACAGACTTCTCACCCGCCACCGCGCGCGCCATCTCCTCTTCAGCGGCGATGTAGTAATCGAAGATGCCCGGGATGCGGGGTTCGATCGCGCCGTTGGGGTGGTTGTAGGAGTCGGACTGCGAGGCCAGGAACACCTCGGTGTACTCCGCTGGGTATCCGGCGTCTGTCCAGTACTCCAGCTCGAAGTGGCTATTGCGGTACGGCTGGAAGCCGGACGGATAGATCGCCAGCCAGGTCGACATGTCCTTGCCGCCCAGATGCGCGGCCAGGTCCCACGCCGCCTCGGAGACACCGCGCTCCTCGGCTTTCTGCATCACGTAGAGTCCCCAACCGATATAGGCCTCGTTTGGCGAAAAGTTCAGCTCCCCTTCGCCGAGGGTATCCCACGCACCGGTCGCGTTGTTGTAGACATCGGCCGACCCGGGCAGGATCGAGAAGCTGACCTTGTCCTGGACGATCGATTGGTCGTTGGTGTAGACGTTCGAGCCGACGTCGCCCCAGTGCGCGCACATGGCTCCCGTCCCGCCGAGGAACTGATAAAAGGTGACGAGCAGGTCGGCATTGAGCTGGTCAGGCGGCTGAAACTCGAGCACATCGACCATTTCCTGCACCGCCCGGGTGAAGGCCGGGTTATTGATGAACGGCTTCATCGTTTCCGGATCGAACAGCCAGGCTGGGCTGGCCGGGTTCTTGGCGTAGGCCGTGGCCCGGCTGGCATAGAAGTACCAACTGAAGCCACCGCCCGGCTTGATCACGTCGATGTAGCCGTAGGCATCGGTTCCGTCGAACTGCTTGCCGTGCAGGAACTGCGTATGGGCCTGGACCTGCGGCCAGCTCGTGGGATAAGCCCAGTCCCCTTCGCCACCCGAGGCGGTCCACTCCGCGGCCAGATCCGCGTTCGAGTACATATCGCTGCGGAAGTTCAGATTGTGGCAGTCGCCGTCGATCGAGATGCGGTAGGTCACGTCATCCCACGTGCCTACCGGGGCCTTCAACAACTGCACGTAGTCGTCGATGTCAATCTGCTCTTTCACCCAATCGGGCATCGCCGAACCGTGCCCGCGACCGAGCAGGTCGCCTTCCCAGGGGGCGCCGCCCTCGGCGATATCGAACTCAATCTCACCGGTGGCGAGGCTCTGCTGGACCTTGGGGAAGGCTTCGTTCTGCGGGACGTCGATCCATGCGATCGTCGCCCCGGTGAACTCCTCCCAGGCTCGCGACATCGGCCGGAAAATGTTGTTGTGCCCCCCGACGTTGTTCAGGCCGATGAAGCTGACCGTCTGCCCGGCAAAGGCTCCCTGCTTGGTCGAGCGCAGGCAGAGCTCGCCGACCCGTTCCATATCAGCCTCGGTGGGTTGCCCACCCGCGCCAGGAATAGCCAGAATCTGCGACAGCACATCGTCTTGCGCGCGGGCGCGCTGGTATGGCTTGCCTGGCAGCCCCCAGGCATAGAGGCCGGTGGCGGCGCCGGTCGCCGCCTTCAGCGCGGTTCGCCGGTTGATTGGTCTGCGAAGAATTCGATCGCCCATGGTGTGCCGAACCTCCCTGCGTGCTTCGCTGCACCTTGCCGCCCATGCCCCACGCTTCGATACGGGTTGGGCTGAACGGTACTATCTCTACCGGCCGAATCGCTGTCAACAGCGGTCAGGAACTGAATGATCCAGAAGTCAACGGTCCGCTATGCCTGTCCACTCACGACGATGGCGTCTGGAGAGATCGTATGAGCCGCAGGCTGGCCAACAGCGCATGCTCGACCCGGTTGCGCTCGCGTTCCAGCCGGGTGCGCAGAAAGCGGATATCGTCACTATCGGGATCGAGGCGCCCCAGCGTGACGGCTTCGGCGAGTCCCGGCAATGGTTGCGTGCCCAGAGCCAGATCGTGCTCGAACGGCCCGGAGCGCGTGTAGTTGACCGGGATCAGCAGATGTGCCAGCGCGATCATCACGTCGTTGGCGCGATCCGGGTCGAGGGTATCGACCACGCCCGCGCGGAGCTCCCGGCCCAGCTCCAGGGCCAGCGCCCGGGTGCGCTCCAAATCGATCTGCCCGTTCGCGGCCGCGTGGTAGCGCTGGAGCGTCTGCGCCAGCTCATCGGCGGTGGCCGCATAGTCGAACGGCAGACGGGGCAGGGTGCACAGCCGCCACAGCGTTTCGGCATAGACGCGCGCATCGCGTACCAGGGTGTCCACATCGATCTTGTCGTGGGTGTCCTCGGTCGTGTGCCACCACCAGCCGAGGCCGCCGCCCTTCGCGCCCGCGCCGAGGAGCTGCGCCATTGCCGCGCCGGTCGCGGAGTCATCCCGTGCCTGCTCGGAGAGCGTGGCGAACAGCGTTGGCACACCGTGTCCCCAGAACGATTGGTCGCTCGAACGACTGATGCGCTTGTACTCCAGCTTGGCGCCAGTGACCTCCGCTATCACCTCTCGGCCAAATCCAAACGTTTCGGCCATCACCGGGGCTTCTTCGAGGACCGAGGCTCCCTTTGCTCCAACCGAATCGACGTTGACATGACAGACGCAACGTTCGTGCAGATCATGCCAATGACTATCGGCGTACCAGGCGGACCCGGCATAGCGGCCATGCGAGTGGCCGGACCAGAAAGCCATTCGGACCCCTCTCCGCAACTCTCCTCGCCGTTCGGCCAGGAGACGAGCCACCTCGAGCAGAGTCGCGTTCGCGGTGCCGTTGTCCATAACGCCAAGGTGCCACGAGTCGACGTGCCCGCTGAAGAGGATGAACCGGTCCTCTTTCGTTCCGGGCAGATCGGCAGTGAGGGTCGGGATCACGGTCCAGGCCAGATACGGCTCCGTCACGAGTCGAACAGTGATCGGTTCTTCTGGCAGCCGCTCCTTCAGTCGCGAGCCGTCCTTGTGAGAGATCCCCACGGCAGGTACGTTCGGCAGGAGCGCCGCGGTTTCCGGCGTGGGGGTTCCCCAGACAGGGGAAACGCACATCTCATGGATGTGTTCGTCATTGATATGGACCTGGCCGATCGCGCCGGCGAGACTCGCCGCCCGCGCCTTTCCTGGCATCGCCAGCCCATCACTGAGGACGATTTTCCCCCGAACGTCGAGACCCGCATAATCGACGGGCATGCCCGTCCCGACATGAACGAGGGCGCCCATTACCCCGTCGGGCCCGCTGCCGGGGCTGAGCGAGTAGCCGTTGGCGGAGATCACGGAAGGTTCCGGCCCGAGAAGGTGGAGCGACGCGTGGATTGGATAGCCGATCAGGGCTTCGCTCTCGAAGCGATCGACTTGGAATCCTAATGGTTCGAGCTGGTCCCGGATATAGTCGAAGACTCGCGCTTCTTCCGGCGATCCAGAGAGGCGCACGTCGGCGGCAACCTCGCGCAGATGACGATAGAGCTCGGATGCCGAGACGGCGCCCCGAATGGACAAAGTCGATCCTCCTGACAGGGGTACGACCCAGCTGACCTGAAGCGCCGGACGATAGCACGGAACCGCTGCCCAGGTGGCCGC
Source organism: Chloroflexia bacterium (assembly GCA_013697005.1). GTDB lineage: Bacteria > Chloroflexota > Chloroflexia > Thermomicrobiales > UBA6265 > JACCXM01. Next base: position 1,762 of record JACCXM010000377.1, on the reverse strand, counting down.
GGTTGATTCTCACCGGACCGATCCGTCGGGTCAATGTCATGATCGACAATTCTGCAGGCTGTTCGCGGCCAAAAGGCGGAGTGGGTGCGCGTCGGAGTCGTGCTCGCCAAGGAGCTCGCACCCCTCGATCACCTCTGCGTTGGCCGGCTGACTGTCGGCGTGGGCGCCGGTTGAAGCGAGGAAGGGTTCCAGATGCGCAGAGTTGGAGACCGATTCCACCATCGTGGTACCTACCTCGACGAAACACTTTGGACCGGTTCCCCGGCAGTCGGTTGGTCCGTGCATTTGGGTTGGTGGATACTCGAAGGGAGCGCGCCGCCGGGCAGGCAGGGTTGGCGGCGCATGGCGCCCGGTTGGCATCAGTGCAATGGATCCCACCGGATCACGTCAGCACGTACCAGTGCCCAGTTTGGGTAAGGACTTCGCGCGGCTCGGGCAGAGGATCGAGTGGACGCTCCAGCCAGATACCCCATGCGCACGTGGATCGGATTGCTCGTGCTTTGCCTCGGCGCGGCCGTCACGCTGCTCAACATGGCGATTATCAGCCCGCTGCTGCGGCCGATTGGAGAACAGTTCGGCACGTCGGATGCGACCACGGGTCAATTGGCGACCCTGGGTTCGCTGGTCGGGGTCGTTTCTTCGCTCGCGGCGACGCCCTGGATGGACCGCTTCAGCCGGCGCACCTGGCTGCGCCTGGAAGGCGCGCTGGTGTTGGTGGCGGTGATCGTTTCCGCGCTGGCCCCGACGTTTGGGTGGCTGATGGTAGGCCGGGTGTTGGCGTCATGCGGTTCGGCGGTGATCATGGCCAACTGCATGACCGGCGCCCGCGAGCTGTTCCACGATCCGGTCTGGCGCAACCGGGCGATCGGTATCATCGTCTCGGCGACGACGCTGGCCTTTGTACTCGGCATGCCAGTCGTAACGCAAGTCGAAGCCCGTTTTGGGTGGCGTATCGCGATGGCCCTCGTCGCGATTCCAGTCGTGCTGCTGCTGGCCGGTACGTTTGCCCTGCCCGCCAGCCCGGAGCGGAGCGTCCCGGTCTTGCGCACGCATCCCCTGGCGGCATTCCGCGCTGTTCTTGGTCACCCGCGCACCCGCGCGCTGCTAGTTGTGCACGGGCTCAATCTCGGCATCTATTCGGGGTGGCTGGTCTACTTCGGCGCCTATACGACCGACGTATTCGCGGCATCGGCGGGTGTGCTTAGCGCGCTCTTTTTCTTCAGCGGCGCGACAGAGCTGTTGGCCAACAACCTTACCCCGCCGTTGCTGCGCCGGTTCGATCCGGTTCACGTGCTGTACCTGATGCTCGCCTTGGTCGCCGCGGCATTGCTCCTGACCGGGACCGCGATCGTGTCGATTCCGGCGGTGTTGCTGGCGGCGATCGTCATTCTCAACGGTACCGCTTCGGCCTACATCGCCGCCAACGCGCTGCTGCTCGACGGCGAGGTCTCCCATCCCGGCGCGGTGATGTCGGTGGCGGCGGCGTTTATCGGCGTCGGTACCGCGATCGGACCGTTCGTTACCGGCTGGGCGTTGGCGACGACCGGGAGTTTCGAGGCGGCCTATCGGGCGCTTGGTCTCCTGGCGCCGGTGGCGATGCTCGCGCTCTGGTTGGGAACGCGGCGGCGCGTGACCGTGGCCGCCGTCGAGGAGATGTCTACGGAGTCCGGGTGATCACTCCGCATCGCGGCGGAGAACCCTCACCCCCCTGCCCCCCTCTCCCGTCGGGCCGGGAGAGGGGGGAACTCGGCGTAAATGGGCA
>JACCXM010000375.1 GCA_013697005.1 Chloroflexia bacterium | reverse complement strand
CGCCCCAACCGCTACAGAAGAAATCGCCGATGGGGGTCTCGATCGAGGGCGTCTCCTCGTCGTCCCAGAAGAAGCGCCAGACCAGGCTGCGCCAGAAGCGGGGATGGACCGTCAGCCAGATATGCTGAATCGCCCCCGGACCCGCGATCTCAGCGATGGTCGCCGTCTCGCCGCCGCCGATCGCGATCGACGGCGACACCTTCCACCCCTGACCCAGTTCCCGGGCCGGGATCGCTCCCGTTCCCTCCGTCGCCATCCCGCCCCGGCCCTTTTCGCCGGTCGGGTTCTCGGCACTTATCGAACGTGACTGAGCTGCCGACAACCGCGATAGCGTGCCCAGATTCATGCCTAGTCCGTTGAACGCGGTCATTTACAGCCCGTCTCCAAAACGTGCGTTGATCCATGCATCGCCCCGTCTCGTCACTTCACGTTGCCTGTCTCCGAGGCGGAAATTCGTCAAGCGCTTCAACCCTTGTGACATTGCTCTCGCGCCTCGTCGGATCACTGAGCTGGGGGAACACGCTTGCGATGCTTATCCCGATCGCCTCGCAAACCTGCGCAACCTCGGTGAGAGAGGTCGTGTCGCCCTCTTCGATCATGACGATGCGATCTGAAGTCAGTCCCGAGCGTTCTGCCAACGTGTCAACTGATAGACCAGCGCGTTCCCGCGCTTGATAAAGCGCATGGGCAATATCGAGATGGAGCCGCGCGAGCCTTTGGGTCTGGTCGGAAATCATCGGAGTGTCCTTCGTCGTGATTTTGCCAAATCAAGCCGGCGCTTCGGCGTCCGTTGAGACTTCTTGTTGAACCCATCCAGGAGTGTCGCGACACCTGCGTCAACAGTGTAGAGGATGCGGTACTGCAGCCTGCCAAAGCTGATGCGCAGCTCCCAAATGCTGTCACCTAGATAGTCGCGGTGGCGGGGGCGATCGTTGATTTCCCCCTATTCCAGAAACCAGATGACCTCTTCACAAGCTGCCCGATGCAAATCGGGTAATGAATCAAGAAAGTCGCCGACGGGATCGGCGCCGCCGGTTGTACGAAATCTTTCGATGCGCACAGGCGGCATTTCGGCGTGCTTCCGTTCCACATTGATTCTGCCGGTAGGGTCAACATCATGGCCTCCAGAGTGCCTGGCCGCAAGTCGTATTCCATCGCAAGAAGTCTTCCCGTATTGACATCATCTTCAAACGGCACGTAGATTGCGACAGTAGCCAGGACCACGGTGAACCACGGTGTCGTTGGTCCCCGTGCCGCGCGCGACCGCGATCCGATTCGCGACTATCCAACGGAGGAAGAACGGCCATGACAGTAGATCGTCAATTCCCGAATCCGGCCAAGCATCGGCTGCGCACCGCGGCCGCCAACTCGAGCCGGCGCGCAGGAGTTTTGGACCGCCGGTCTCTCCTCAAGGCAGGGGCGGGCGCGGCAGGTGGGCTGGGGCTGTTCGGCCCGAGCGCCCTCCCGCTCATCAGTCCCCGCTCCGCCGCGGCGCAGGACGCTCCGCTCACATTCTGGCAGTTCTATGCTCCCGGAGGGCAGGTTGCCAGCCAGGCCACCTGGTTCGAAGCGTGCGTGGCCGGCTGGAATGCGGAAAACGACCGGCAGGTCGAACTCGTCTTTGTGCCAAACGGCGACTACATGGACGGCACCAAGCTGCCGACCGCGTTCGCCTCGGGCGAGGGGCCGGATATCTTCATCATCAGCCCCGGCGATTTCCTTCGCTACTACAACGGTGGTGTCATCCAGGATCTCACCCCGTTCATGGAGCAAGAAGCGCGGGATGATTTCTTCCCCGACGTACTCGCCTCCCGCGTCGTCGACGACAAGGTCTTTGGCCTCCCCATGGAAGTCGAGCCGATGGCCATGTACTACAGCCTGGCCGCCTGGGACGAAGCTGGGCTCACTGATAGCGACATCCCCACCACCTGGGAGCAATTGCTCGAAGTCGGGCAGCAGTTGACCACCGACCAGCGCTTCGGCGTCCTCTTCGAGACCTCTCCTGGCTACTACCAGAACTTCACCTGGTATCCCTTCATGTGGCAAGGAGGGGCGGAAATTCAGAACCCCGATAGCAACACCAGCGGCATGCGCGACCCAGGCGCCGTGCAGGCGTTGAAATTCTGGCAGGACGCGGTCAATATGGGTGTCTCGCCCCGCACCGTGCTCGGCGGCGGCGCCTGGGACGTCGTGCCCAATCTCTCCACCGGCTATTGCGCGATCCAGAACGTCGGTATCTGGGCCATCTCGGCGCTCAAGGAGAACGCGCCCGATTTCGAGTACGGCATCTTCAAGCTGCCGACCCCGGAGGGCGGCAAGTACAGCACCGATCTCGGCGGTTGGGCCTTCGTCGCCAATTCGCAGGGCCAGGATCCGGAGACCGCCGCCCAGTTCGTCGTCTGGGCGCTCGGCTCCATGAGCGAAGACTCCATCCAGCGTGGCGTCGACTGGTGTACGAAGGCCAAGAGCGACGTGGCGCCCCGCAAATCGGTGCAGGAC
>JACCXM010000373.1 GCA_013697005.1 Chloroflexia bacterium | reverse complement strand
CGCGCCATTCCGGCCGGGCTCACCCGCGATGGCATCCCCACTCCCCGCGGAGGGTGCCGCTGGGGGCCGGATGTGGTGAAAGATATTCTGGACCGCGAGTGTTACGCGACCGGGAAGCACCCGTGCTGGCGCACAGAGATTGTGCGGGATGCGGACGGTGTGCCCCAGCGCGAGGAACGGCCGGCTGACGAGCAGTACTTCGCGGACTTCCCGGCGTTCCTGGATTCGGCGCTGGTGGAACGCGCTCGCGCCACTGCTGCCCGGAATGTCTGGCGATCGCGCCGCGAGGACCGCTCGCCGGAGGTCGGCATCCTGCGCTACGGCTTCGCTCGCTGCGCCGCGTGCGGGCGAGCCATGGCGGTCACCGACACCTCGCCCGGACGGGCGCGCAACGGTAAGCCCCGCTATCAATGCACTTCCACGCGGCACGTCACGCACCCCTGCCCTGCCCCGTCCGGAGTCAGCATTGATGTGCTCGATGGCCCGATCCTGACGTGGCTGCAAGCCATCATCGAGGATCCCCGACGCGCCGATGCCTACCGCGTGGAGCGTCGGCCCGCTGCGCCCGACGCCGACGCGCTCGCCGCGGCCACGGCAGCAGAGGCACGCGTCGGGGAGTTGGAGCGCCACGTCGCCGGGTTGGTCGACAATCTCGGCCTGCTGACGGGGCCGGCGGCGCAGATCGCGGCCGAGCGGTTGAATGCCATCAACGACGAACTGATCGCGGCGCGGGCGCAGCGAGATCGGCTGGTCGCAGCCTGTCGTGGCACCATCGCCGAGGATGCGTTGACGCTCGCCCCGCGGGATGCGCTGGCGACGACCATCCTCGACGCTATTCAGGCAATGGCGACCGCCGATCCTGAGCCGGCGCATACCTTTACCGTGCTGCTACGGGTGCCCGAGGGCGCAGCTGAGTACACCGTACCGCTGTCGTGGAAGGCGTGGCAGGCCGCGCTCGCCGTGCTGAACGTTACGGTGATGGTGGCACAGGAAACCAGCGATCTGCCGCGTTGGGTGGCGGAGATGCGGCTGGCCGGCGGCGTGACGATCAGCGCTGCCGCGATGGCGAACCTGTTGGAGTCACGACCGTGGCGCCGAACATGGCCAGCACATGCTGGAACCCCATGGCCATCGTCTGACCCCACGGCAGCCGTTCATCGGGTTTGACGATACCGGAACGCGTCTCCTTCCAGGACAGGATCATCGTGCCCCTCCCCGCTTCTCACAGCTCGCGGTGTACGTACACCACGCGCAGAATATCGCAAGAAAGAGCGATGTGCTATCCGATCGTTCGAGATGCTCAGTCAGCGCGCGCGAATTGGCGCGGTGGGAATCAGTACTCCCTCTCCCGCCTCATCCCCGCACACCTGCCGCACCGCTTCGATCGCGGCCGCGCACTCCTCCCGCGAGACGTCGAGATGGGTCACGGCGCGGATCACTTTCGCCCCGTCGTAACCGCCCCCCATGCGCACGCCAAGCGCGTTGATGCCGCGCTCGACCTGCTGCGGGGTCATCCCCGTGGCGGAGACGTCGAAGAAGAGGATATTGGTCGGTACGGTGTCATAGACCAACTTCACCCCCGGAATAGCCGCCAGACCGTCGGCCAGGAACTGGGCGTTGGCATGGTCCGCGGCGAGCCGCGCGACGTTGTGCTCGAAGGCGTAGATGCCGGCGGCGGCGATGATCCCCGCCTGCCGCATTGCACCGCCCAACATGTGCTTCATGAGGCGGGCTCGCTCGATGAAATCGCGCGTCCCGGCCAGCACCGCGCCCACTGGGGCGCCGAGTCCCTTGGAGAGATCGATCCAGACCGAATCGACGTACGAGGCGAAGGTGGACGCGGGAATTCCGGAGGCGGCGACCGCGTTCATCAACCGCGCCCCGTCCATGTGCAGGCGCAGACCGTGCTCATCGACCAGCGCGCGCATCTCGGCCAACCGCTCCAGCGGCCAGATCGCCCCGCCCCCGCGGTTGGTGGTGTTCTCGACCGAGATGAACCCCGTCCGCGCGCCGTGAGTGCCGCCTTTGTTGATCAGGGGTCGCACCTGATCGACGGAAAAGATGCCGCGCGGTCCCGCCACCGGGCGCAACATGACACTCGCCAGCCAGGCCGGGCCGCCCGCCTCGGCCTGGTTCGGATGCGATTCCCAATCGAGGATCACCGCCTCGCCGCGGTTGGCATTGAGACTGAAGGCGATGGCGTTACACATCGTGCCCGAGGGCAGAAAGAGGGCCGCTTCCTTGCCGGTTAGCGCGGCGGCCATCTCCTGCAGCTGGTTGACCGATGGATCCTCCCGCAGTTGCTCATCGCCAACCGGTGCGGCGGCCATGAACTCGCGCATCGCGAGACTCGGCCGGGTCTGGGTATCACTGGAAAGATCGATCACGAAAGACTCCTGATGCTAGCGTGTCATTCCGGGCGCACAAGTTGTCATTCCGAGCGCACGAGGAATCTCGTCTCAGGCTACGAACGAACGCGATGTCCAACGACTCTCAGATACCTCCCGCAACGCGTAGTGCGACGGAATGACACATTCACTGTGTCTCGCCATCAAGCGCGACCGCCATTCCGCTGGCCGCCGCGGCGACGATCGCCTCGGCCACGCGCAGGCCCGCGACGGCGTCGGCGACAGAGGCAATCGACTCCAGCGCGCCGCGGCGCACCCGATCGAGAAAATGCGCGTCTTCTTCCCGCAGCGCCCCGCCGATTGCCCCGCCGCTCTCGGGCCAGAGACCGGTTTCCGGCATTGCCGTGAACCCCGCGCTCCAGAGCGAAAGCGGCGCATCCAGCAGGCGAATGCGTCCGGTCCCCGCTACGCCAATGACCTCGATCTCGGCGTCGATCGTGCCCCGCCAGGTTGGCGTCACGACATTGGCGGGGGCGCCATCGGGAATCATCCAGCTCGTTTCGACCATACCGACCGCGCCGCTGGCGAACTCGAGCAGCGCCCAGCACCCGTCAGGGTAGCGCATCCCGGACAGGTGTCTCTCGATCGCCTGGACCTTGATGACCGGACTTTGCGCATACCAGAGGATTAAGTCGAGGTCGTGGATGGCGGTTTCATAGATCGGGTGGACCCGATCGCCATAGTCCGGAAACCATGCCCGCGAGGTGTTCCGCTTGGCGCGCAGCGAGACAACGTGCCCCAGGTCGCCGCGGTCGATCTGCGCTTTGAGTAGAGCATGCTGGACGTCGAAGCGAAGCACGAACCCGATCTGCAGCGCCACCCCGGCGGCGGCCGCGGCGGCCGCGATCTGGGCCCCTTCGCCGGAGGTCATCGCCATCGGTTTCTCAACGAACGTGGCGATACCGCGCGAAATTGCCGCGAGTGCGTGCGCTGGATGGAACGCTTCCGGGGTGACGATGAACACGGCCTCGAGGTCCGCCCGGTCCAGCATGTCGTCGAAATCGCCAAACCCTCGCACCGACTCATGGCGGGACGTGATCGCGGCAATCTCGTCCGGACGGGGATCGCAGACCGCCACGAGATCGACGCCGCCGAGATCGCCGAGCACCGCCGCGTGCAGCTTGCCGAAGCGTCCCAGACCTGCCAGACCGACCCGCACCCGTTCCGAGCGTGCCATGCCCTCTCCAGTCGCGTATTCGACCTCCTTCGATACCGAGTGTACCGCCGGAGCGGGGCGCGGCGGCATATACTCCTTGCACCTGCCCGCCATGACCGCGGCGATGCCGTGCCCGAGGTGAAACGGTGCTCTCGGTCCCACTTGGGTATCTGCGCCGCCAGTTCAACTTCAGCCGCGACGTCCGGCTCTTTCTGCTCTACAACCTGGTGGTCAACGTCGGTTGGGGCGTGTTTACGTTGATCTTCAATCTCTATCTGCGCGAGCTGAATCTGCGCGAAGACGACATGGACGCCTTCAGCGCGGCACAAACCCTGGCGATGGCCGGTGGCGCGGCGAGCATGGGGCTTGTCCTCGACCGGCTCGGTATCTGGCGGGCCATTGTCTCCGGTGTCTCGGTGTTTCTCATCGCCTCGCTCGGTCTGGCCTTCGCCGAGAAACCCAACGTGATACTGGTGCTTTCGGCCATCTCGGGGGTGGGGCTCGCCTATCTCTTCACCTCGACCATGCCGTTCATCATCGCCTGGACCAGGCGCGACGAGCGGCAATCGGTCTCGACCCTGGCGTTTTCCGTCATCTCGCTGTCCACGACGCTCGGTTCGTTGCTGGGTGGATTCCTCCCCAGGGTGCTCCCCGGTCAGGATGTGCTGACCTACCGCTGGACCCTCGTGGCCGGCACGGGAATTGCGGCGATTGGTCTGGCGCCCATGTTCCTGATGGGTCCCGCTCGCGCCGGGCGCGGGCTGCCCGATCCGACCGCGGTCAAGGAAGCGACCGATCCCCAGGAAAAGCGGCGCGTGCGGCGCGATATGACGGTCTTCGTTCTCGTCGGGGGGTTGATGGCGGTCGGCGCCGGGATGGTGATCCCGTTTTACAACGTCTACCTGACCACACTCGGCGCGGGTTCGACCGCGGTCGGGTATATCTACGCCCTGGGTGGTCTCAGCGCCGCGTTGATCGGGCTGTCGGCCCCGGCGGTATCGCGCCGGCTGGGGGCGCTGTGGGGGGTGGCGCTCGTCCGCCTTTCGGTCATCCCGTTTTACATCGTCCTGATCCTGACTCCCGGTCTGCCGCTGGCGGCGGTAGCCCACGTCGTGCGGCAGACCAGTATCTCGATGGCCTGGCCGATCGACTCCACCTTCATTGCCGAGGTGCTGCCACCACGGGCGCGGACGCGCGTCTATGGACTGCGGTCGGCGGCGTGGAATCTGGGATACTCGGGCGCCAGTCTGGTGGCGGGCCTGCTCATCGTGCGGGTGGGATATGAAGTGACATTTCTCGATCTGATCGTCTTTACCGCCTTGGCGATGGCGATCTTCGTCGGGTACTACAGCCGTCATCCAAGAGTGCAATCCGGAGAGTTGAGCGGCGCTTTGCCGCGTTGGCGGCGCCGGGAGTTCGAAGCACGCGCCAACGTGGTTCAGGAATCGACATAATGATCCTTTTCCAACGCGGTTCGTTCTCCCGGCGTCGGATGCTGGCTTTGGGCGCGGGGGGAGGGCTGGCATTGACGACCCACCGGCATGCTCGCGGTCAGGAATCGGATGCGGCAGCGCTGATCGCGGCCATGTCGCCGCGCGAGCAAGCAGCGCGCATGTTCATGCTGCCGCTGTCCGCAACCTCGCTCACCACCGCGGAAGAGACCTGGCTGCGCGAGCTGAAACCGGGCGGCGTCATCCTCGTCCGCCACAATTTCGGCACGCCGGAGGAGGTCCGCGCCCTGGTCGCGGCGATCTATGACACCAACCTCGATCTGCCGCCGCTGGTAGCGCTCGATCAGGAAGGAGGCATCGTCAGCCGCATCGAGGACGACCCCGCTCCAGATGCCCCCACACTGGGCGCGCTCTCGGCCGCTGAGATTTCGCGGCTGGCCGCCGCTCGCGCCGGTGTCATTGCCAGCTATGGGTTCGACGTCAACTTCGCGCCGGTGGCGGACATAGCGTTTTCGTCCGACAGTTTCATGTCCGGCCGTACCTTTGGTGATGACCCGGAGTCAGTGGCCGCAGACGTCGCCGCCTATCTCGAAGGAGCGCTGGAGAGCGGCGTGCTCCATTGTGTCAAGCATTTTCCGGGACATGGCCGCGTCTCGGTCGATTCGCACGAGGCATTGCCGGTGCTCGACGTCGATCCTGACATCTGGTGGGACGAGGACGCCTTGCCATTTCGGGTCGCGGTCGATCTCGGGACACCGATGGTAATGCTGGGCCACCTGATGACCCCGCGGTGGGGTGAATTGCCCGCATCCCTCTCACCGGAGACCGTCCGCGTGCTGCGGCAGGAGCTTGGATTCGCGGGCACGGTCGTGAGCGACGATCTCGGGATGGGCGCGCTCGCCGCCTGGGAACCTCTGGAGATCGTCGACCTCGCTGTGACGGCCGGGAACGATCTCTTGCTCTACGTGATTCTCAACGCGGAACCCGCGGAGCTGGTGGACCATCTCGCGGCACGGGTTGAAAATGGGGAGATTCCGCCGGCGCGAGTGGCGGAAAGCGTGATGCGGCTACTGGCGATGCAGCTCGACGCGGCTCGCCAGCGCTAATCGCAGATCACGTTTTCACACCGCCAGTTCGGTCAGCTACCCGCCCCAACGGCACTCGGACGAGGACATCGATGCGGGTCTCGAACATCGCGATCGTCGAATTGCCGGGAGCGTGTCAGGTACAGGCGCGCGTCCTAAGTGAGCGCCAGGAAGACCACGACGAGTGGTTCCCGCCATTCGACTTATGGTTCCGCTTTCCCGCCTGGTGCCGATCCTATATGACTCTGGAGAACGGGGATCCGTTTGTCGCCGCGTTGCTCGTGGCGGCGATGCGCACCAGCGAACGGCTCGTTGTGGCGGCGCCGGTTTCACCGCGGTTGATGGCAGCGCTCCCCGATATTCAAGCGATCTATGCCGCGTTCGACAAACGCGCGCACCGGATCACCGTCGAGGCCGCCGTCCGCGCCGAACCTCTGCCGTTCAGCGACGAGCCGCAATCGACCGGGCTCTTTTTTTCCCTGGGTGTCGACTCGTTCTACAGCCTGTTGAAGAAGCAGCGGGAGCAAGCCGCTGGCGACAACGTGATCGGTCACCTCATCTCCGTCCAGGGGTTCGATGTCGCCGACGAGGAATCGGACAGGCACTTTTCGCCGCAGTTCCTGACGAATCTGCAACGCGTGGCCGCGGCGACACATACGATGCTGCTTCCGGTGGAGACCAACGTGCGGCGGGCCACAGCCTGGCTGGCGCCCTGGACCATCGTGCATGGCGGGGCCATGGCCGCTGTGGCATTGGCGCTTGGCGGCGCGTTTCGGCGGGTCACGATCGCCGCCTCCGCGACCTACGACACGATCTCTCCCTGGGGAACGCACCCCCTGCTCGATCCGCTCTGGTCGACGGAGTCGCTGCAGATTGTCCACGACGGATGTGAAATGGACACGATCGACAAGACCTGGTTCAACGCGTGCTCGGACCTGTTTCTGGAAACGGTCCGTGTCTGTCCGGGGTATGCGCCGGAGTACAACTGCGGCCGCTGTCTCAAGTGCCTGCGCACTATGCTCGACTTATGGCAGTCAGGGCATCTCGACCGTTGCCACACGCTGCCGCACCACATCGATCCCGGCCAGCTTCGCCAGGCTCTTCGCGTTGGGGATGGGCCGGTGCACACGGCGGCCTTTCGCCGCCGCCTTGCGTATGTCGAGAGCGCGGATGGGCCACCAGGCGTCCGCGACGCGCTGATCGCGCATCTGGACGGCGATGAGTTCACGAAACCTTCGCCGGCACGGCGCAAACTACGTTGGCGTGCTCGTGCACTGACCTAGACCAGCGCTTCCGGTGCAGAAGAAACCGTCGCAGCAATCACAATGCATATTGCCGTCGTCGTTGCTGCACACCGCGCCTTCGAGACCACAGCAACGTTTGCCAACCACCTGCGCGCAGCCCGGTTTGGTAATGTCCTGGCATTTTGTCTTGTTGCTGCAACACTTCTTCCTGCCCCCGCAGGTCTGGCCCTGACGGCGGCAGCGTTTCTCTTTCTTCTTTGCGCCCGTTTCGGCGAACCCGATCCGGGCGGCGATGGCCGCCAGTCCGCTTGCGGCAAGAGCCCGCACAGCCTCGCGCCGGATCAAGGTCTTGGTGATGCGATCGAACCGGTTGCCATCCATCGTGTCATCCTCCTGGAGGCGCGTCGAATTGGCGATCTCCTCGGCCAATGTACACCGTGGTTCTTCGCTGTCAACCGTCCCTATTTGCTCCGGGCGCCGGTGAGCGCGGTCGTCACACCGAGTCCGATGAAGACCACCCCCGCCACATAACGCTGGGCCGAGGCGAACGCGGGTTGCCGTTTCAACCAGTCTCCGGCTCCCCCCGAGATCACCGCGTACAGGGAATCGGTGCACAACCCCATAGCCATCAACAGTCCCCCCAGAACGAGGGTTTGCGTGGTGATGCTGCCGCGGGCGGGATCGACGAATTGCGGCAGAAACGCCAGGAAGAACAGGGCGATCTTCGGATTCAGAACCTGGACGATGACCCCTTGCCCAAACAGCTCGCGAAGGGTGCGCGGACGGCGGTCGATCGTCGCGGTGGGGTCCGGGCGGGTCAGCAGGGTGCGGATGCCGAGGTACACGAGATAAGCCGCGCCGAGATATTTCACCAGCGAAAACGCCACGGCCGACGAGGCGAGAATGGCGGAAAGCCCCAGCGCGGCGGCGGCGACATGGAACAAGCTGCCGGCCGCGATCCCGGCCGCCGACGCCAACCCAGCGCCGCGACCCTGGTCGATCCCGCGCGCGATGATGTAGAGCACCGCGGGACCTGGAACCAGCAGCAGCGCCAGAGTAGCGGCCATGAAGACCGCCAGCGTCGAGGACTCAGGCATGCCGAAATCCCTTTCTCACACGGGCTCAGCAGGCGTACCCGCCACGCCAAGCCGGTCAGCTTCCGCACGCAAGGCGAGGATCACCTCGGCGATCATCTCGTCCAGCGGGACACCCAAACGCTCCGCACCGCGAACAATGTCCTCACGGTTGACCTTCGCCGCGAACGCTTTGTCCTTCATTTTCTTGCGCACCGATTTCACTTCGACATGGTGAATACTCTTGTCCGGGCGCACCAACGCCACCGCGATCGCGAATCCACTCAACTCGTCGACGGCGCAGAGTGTCTTTTCCAGCGCGGTTACTGGCTCGACGCCGCTGTAATCGGCATGGCTGAGAATGGCGCGGCAGACCGTCTCTCCCCAGCCGTTGTCACGCAGAAATGCCACACCCACAAAGGGGTGGCCATCGGAAGCCAGCTCCAGGTTGGGATGCTTCTCGAAATCCATATCGTGCAGGAGCCCGACAGCGCTCCAGAGATCCTCGTCTTCGCCGTTGCGCCGGGCGACGTGGCGGAGGCAGGCGGAGACGGCCTCACAGTGCTTGCGCAGACTTTCACTGCTGACCCACTCATGGAGCAGGGCGCGCGCCCGTGGCGTCAGCGGCCCCGCGACGGCTGGTGCGTGTGCATCGGTGAGCGCCAAGTTGGCTCCTTTCCCAAGCAATCGTGCAAACGATGATACTCGCCCGTTTCCTCACGACTCTCGCTGCCGGCTGACACCGTCATTCGCTATGCTGTGACGAACAGTCACCAAGACCGACGACACGTCCGCCGTGAACGGGCGTTCGTTCGCATGCCACGGGAGAATGTTCAACCATGAACACCACGACGTGACGACGATGTCGAATCTTCGCCGCCGCGCCGGGTAATGCGCCGGGATGTGGTGCAAAAGCTCGGTGCCGGAACGCTTGGGGCTGTGGCCTCTCTCGGGCGCGTGCTGCCGGTCACGACAGAGTCCGTCAGCGCCCACGTCCCGGACGTCGCGAGCCAGAACCGGGCGCGTCCGAACATCATCCTGATCCTGCTTGACGACATGCGCTTCGATGACCTTGCCGCCATGCCCGCCGTGCAATCCCTGCTCGTCGATAGAGGAACCAGCTTCACCAACTTCATGGTGACGACGCCATCGTGCGCTCCTGCTCGGGCCTCCATTCTGCGCGGTCAATATCTCCACAATCACGGCGTCATGCGGAGTCAAGGAGAGTTCGGGGGATTCGGACGATTTCACACCCTGGGGCACGAGAAGTCCACGGTCGCCACCTGGTTACAGGAGGCCGGATATACCACCGCACTGATTGGAAAGTACCTCGATCACTACCCCTACGATGAAGATTTCCCCGCCAGCGTCACCGCGACGTATCAGCCGCCTGGCTGGTCCGAGTGGGCCGGTGTAACGAACGAGGGATACAACTCGATCGTCATCAACGAAAACGGTGAGCTAAATGCCTACCGGGGCAAAAGGCACTATTCAACTGACGTGTTCGCGAACAAGGCGGTCGAATTCATTACGCAAGCCGTGTCCACAACGCGGCCATTCTTCTTGTGTCTGACCCCGCGTGCTCCCCACGGTCCGGCCAAGCCGGCCGCGCGACATGCGTCGGCCTTCGCCAGGACGTCCGCGCCTCGGCCACCTTCCTTCAATGAACCAGACGTCAGCGACAAACCTGCCTGGGTGCGGGCCCTGCCGTCATTGAGCGACAACGATGCCGCGCAAATCGACGACTACTATCTCGACCGGCTGCGAACGCTCCTGGCGGTCGACGAAATGGTGACGACGCTCATCGAAACCCTGAGCAAGGCGGGCACGCTCGACTCGACCTTCATCCTTTTCACGTCAGACAATGGATACCATCTCGGGGAGCACCGTGCTTCCCAGGAGAAGGGGTCGCCCTATGAGGAGTCGATCTTGGCGCCATTGGTGGTACGCGGACCGGGCGTGCCGGAGGGCAAGATTGCTGCGGCGTTGGCCTCGCAAGCAGATTTAGCCCCGACTTTCGCCGCATGGGCCGGCGTCGAGGCCCCGGATTTCGTCGATGGCCGCTCTCTAGGTCCGCTACTGAACGGAGGACCAGCGCCGCGGACCTGGCGCGAGACGGTCCTCGTCGAGCTCTTCACGGACCGGCCCCAGGATTCCACCGGAAATACCGGATTTCAAGCACTGCGCACAGAAGAGCTCATCTACGTGGAGTACCTGACCGGTGAGCAGGAGCTCTACGACCTGGTCCAGGATCCCTATCAGATTGACAACCTGGCGAGCGAAGCAAACCCCTCCCTCGTCCGCGCATTGTCGAAGCGGCTGGCCAGGATGACGGCCTGTACCGCCGATTCATGCCGCGCCATCGAGGCGGTTCCGTTGCCGTAACCGCGGGGAACGAACAACGAACCACGACGAAATTGACCCCCGCCCGCGGCGGTGCTACCCTGAACCTGTAATACTCAGCGGCTGAATACTCTGGTGAGTGATCGGCTGGTGAGTCGGTGGAGCGCGGAAATGGTGGCGGCAAGTCCCACAATCAGCCCAATTCGACTCTTTTCCCTGGGCGAAGCGATCGCGCCAGAAACGGGTGTCGCCAAGGACGCCTACGGCCGGTCGATGACCTATCTCCGCATCTCGCTGACCGATCGCTGTAACTTCCGCTGCCTCTATTGCATGCCGGCCTTGGGGATGAAGTTTCAGCCCAGGGACGATCACCTCACCGACGATGAGCTTCTCCGTCTGATCGGGCTTTTCGCCAGAGTCGGCGTCACCAAAGTGCGTCTCACCGGCGGTGAGCCGACCATCCGGCGCGGGTTGGTCGATCTGGTGCGCGGCATCAAATCGCACGCGGGCATCAGCGAAGTTTCGATGACGACGAACGCCTTGCTGCTCGCCCGGTTAGCGGACGATCTCGCTGCCGCCGGACTCGATCGGGTCAACGTTTCCATCGATACGCTCGATCCGGACCGCTTCAAGCTCATGACCCGCGGCGGCCGCCTGGACCTCGTCTGGCAGGGCATCGAGGCCGCCGACGCGGCGGGATTACGCCCGATCAAACTCAATACCGTCGTCGTCAAGGATCAAAACGATCGGGAAGTTGGCGACATGGCCGCGCTCACCCTCGATCGCCCCTGGCAGGTGCGTTTTCTCGAGATCATGCCGCTAGAGGGTGTTGGCGACGTCCACGACGATGGTCTGGTCAGCTCGGAAGAAACGCAGATGCGACTGGAAGCGCGCTTCGGCCCGTTGCAGCCGGTCGCAACGGATGCCGCCGATCCGGCACGGCTGTGGAAGATTCCGGGAGCGGCCGGGACGATCGGATTCATCTCTCCCGTCTCGGAGCCCTTCTGTGCCGCCTGCAACCGTGTCCGCCTCACCGCCGATGGCAAGCTACGGCTCTGTCTGCTGCGGCCTGATGAGGGGGATTTGCGCGATGTGATGCGCGCGGGCGCGGACGATGACACCCTGGAGCGGGCCATTCGCGCCGCGATCTGGCGCAAACCCTGGGGCCATGGTCTGGCCGAAGGCGAGCGCGAAACGGTGCGCGGGATGTCGCAGATCGGCGGCTGACGTCAGTCGAGGAGAATCAGGGTCTCGTCGCTGCTCGCGGCAACGCCGCCGGTGATGCCAGGATCGATTGTGCCGACGACGTCGCGCACGGTCGGCTCACCCCGATCGAGGACGAGGTAGACATCGACCGCCACCGTTTCCGTTGGCCGGAGCGAGAGGGTGTCGCTCGGATCCAGGGAACCGAGGCTGCCATCGATGCTCGACGCGACGAACAGTGCCGGTGTGTTGGTCACGTTCTCCGGAAGCTCACTGCCCAGCTCGTAGGCGCCCGGCGGCAGATTGGTGAACTCCGCCATGCCAGAGCCATCACCGGAGCGCCCCGTCGTGGCCTGAAACGCGGCGTCGTTGATACTGCCGGTGCCGCTGAGTGAGAGAAATACGCCGCCCGCCAGTGCCTGGCATTCGGCGGCCCAATCGTCCCTGTTCGCGCCATTGTCGGTTCCCGCCGGACACCCAAAGACGCTGACCTGGACCCGGCCGGTGGTGCCGGCGAAATCTTCCGCCAGACCGACGTCGACGTCGATGCCGAATGACTCGAGCCGTTGGTCGTCGGGAATGGACGTGGCAACGAGCTGACCCTGATAGCGTGGCTCCGCGAGATCGGATCCCGGGCCTGGTAGCAGCACGCTGTAATCACCGGTACGCAGTCCCTCGAAGGATACTGCCGCGTCACCGGGATCGAGACATCGCGAGAGGAGCGGCGGCTGGTTCAGATCGGGACTGGTGCTCGGGAAAAGGGCGACACACAATTGCTCGCCTTCGCCCACGCCTTCATCAGGAAACGCCAGGTTCACACCGAGGGAGTGTGACTTCTCGGTGGTGCTGGAATCCTGCGCTCCGGTCTCCGCTGGTATGGTCAGCGCAACCAGGACCGCGACTGCAGCCGCCGCGCACATGGAAAAGCTGCCGAGACGGCATTGCCTGAGAACGCGGATACCATTACGGACGCGCATGACGTCTCCACGACGCAGCGGGGCTCCAACCGAAACTATAGACGATAGTGGGCATCACGCCCCGTCCCGCGGGCAGATCGACTGTCTCCTATAGCACGCAACGCGCGAGCGTCGCCAGATGTTTCTCGCAGTCACAGAAAGGATCGACGTCGCCGTGGTTGAACGCATGAACGAAGCCTCATCCCCGCTGCGGACCATTCTAATTACGATGAGCATACCCGAGGCGACACTTGCCCGGTTCCGAATCGAATTTTCGGGGATACGCTTCATCGTCCCCGGTGAAGAGGCGGGGGTGGACGCCGACGGGATGATCGTCGCGGTTCCGCCGCGCCCGGACGATCTGCGCGATGCCGACGGACTCGTTGGTTGGTCCAGCGACGACGCGACATTGCGGGCCGCGCCTCGCCTCCGGTGGCTCCATGCCTCTGGCGCGGGCGTCGAGCGGTACGACCTCACCGCAGTTGCCGCGCGCGGCATCATGATGACGAATTCGAGTGGCGTGTCGGCGCCGAACATGGCCGAGCATGTACTCGGCATGATGATCGCCCTGGCGCGGCGCTTTCCGGTCTTGAGCGCCGCGCAGCGGAACCATGAATGGCGCGATGACGAAACCCATGACGAGGTCGCGGAATTGCAGGACCAAACGGTATTGATCGCGGGTACCGGCGACATCGGCCAGGAAGTCGCCAAACGCGCCGCCGCGTTCGGCATGCGAGTTTCGGGAGTCCGCCGTCGTGGTGGCTTGCCGCTGCCGCCTGGCTTTGAATCGGTATTCGCGATTGACGCCTTGGCAGAGGCGCTGGCAGACGCCGACCACATCGTGGTGACGCTTCCCCATACCCCCGAAACGCGTGGGCTGTTCGACGATGCGGCCTTCGCCGCCATGAAACCGGGCGCGGTCATCTACAACGTCGGGCGGGGACCGGTGATCGATTCCGCGGCGCTGATCGCGGCATTGCAATCAGGAAAACTCGCTGGCGCCGGACTCGACGTCACCGATCCGGAGCCGCTTCCGGCCGATTCTCCACTCTGGGACATGGACAATGTCCTGATCACCGCCCACACCTCGGGTGCCACCCCTCGCTACTGGGAGCGCCAGGGCGAACTGATCGCGGAGAATATCCGGCGCATTCAGCGTGGCGACGCACCGCGCAATCTGGTCGATCCCGCGGCCGGATACTGAACGGAATCTCAGAGGGTTGACGGACCGCCGCTCATCCGCCACTATCGGCGAACCGCATCGCCCCCGCTGGGACGTCCGCTTATCGCGCCTGAGCGGCCTCTGGACCACCGCTCCGACCCAGGCGCAGAGGAGGCGAGATGGTGCGCAATCCCCACGTGGCCACGATGTCCGCCCACGCCAGTCAGCGTCTCGCGCAGCGGAATCTGACGACCGAGGATGTGCAATACGTCTATACGCATGGGCGTCTGCACCACACCGGAAAAGCGACCTTCGTTCACCTGGGGTTGCGCGATATTCCCCAGGAGGACCGTCGTGACGACCGCTTCCGCCGCCTCGAAGGGACCGTGCTCGTGCTCGATCCCATCAACGGCTGCCACTTGACGACGGCCTATCGCAACCGGCAGCGCGGCAGCCGCGACATCCGCCGCAAATTGAAGCGCTCGATCTTCGCCTGAATCGAGTAAGAGAGCGGCGTCAAAAATCGTTTTCACTCCGAGGAACGAGGAATCTCGCCGTCAAGCCCGGTCCATGATCTCGGAGGCTGAGACGACGGCCGCGCCGGGGGCAAATGCGCAGATGTGGACCCGTCCCTCCCGATCCGCCATGTCATATCGCCGGTAGTATCCGGAAACGAGCGATTCGCGCAGAGCGTCGACCGACCCGCGGGGCAGCAGGATCAGGACCGATCCTCCTTCGCCACCACCCATCATCCGCGCCCCCAGCACACCAGTGACATCTCGGGCCGCGGCGGCCAATTCTTCCACACGGGGATGGCTGATCTCGTAAAGCGTCGCCGAAGACCGGCCAGACTCGGTCATCAACTGGCCGAAGCGCACCCAATCAGCCACGGCCATCAAAGCTCGCCCGGTATGGACTCGCGCCGTTTCCTCGACGATGTGACGCGCCCGTTGTGCCAAGGGGTCTGGCAGGACGCCACTCCGGTCCAGTGTGGAAAGTTGATCGTAGGTCAGCGCGGCGAGGTGCGAAATATCCATACCAAGATGCTGCCGCGCTCGCGCCAATGCCTCGCGCGATTCCTCGATCCGGCGCGGATACGATGAGGCGCTGACCAAGCGATCTACCCCCGAATCGGCGACAACGAAGACGAGATCGCCTAGTGGCGGTGACAGCCGCTCGACCCCTAGCGTGGCGCTGTCGAAGGCGATCACCCCACCCGTGACCGAGGCGGATTGATCCATGGCCCCGCATGGGGTACCGGCGCGGTGTTCCGCCCCCTGGGCCAGGAGGATGACCTCTTGGGAACTGGCGAACCCGTCCGCCAGCGCCAGGGCCAGACTCACGCAGAGTGCTGCCGACGAGCTGACGCCGAACCCGATCGGCACATCACCGGCGATAGCAATCGACGCTGGCAAATTGAGCCTCAACGAAGGACGCTCCAGCAGTGCGGCGACCAGGCCGCGGGCATAGTCGAATACTTCAGGGGGAGGTGACGGATTCCGCCATTCATGAAGCGCGCTGGCGTCGATTGCCGCGATACCTTCATCCGGAGCATCGGCGGCGACCGCACGCAGCGACTGGTGCTGGTGAGGCTCGTTCGCGGCGGCCACGACGACAAAACGGTCAATAGCGGCGGCCAAGACCGGTCCGCCGTTGTAGTCGACGTGGTTGCCCAAAAGCTCGATCCGGCCGGGCGCGATCGCAATCCGATCGGGTGACCAGTCGCCACCGAACGCGTCACGGCCAGCCGAGATGGCACGGGTCAAACTGACGCTGGCTGACGTCCCCGCGAAACGGTCCATCAAATCTCCACCGGAAATCGGTTGATGCCAGGCGGACCGCGGCCGCCAGACTTCTTGCCGTCTCCCGGCCCTACCGTCTCGTACTCTCGTACTCTCGACCGTCGACTGCCGGCTTCGTAGTCACCGTCGCATCTGAACGACCTTGAACGCCTCACCCATCTCGAACGGATGGCCCTCGGCAAGCTCTTTGGCGCGGTCGCGCATCCGCGGCTCGAGCTCCTCAGCATCGCCGACCTGCGTCACGTGGGCGCGCAGCGCGTCGATCTTGCGGTCGAACGTCTCGCTGATGTCGATCACCTTGTCCGGATGCTCCGGTCCGAAAAACCAGATTTCGGCGGTCTTGTGCGGTTCCAGTCCGGCCTGGAGATGCTCGGGGAAATAGAGGGGATCGCGCGCGGTGGGATAGACGGCATCGGTCGTAGCCAGACCGACCGCGCGATGATCGGGATGAAGCGCATAGGGCCGAAACGGGTCGTGGGTAATGATCACATCCGGTTTGTGGGTGCGGATCATGCGCACGATTTTCTCGCGCAGCTCGAGATCGGGCATGAGCGAACCATCGCCACAGCGCAGGAAAACGACCTCGTCCATACCGAGCCGGCGCGCGGCTTCCATCTGCTCACCCTCGCGGGTGCGCGCGAGATCGGCGGGATCGATCGTGGCGTCCTGGGTGCCGCGGTCGCCGGACGTGACCTGGATCAGTACCACCCGGCGGCCGGCGTCTTTGAGCCGGACGACGGTTCCCGCGGAAGAAAACTCACTATCGTCGGGATGGGCCACCACGAGCATGTAAGTCTGAAACTCGTCACCGAAGTCCTGCTGGTTCTCAGGCTCAGGTTCAGTCATTGCGCTCCCATGGTCTGCGGTTCCATCCGTGTCATGGACGCCTGCGTAGTCGTCGCACCGCCGCGCAAAGCGTTGTGTATCGCCTCTGCCAAATCATTGAGCGCGACGACGCTCTGATCGCCACTCTTGAGGTTCTTAAGCGTCGCCGTTCCCGCCGCGAGCTCGCTAGAACCCAGAATGACCGCGATGGGAATACCTTTGCGGTCAGCCAGCTTGAGCTGATCGCCGACGTCCCGGTTCGGCTGCAAGGAGAGATCGACCTTCAACCCCTGTTCCCGCAATGTCGACGCCAACCGTGCCGCCGCGCCCATCGTTTCCGGAAAAACGACCAGGCTGACCTCCGCAACGCTGGCGGGCAGCGGCATCAATCCGTGCTCCCGCACGATCTCGATGATGCGCTCGAGTCCAAGTGACATGCCGGTGGCCGGAACCGGTCGTCCCAGGAACGCGCCGACGAGTCCGTCATAGCGCCCCGCGCCACCGACGGAGCCAACGTTTGGCTCGATGACGGACGCCTCGAAGACCGGTCCCGTGTAGTAGTCGAGACCGCGCGCGAGCGCGAGATCGAGGGTGTAGCGATGCGGCGCGATACCGAAGTCGGGTAGCGCCCCAAAAAGCTGCTCCAGTTCCGCGATGGCCTCCGCCGCGCCAGGGACGTCGTGGAGCTCGCCGCGAAGCTCCTCCAGAAGCGAGAGCGGTTCTCCCCGTTTCGTGACGAGATCGAGCATCCGGTTCGCTTGCTGCGCGGTGACGCCCGCTGCTTGCAGTTCGCGCGCGACGCCCTCCGGGCCGATCTTGTCGATTTTGTCGATCGCGCGGTACAGCAGCGGGGACCGGTCATCCGCGATCCCGGCGGCGCGCCCCAGACTTTCCAGCAACCGCCGGTGGCTGATGCGGATGGTGAACTCCGGGAGCCCGACCGCCTCCAGCACCTCGGCCATGATGGCGATCACCTCGGCGTCGGCCAGTGGTGACGCCGACCCGGCAATATCGGCGTCGCACTGCCAGAACTCACGAAAGCGGCCGCGCTGGGGATTGTCCGCGCGCCAGACCGGCGCGATGTGATACCGCTTGAACGGAAAGACCAGCTCGTTCTGGTGCATCGCCACGACCCGCGCGAGCGGTACGGTCAGATCGTAGCGCAGGCCCACCTCGCGCCCACCGGCGTCCTCGAAGTGGTACATCAACTGCTCGTTTTCGCCGGCCTTCCCGGTGAGCACCTCGAGGTATTCGAGTGCGGGGGTGTCCAGCGGTTCGAAGCCGTGCCGCTCGAAGATGTCGCGGGCGATACCGATGATCCGCTGGCGCAGGATCATCTGCTCTGGCAGGTAATCGCGAAATCCCTTGAGGACCCGCGCCTGTCGTTTCCGTCCCTCGCTCACCCGCCGCCGATCCTTTCCCGGTGCTGAATTAGAACCCGCCCGAGCGGCGATGCTAGCCCACGCCCTGAGGCACCGCAACGTACGGACACTATCAGCAATCGGCTAGGTTGCGGGGGGCACAGCATGCCGTGCCTCCACTGAGTGGGCGTTCGGCAAGGACGGCGTGCCGATGGCTGATAGCTGCCATGCTACTTTCCGACTTCGTACACCAGATGCCC
>JACCXM010000366.1 GCA_013697005.1 Chloroflexia bacterium | reverse complement strand
TGTCATCGCCGGGGAATTGGGCGAGGTGTTGTACGCTCCTATCGACATCCGGCTCACCCCGGACAATGTCCTGATCCTCGAAATCATGTTCATCGCCCGTGATCGCACCCATGTCGTCGGTACTAAGGCGGTCGACGCTCCGCCGGATGTCGTGGTCGAAATCCTGTCGCCAGGGACGCGCCGGCGCGATCTGACGGTCAAGCGCGATCTCTACGCGCGATTTGGCGTGCGCGAGTATTGGATCGCCGATCCCGCGGCAGGGACCGTGGAGGTGCTGGAGCGGATTGGCAACAGTTTCACACCCGTCCCGCCCCTGGATAAGGGCATGATCCAGTCCCGCGTCCTGCCAGAGCTCAGGCTGACCCTGGAGATGGTGTTCGAGGATATTTAGCGTCCGATCCTGAACCGTCGACGAAGGAACGCTTATGGCGACGACCGCGCGCGGACTCACATTCGAAGAGCTCGAGCTGATTCCGGAGGAGCATGAGGGCGACCGGCAGGAGCTGATTGACGGGGAGTTGGTCGTGACGCCGGTACCGATCATCAAGCATCAAATTGTCAACATGAATCTCATCCGAGTGCTCGATCGGCACGTCAACACGGCGGGTCTTGGTATGGTTTTCACTCCCCCCACGGGTATCCGGTTTTCGCCGCACAATCTGCTGATCCCTGACATCAGCGTTGTGGCGCAGGATCGCCTGCACATCCTGGGCATCAAGACCATCGATGGTGCTCCCGATCTGGTCGTCGAAATCCTCTCACCGGGTACCCGGCGGAGAGACCTGGCGACAAAACGGGAGGTGTACGCCCGGTTCGGAATGCGCGAATATTGGATCGTCGATGCGGAGACGCGGTCGGTGTTGGTGCTGGCACTGGCGGACGACCGCTATGAGGCAGTTGCCCCTGGAGACGATGGAGCGGTCGCGTCCCGTGTATTGCCCGGGCTGAAGCTGGCATTGCCGGATGTTTTTACGGGCGTCGCGGAGGAGAGGTAGCGTCTGTGTCCTTCACGTAAACCCTCACCCCAGTCCTCTCCCGTCGAGCCGGGAGAGGAGCTTCCCCCCTCGCCCTGCGCACAGGGAGAGGGGGCAGGGGGGTGAGGGTTTATGTCCCTACGCCTCTGGAACGACCTCCGGCACGACGATCTCGAGTAGCGTGTTCTGGCCGTCGACAACTTCGATTAATGCGACCGATTTTGACGGAATGCGGCTACCTGGTTCGTAGGAGATGGTGCCGGTGACCCCCTCGAAGCCCTGGGTCGCCGCCAACGCGTCGCGCACGGCCGCGCCATCGATGCTTCCGGCACGCTCGATGGCGTCGACCATGAGATAGATCCCGTCATAGCCGAGCGCGGCGAAGACCGCTTCCGGCGGGTTGCCATATTCGGCTTCGTAGGCCGCGGTGAAGGCTTCCGAGATCGGTGTCTGGTCGTAGATCCCCTGGTGAGTGGTGAAGTAGACGTTCGTCGCGGCGTCCCCGCCCAGCTCGGCCAGCAGCGGCGTGTCATAGCCATCGCCGCCGACGATCGGCATGGTGAGACCGAGATCACGCGCCTGGCGCACGATCGTGCCGATCTCGCCTGGGTTGGCGGAGATGAAGAGGAAGTCCGGTTGGGGATCGAGGTTGACGAACTCGGTCAGTTGCGCCGAGAAGTCGGTATCACCCATGGAGTAGGAAAGCTCGGAGACGATCTCGCCGCCGATGTCTTCCATGGTGAAGCGGTCCTTGAAGTACTGCGCGAGGAACTTGGTGTAGTCCATCGCCTCGTCCAGCAGCACCGCCGCCGTCTTCCAGCCCTGCTCGTTGGCGTACTCGGCGGCGACTGCCGCTTGCACGTTGTCGCCGAAGGGCAGCATGAAGATGTAGTCGCCGACGGTCGTGATCAGCGGCGCCGTGCCCCCCACATCGAGGAACGGCAGACCAGCTTCCTGGGCCACCGGTCCCGCGGCCAGCATGTACGAGGTATCGGTCAGCCCGACCAAGAAGTTCACCCCATCCTCTTCGACCAACTTCTTGGCGACCGAGGTGATGGTGGGGACATCGCTGCGGCCGTCCTCGACGATGATCTCCAGTGGCCGGCCGAGCACGCCGCCGGCCGCGTTGATCTCCTTGACCGCCAGCCGGGAGCCGTTGGCGGCCGGGTTGTCGATCGAGGCGTACCCGCCGGTCAGGTTGTACGGCGAGCCGATCTTGATCGGGTCGCCCGTTGGCGCGGCGACCGGGGTCGCATCCTGCGCCGCCGCGCCCGGCGCCATTTTCAACGCGACCGCCGCAAGGGGGGCAGCGACGCCAAGGGCCATCGCGCGTTGAATGACCGCGCGTCGGTCGTAGCGGCCGTGCAGTGTTCTCATATCTCGCTCCTTTTCGTATCCCGATCATGCGGAAACCCAGCGATTGCCCGGGTCCATCCCGGGCCATCCGTGGCCGGTTCAGCGCTGTCCGGCGAAGCATTGCTTTGTGGGTCCATGCGCATCGTACCAATTTGGGGCGCGAAATGTGAAATCTCACCAAACGCCAACCCCCTCGCCCGTCGAGCCGGGAGAGGGGGGCAGGGGGGTGAGGGCTTACGCCGCATCAGGCCATCTGTGGCTCCGCGCTGGCGAGCACGCCCTTCGCGCGCCCGCGGCCGAACTTCAGATAGAGGGCGGGGACGATGAAGAGGTTGAGCAAGGTCGAGGTTACCAACCCACCCAGAATCACCACCGCCATCGGATGCTCGATTTCGTGACCGGGGATGCTCCCCTTGACCACCAGTGGCACGAGCGCCAGACCAGTCGCCAACGCGGTCATCAGGATCGGCGCCAGCCGCTCCTTCGCCCCGCGCAAGATGAGCGCCGGTCCAAACTCTTCGCCCTCTTCCCGCTCCAGGTGCTGATAGTGGCTGATCATCATGATCCCGTTGCGGGCGGCAATGCCCAGCACCGTGAAGAACCCCACAAGGGAGCCAAGCGAGATCACCGGATCGGTGATATACGTCGCCAGGACCCCGCCGATCAACGCCGAGGGCAAGGTCAGGAAAAGGAGCCCCGCCAGCCGGACGTTGCCAAACGACGCCACCAGGAGGAAGAAAATGGCGACCGCCGCGAGCACCGCGAAGCCGCGCATCTGCTGCTCGGCGGCTTGCCGCTCGGCCCACTCGCCCAAGACCTCGGCGTGATAGCCCTGCGGGAACTCGACCTGCGCCACGGCGCGTTCGACCTCGCCGGCGACTGACCCCAGATCGCGGCCCCGCACATTGGCTTCGACGTCGAGACGCCGCGCCAGATTCTCATGAGCGATCGTATTCGGCGTGGGAGCGATCCGAACATCGGCCACTTCCCCAAGCTTCACGTGCCCCCCATCAGGGGTATCGATGGGCAGTTCGCGGATATCGGTCAGACTCTGACGCGTTTCAGGCTCGCTCCAGACCACGACGTCGTAGGCCTTGCCATCGCGGAAGATATCGCCCACTTCTTCGCCAGCCATCAGCGTGGCCGCCGCTCGGCGGATATCACCCGGCTTGAGGCCATAGTGTTGCGCCGTGGCCAGATCGACCTCGACCTCGACTTGCGGCACATTGACAAGTTGCGTGCTTACGTGCTCGTCGACGACACCGTCGATACTGCCCAGGAGCTGGTCAATCTCCTGCGCCTTCTCCTTGAGCACTTCCTGATCGGGTCCGTATACGCGGACCACGATCGAGTATCCCGAGCCGGTGAGAACCTCTTTCATCCGCTCTTTAAGGTACGTCTGGACGTCCCGCTTGAGACCGGGATAGCCATCGACCACCTCTTCGATCGAGGCCCGCGTCGTGTCGTAGTCGGCCGAAGGATCGACGCTGATCCAATTCTCCCCGAAGTAGACGCCATAGACTTCGTCGCCCAGCAGCGCCTGCCCGATGTGAGCGCCGAAATTACGCACCCCAGGGATGGCGCGCAGCTCCGTGCTGGCCAGGGTGGTGATCCGCACCTCTTCCGGGTGCGACGTCGAAGGATCGGTCACCCAGTGCATCAGAAAGTCGCGCTCCTTGAATTCCGGCAGCATCGACTGACCAAGTTGGGGATAGGTGAAAATACCCATCAGCACGACGAGTCCGACAGTTGCGAACGCGTATCGTGGCCGCCGCACGATTCGCTCCAGGGCCGCGCCATAGCCGCGCTGCAGCCACGGCACCAGCGGCGACCCACGCCCTTCGACTGGTGCCTTACGCAGAAGGATCAACGCCAGCGCCGGGGTGACTGTCAGCGCCACCACCATCGAGGCGATCACCGCCATCGCATACGAAATGGCAAGTGGCTGGAAGAAAGCGCCCGACAAACCACCGAGGAAGAAGATGGGCAGGAGAGCGGCGGCATCGATCAAGGTGGCGTAGACGATGGCGCTGCGCACCTCCAGCGACCCGTCGAGCACGATGGCCGCCGTCGACTTGTCGCTTCCTTCCTTGCGGGCTTGGCGGAGGCGGCGCATGATGTTCTCGACGTCGATGATGGCGTCGTCGACGACCACCCCGACGGCGATGACGAACCCGGCTAAGACCATCGTGTTGATCGTCGCCCCGCGCAGGTAGAGCACCATCCCAGCGGCAACCAGCGACAGGGGAATGGCCACGACGCTAATGAGCGCGGTCCGCCACTCAAAGAGGAAGGCGATCAGCACCACCACGACCAACAGGCAGCCAAGCAGCAGCGCCATGGTCAGGTTTTCGATCGCCATCTCGATAAAGGTCGCGGGCCGGAAGATGGTGGAGTCGATCTCCAGACCGGGCAGACCTGGCCGCATCTCTTCGAGCGCCGCTTCGACTTGCTTGGTGACCTCCAGGGAGTTCCCCCAGGGGAGCTTCTCGACGATCAGCATCAGACCGGGACCGTCGTTGATGACGGCGTCGCCAATCAACGGCTGGTGATCCTCGACCACGCTCGCTACGTCCGCGAGGCGGAGTGGCTGCCCATCCCGTTCGGCGACCACCACCTCGGCCAGATCATCCGGGGTGACGATCGGAAGCTTGTGACGGACGCCGATGCGCTGGTTGGGGGTGTCGATGAACCCGCCCTTGCCAATCACCGCGCCGTTTGAGTACTGGAGGAGCCCGGAATCGAGCGCGTCCGCGGTGACCTGCATGACTTCATCGAGCGACACGTCGTTGGCCGCCATCCGCTGCGGATCCGCCTGGACCTGCAGCATTTGCAGCCGCTCACCCCAGATGGCGACGTTGGCCACACCGGGGATGCGCAGCAGATTGGCCCTGATCTTCCAATAGGAGATCATCGACATGTCCATCAGGGACAACGTGTCTGACGTGAGCCCGATCTTCATGATCCGGCTCGTCGAAGACAAGGGCTGCAGCATGACTGGTGGCGCCGCCCAAGTGGGCAACGAGGGGATCGCCGCCTGCATCCGTTCGGCCACCAATTGCCGGGCGTTCATGAGGTCGGTTCCCGGTTCGAAGATCATCACGATCGACGAATACTGGGGAACCGACTTTGAGCGCATCACATCCAGCCCCGGCACGCCGTTGAGTGCTTGCTCCATGGGCACGGTGACGAGCGCTTCCACATCGGCCGCTGAAAGACCAATGCAGGCGGTATGAATTTCTACCTTGGGTGGTGCGAACTCGGGGAAGACATCCACCGGCATCGCGCGGAGCAATCCGCCGCCGAAGACCATCATCGCCACGGCCAGCCCGACCACGATGTATCTGAGTTTGAGGCTTGACCCGACTATCCAACGCATCATCGGCGTGGACCTCCTCGCAAATTCGATGGGGGACGAGCGTCCCGATGGCAGAAGCGGCGGCCCCTCGCGATGAGGCTAGGGGCCGTCGCGCGTGGTTTAGTGGCCGTAGCGCTCGGTGCCGACCAGCTCGGCCGAGCCGACGGTCACGACCTCGGTGCCGGCGGCCGGACCGTCGGTCAGATAGGCGGTGTCGCCGTCGATGCGTTCGACCCCGATCGCATCGCGCATGAAGACCAGTGGCTCCGTGGTCGTGTAGGCCCAGGTGCCCCCGTGCTCGTCGTAGATGACCGCAGAGTACGGGATGGTCGTTTGCCCCGCCCCGCTTCCCTCATCCGCGACGACCGGCGCCGTGGCGATGCCGAGCCGCTCGGCGGCGCGTTCGGACAGCGTCACCCGTTTGAGATCGCTGCCTTCGATGGTCTCGACATGAGACGGTTCACTGGGAACTGCCTCGTCTTGGGCCTCCACGCGGGACATTGTGGCCAGCCCGAAACTGCCGACCAGAACCAGTCCTGCCATGAACAGCTTGCTGTAGCGCATCGCCTTGCTCCTTTTCGTCGTTTCGTCCGTTTCGTCCGTTCTCGGTCGATCGTCAGTCCGAGGCTGGGCTGACGCTTGGGTTGACACTCCAACCTGCATTTTCGGTCTCCTCTTGCGCCACCGGCGCGAACCGCAAGT